>JBNJFC010000074.1:0-8749 GCA_051746485.1 Pseudomonadota bacterium
ACCACGACGGTCATTCTCACTGATATTGGCTGGCCCAATCGATACCGCCGTATAGGCGGTATTTTATCGGCCATGTGTCAAAGCGCTGTTTGCATTGCATTTTGAACCACCGATCAGAGAAACTAAGGGCCTCCACTTACCTAGCAAGAGCCGCCCTTATGCGCTTAAACGCGGATTTTTCCCAATTTGCAGCCATCACACCCGACGAATACCGTTGGGTGGACTCCCCTAGCCCCGGCGTGGAACGCATGATGT
The DNA here is from genome assembly GCA_051746485.1 of Pseudomonadota bacterium. Lineage (GTDB taxonomy): Bacteria > Pseudomonadota > Gammaproteobacteria > Pseudomonadales > Halomonadaceae > Vreelandella. The sequence continues at coordinate 256 of JBNJFC010000074.1, forward strand.
TAGACCGCATTGGCGATGAAGTGGCGCGTGCGACTAGCTTGGTGCGCTATGCCCCGCATAGCCATTTTGGCCGCCACGCTCACGATGGTGGCGAGGAAATTCTGGTGTTGGAGGGCGTCTTCGCCGATGAGCATGGCGCCTACCCGGCGGGGAGTTACCTTCGCAACCCCATCGGTACCGGCCACACACCGCACATTGGTGAAGAGGGGGCGTTAATTCTGGTTAAACTTCATCAGTTCGATCCGAACGATGCGTTACAGCTAGCCGTTCCCGCCCACCGCTTGCCCTGGCAGCCCGACCGGCGTCCCGGCGTCACCTATAAAATGCTGCACACCTTTGGCCCGGAGCGGGTGAGCCTAGAGCGCTGGGAAGAAGATGTTACGGTCGAATATCCGCCGCTCAGCGGGGGGTTAGAAGTTTTCGTGTTGGAAGGAACGCTATGGGATAACGACGCCGAGTACCCGGCGGGCAGTTGGTGTCGTTACCCCGTGGGCGCATCGCCTCAACTTCGCGCTGGCAAAGAGGGCGTGATGTTCTATTTAAAGCGCGGACATTTAGCAGCGGCTTAACGCCCCAAGCCGATAAACGGCAGCAGCGTGAGGAGGGCAATCACCACCACCGCCACGAACACGAAGATGACTTGTAACGGGTGAGCGGCGAAGCGCTTCCATAGGCTCGGCGCCTCACCACGTTCGATGGCGGCTTGGTGCTCACGCCTCGCGTTTGCCAGGCGCTGCGTTTGGTAATCAGCAAGCAGTGCCTTCGCCTCATCAAGCTGAGCGGAATCGCGTAACCAAATAGCATCCACGCCCAGCCGGAAAAAACCCGCCTGCGTCTCGTAGGTATCCATACCATGGGATTCTAAAAGCTGACGAACCTCCATGGCCTCTTCCTCTGTGACGTGGCGTAGTCGAAACAGCAAATGCGCCATTGTCAGTCGCCCATGGTCGCCATGCGGTCGGCTTGGATCACTTCGATCCAGTAGCCGTCGGGGTCCTTCACGAAAATGACGTCTTTCATTTTACCTTGATCGGCGCGCTTGACGAAGGTGACATCGTGCTCGTCGAACCACGCCTGAGCCGCTTCTACATTCGGGACACTAAAGCAAATATGACCAAACCCCTGCGGCTCGGCGTTGCCGTCATGATAGGCAAAGTCATCCTGATCCTCCGTGCCCCAGTTATGCGTTAGCTCTAACAGCCCTTTTTGGCTGAATGTCCAGACCGTACGCGCCCCAGTCTCCTCCGGCACATTGTCGCTCTCCTCCAACTTGGCGAGAAAATAGAGCGAAAAGCTCATCTCTTCGAAATCCAGCCGCCGCATCACCTGCATACCGAATACTTGCGAGTAAAACGCCAAGGAACGCTCGGGGTCTTTGATCCGCAACATCGTATGATTTAGGCGAAACTCTCGCGTCTCGGCGGGCGCGGCTTTTACGCCGGGATGCTGCTCTCCTTGAAAAGTCATCGTGTCGCTCCTTTTATGATGCATTGAGATTTATGACTTTATCAGCCTACGGCCTTGGCACAAACGTCGCTTTCGCACGTTTTAGGATGGAAAAATGTCACAAACCTTCTACATTTAAGTGTCACAGTCTATACAAGAAGCGAATCTGGCGAGGATGATGACATGTCAAACAACGATTATGCCTTGAATGATCGTATTACCTATAAACAACTTTCCCATGCGATTCACAATGGCTTTTCGCCTCTTGTGGAAGTGGAGTCGATGGATGGCATCTACACGGTGCGCTTTCACCACCCGCAAGGGGTTTCCGAATTGAGCGACGAACAGGGCAAGACCTGCACCTTCCTGGGCACCGGCGAAATTCGCGACAAGATGGGTCAGCTAGGCTTGAAGCACGGCATTCTGACCTTCAGCGATCAATGCGGGGATGAAATGATCGGCGTTCCCGGGCACGCTTTAACGCCTAACGAAATGCTCGCCTATGGCACACGGATCGCCTTTCGCTGACATATCCGCTACGATAGACCTCATCGAATACGACAGGGGCGCTCGTAATTTTCTACGGAAAACCGGGCTGAGACGTACCCTTATCACCTGAACCGGATAATACCGGCGTAGGGAGTCGTGGGTCTCGCCCCATTGCCTCCCGCCCGGGAGGATGTCATGCCACCAGCACCTGCTTTGAGTCACTACTTAACCGCCCTGCGCCAACGCACCCCACTGACGCACTGCATCACCAATTATGTGGCGATGAACAGTAGCGCGAATACCTTGCTTTCGCTCGGCGCCTCGCCGGCCATGTTGCATGCCATAGAAGAAGTCGACGAATTCGTTGCGCTCAGCGATGCGTTATCGATCAATATCGGCACCGTTTCATCCCCTTGGGCAAGCGCCATGCATTGTGCCACGCGCACTGCCAGCGCACACAACACCCCTTGGGTGCTCGACCCGGTAGCCGTCGGTGCCACGGCATACCGTCGGCGTCTCTGCGCTGACCTGCTGAAGCACCAGCCCCGCGTCATTCGCGGGAATGCATCCGAAATTCTCACCCTTAACGGCATCGCCAACCCCGGGCGCGGCGTTGATAGCACGGCAAGCGCCGAGCATGCCCACGCAGCCGCCAGTCAATTAGCGCGCGGACAGCGCTGTATCGTGGGGGTTAGTGGCGATGTCGACCTGATTACGAACGGCGAAAGCACATTGCGCGTGACCGGCGGCCATGCGCTGATGCCCCGGGTGACGACACTCGGCTGCGCGCTAAGTGCGACCGTAGCCGCGTTTATGGCCGTGGCTGACGAGCAGCCGCTTGAAGGAACTGCCGCCGCGTTTGGCTGTTTTGCCCTGGCTGGTGCACGTGCGGGTGGCCAAGCTCAAGGTCCCGGCAGCTTTATGCCCGCGTTCCTAGATGCTCTTTACCAGCTAACTCCGCAAGACCTTGACCAACATCTTTCGCTGGAGCTTATCAATGCGCTTTGACCTCTCGGTTTACCTCGTCACCGATGCCACCATGTGCCAACTCTACGGCCTTGAGCGCACCGTGGAAGAAGCGGTGGCCGGGGGTGTGACAATGGTGCAGTTGCGCGATAAACACGCTAGCGAAAAAAGCATGATTGACCAGGCCAAGCGGCTTAACGCGGTGCTGAAGCCACAGGGTATTCCTTTGATCATCAACGACCGCCTGAAGGTCGCCCTCGCCAGCGGCGCCGAAGGCTTGCACGTCGGCCAGAGCGATACCACCGTGCGTGAGGCGCGTGACGCGCTTGGGCCGGACGCCATTGTCGGCTTATCGATCAATACGTTTGAGCAACTGAAGGCCACTCCCAATGAAGGGCTGGATTACGTTGGCTTAGGGCCTGTGTTTGCTACTGCTAGCAAACAGGATCACGCTGCACCACTGGGATTTGATGGCTTGGCCGCCTTGGTAAAGGCAAGCGCTGTTCCTAGCGTGGCGATTGGCGGATTAAAAACGCGCCACGTTGAAGCCGTTAAACAGAGCGGCGCTAATGGCATGGCCGTCATCTCGGCCATTTGTGGCCAAGCCTCGCCACAAAGTGCCGCGCGGGAACTTGCGACGCGATGGCGCCAACGCGAAGTCATGCGCTCGGGCGACGCTTGAGGCTGGTGCGGCGCTCCATATAGGCGATCGCCAAACCACTGCCGATGATCAGCACACTCCCCACCCATACCCAAATGTCGGGCAGTTCACCCCAGAACCACCAGCCTAAGAGCACTGCCCAAAGCATCGCGCTGTAGTCAAACGGAGCGGCGATAGCCGCCGGCGCAAAGCGAAACGCTAAGGTAATAAACGCCGTCGCGCCGACGCCAAACACTCCCGAGCCCAGAAACCCCAACCAGTGCCACGGCTGCGGCGTTTGCCACACCCACGGTAAGGTGGCGGCAGTTAATACAAGCGGTACCACGGTCATATAAAACACCATCGCCCAAAGATGCTCGCGACCGCCATAGCGCCTGGCGGTGATCATCATCAAGGCATAACACAGGGCAGCGGCTATCAATACCAAAGCGCCCATGCCAAAAGCATCGCCGCCGGGTCGCACGACGATGAGCACTCCGAGAAAGCCGACCAGCGATGCCGCCAGCACCGGCGGCTCAATACGTTCCCCCAATAGCGGCACCGACAGCAGCGTGACAAAAAGCGGCGCAACAAATGCAATCGCCGTGGCTTCCGCCAGCGGTAGCATCGTTAACCCCAACACAAAAAACCCCATCGTGCCGGTATAGATGATCCCACGCAGCAAATGAATTTTAGGCCTCTTGGTGCGTAGCTTGCGCATCCCACCGGCAAAGTAAGCCAATAACGCGATTAACGGGAGTGATACAAGCGTACGAAAAAAGATGATTTGCAGGGGCGAATGCACCTCGCCTAACCATTTCGAAACGGCATCGCCTAAGGCGAGAAATAGCACACCGAGGCACATACAGCCAATCCCTTTTAACGATGAACTCATCGTCTCCCCCCACCGGTATTGATCAAAATAAAAACACCCCGCCAAGTTGCCCTGACGAGGTGTCGTGACGATGCGATGTTTAGAGGCTTGCGTTAACCACCATACACTCCATCCCCTGAGCTTTGAGCTGCTGACAAGCCTGCCGCGCCTGGCCTTCTTGTAGTGCCATCAGCCGGGCGCGAAAGAGCGAGCGCTGGCTATCCAGCGTATCCACCGCAATACGGCCATTCATCTCGTGGGGCAAACGTTCGGCGGCAAGTCGTGCAAACTGCTGCGCTTGGTCGACATAGCTAAAGGCCCCCACCTGAATACCCCAAGTCCCCGCCGCAGATGGGGTGGGAAGTGTCGTTTCGCGCTCAATCAACGCGCGCAACGGGTCACTTCGATCAGTGATTGAGGAATCAACCGCGTTTATATCAGCACGACCACCTTGAGCCGTATTAACAGACGTTTCCAGCGACGCTAGAAGCTGAGGCGAGCGTGCGGCAGGCGCGGGCTCTACGGGCTCAGCCAATCGTGGCTGACCAAAGCGCATAAATTCACGCGAGAAGTTGGCATTGGCTAACCATGTGCTGTGATCACGCAAATCGGCACGCATAAAGCTGCGATTGAGCAAATCCGCCATGTGTCTATCGCGGGATTGAGAGCTAAACCCGCCCATCACCACACCGACTAACCGACGCCCGCCTCGCGTGGCCGTGGTCGCAACATTAAACCCTGAGGCACGAATAAAGCCGGTTTTCAACCCATCAGCACCCGGGTAGTTTTTGACCAAGCGATTATGGCTTGCGTGTTTGGTCCCGCGATAAACGAATTCTTGCAGGCCAAAATAATGATAATACTGGGGAAAGTCCTGCATGACGCGTACCGAGAGCGTCAGCATATCACGCGCCGTCGTAACCTGAGCATCATCGGGTAAGCCTGAAGCATTGCGAAAGGTAGTGGCGTGCATGCCCAGCTCGCGCGCTTTAGCGGTCATCATTTGCGCAAAACGCACTTCGCTGCCGCCTAACGCTTCGGCAACCACGGCGGCGACGTCATTCGCCGAGCGAACCGCCAGGGCCCGAATGGCGGTGTCGACCGGAATCGAACTACCCGCGGCAAGCCATAGTTTTACCGCAGGTTTAGCGGCAGCATAACGCGAGACGGGCAGAGCTTGACCTAAACGCAGGGTACCGCCTTCCAACGCTTCAAACGCCAAATAGAGCGTCATCATCTTGGTTAACGAGGCAGGATAGCGCTGCGCATCGGCATTTTCGGCGTAGAGCACTTCGCCATTATCCAAATCGACTACGATGCCCGCATAACGCGGATTCGCGTGGACGCTTGAAGACACAAAAAGTGCCAAGCATGATACAAATAAAACTAGCCAGACCAAACACAAGCTACGCGTTTGAACGCGCAGCTGGGATGCGTATGCCGATGCCCCTTGCATGTGATGCCCCCGTAACGAAGCCAATTTAACGGCTTAATTTTTTTATTATGGTCAGCTTCGCCTTAAATGCCATAACAAAGCAAGCGTAAATACGTAGAATATGATTTAGCACGAAACAAAACCTTAAATAAGTTTTAACTGATAAACAAAGCAAAAAAAACCGGCCTTACCCAAGCGCTGTTAACGCAAAAGGATAAGGCCGGTTTTACCGGCAGTGAAGACGTGTCGGCTAAAAATTACTCTTCAGCGACAGCTTCTTCAATTACCGGACGATCCACAAGCTCAACGTATGCCATTGGCGCGTTGTCGCCGGTGCGGAAACCGCACTTGAGAATACGGACGTAACCGCCCGGACGCTCGACGTAGCGCGGACCTAGTTCGTTGAACAGTTTGCCGACGGCTTCTTTAGAGCGCGTGCGGGCAAACGCCAAACGACGGTTGGCAACGCTGTCTTGCTTGGCCAAAGTAATCAGCGGCTCGATGACACGACGCAACTCTTTGGCTTTGGGTAGGGTTGTCTTAATCACTTCGTGCTCGACTAGCGACACGGACATGTTTTTGAACATGGCCTGACGATGCGAGCTGTTACGATTTAATTGACGACCACTCTTACGATGACGCATGGTTGTGATTCCTTACCAAACTGGGACTCAAGTCGACGCTCACGCAGAGGCCTTGTCGTCCTTCAGGCTAGCGGGCGGCCAATTCTCTAGCCGCATGCCGAGGGACAAGCCGCGTGCTGCCAAAACGTCTTTGATTTCGTTCAAAGATTTTTTACCGAGATTCGGGGTCTTCAACAGCTCAACTTCTGTGCGCTGGATCAGATCGCCAATATAGTAAATATTCTCGGCTTTTAGGCAGTTAGCGCTGCGAACGGTCAACTCAAGATCGTCTACGGGGCGCAGTAGAATCGGATCAACGTGATCTTCTTCTTCTTCGACTTCCTGCTCTTTATCAGCTTCCAGGTCGACGAAGGCGGCCAGCTGCTCTTGCAGAATGGTCGCGCTGCGGCGGATAGCCTCTTCCGGATCCAAAGTACCGTCAGTTTCCAGATCGATAATCAGCTTATCGAGGTCGGTACGCTGCTCAACACGAGCGGCTTCGACTGCGTAGGAAACACGACGCACAGGACTGAAGGTGGCATCCAGCTGCAGGCGCCCAATCGTGCGGGACTCTTCATCAGAGCCACGAACGTCTGCCGGCTCATAGCCACGACCCATGGCTACCTTAAGCTGAATTTTCAGCTCGGCACCCTCATTGACGTGGGCAATCACGTGGTCCGGGTTAACGATTTCGACGCTATGATCAAGCGCAATGTCGCCAGCGGTGACGACGGCTGGGCCCTGCTTGTTCAGCGAGAGCACCGCCTCATCGCGGCTGTGCATCTTGATCGCAACATCTTTCAAATTCAGGAGGATTTCAATGACATCTTCCTGCACCCCTTCGAGCGCACTATATTCGTGCTCGACACCAGCAATTTCAGCCTCTACCACGGCAGCGCCGGGCATGGATGAAAGCAGAATGCGACGTAGTGCATTCCCCAGGGTGTGACCAAAGCCGCGCTCGAACGGTTCGAGAACGATTTTGGCGTGATGTGCGCTGATTTCTTCGACCTTGATGTCGCGAGGACGGAGAAACTCGGTCACTGAACGCTGCATAAGAACACCTTTCAGGCTGCCAAACGGATACTGAGCACTCAAGAGCATTCAACTCAAGAGTAACCGGGCGGGAAGCAGCGCTACTCCGCCCGGGCTTGAAGAAGCTATTAACGGCTTACTTCGAGTACAGCTCGACGATCAGGTTTTCGTTGATGTCGGCAGACAGGTCACCGCGTTCAGGCAGAGCCTTGAAAGTGCCTTCCATCTTCTTGGCGTCGGTTTCAATCCACACCACATCACCGCGGTTGGCAGCGAGTGCCAATGCGTTTTGGATGCGAGCTTGGTTCTTCGCCTTTTCGCGAATAGAAACCACGTCACCCGGCTTCACTTGATAAGAAGCCACGTTAACGGTTTTTCCGTTCACGACAATCGCCTTGTGGCTGACCAGCTGACGCGCTTCAGAGCGAGTCGAGCCGAAGCCCATCCGGTAGACGACGTTGTCCAGTCGGGATTCAAGCAACTGCAACAATACTTCACCGGTCGCGCCTTTCAGGCGGGCAGCGGCTTTGTAATAGTTGCGGAACTGCTTTTCGAGTACGCCATACATACGGCGTACTTTTTGCTTCTCGCGAAGCTGCAAGCCGTAGTCGGAAAGACGCTGACGACGCTGGCCGTGTACACCCGGGATTTGCTCGGATTTACACTTTTTCTCGAAGGGAGTCACACCACTCTTCAAAAAGAGGTCGGTGCCTTCACGACGAGACAATTTGCACTTCGGTCCAATATAACGGGCCATGAATCTGTCTCCTTAAACGCGGCGTTTCTTCGGCGGACGGCAGCCATTATGGGGAATGGGCGTCGCGTCGGTGATGCTTTGCACGCGGAAGCCGGCGGCATTCAGTGCGCGCACGGCGGATTCACGGCCAGGACCGGGGCCTTTGACCAGCACGTCGACGTTTTTCACACCATACTCGGCTGCAGCAGTTGCTGCACGTTCACTTGCCACTTGAGCAGCGAACGGGGTG
>JBNJFC010000075.1:0-8618 GCA_051746485.1 Pseudomonadota bacterium
CGACCTGTTATCAACGTAGCGGCGATACCGCCCGCTCTCCCTGGTCAACCAGGCTTGTGGTTACAAGCCTCCGGCTTCAGCCGGAGGTAGTTGACAGTGTTTCACCTTCTGCTCCGTAGGTGATGGTCATCATCAAAGTGGCCTCTGCCGATTGGGTGCGGTAAAGGTGCGGTTGGTCGGCAGGGAAGGTGATCGCCTCTCCGGGTGTCAGCACCTTGATTGCCCCCGCTGGCCCCGCTTCCAGCCAGCCGCTAATCAGTGTTAGCGATTCACGCGTGCCCGGTGTATGGGCTTCGGCATGGCGAAGCGTATGAGGCGAGCAGCGCATCCAATAAGCATCCACTTGAGGAGTGTCTTTGCCTTGGTCGATCAAGCGCACCTGCACGCCATCTTCTTCTCCCAGCGGCACGTTGATTGGCTCGACCAGGGTGCCGAAAGGTACATTTAGCTGCACCGCTAAGCGCCAGATGGTATCCAGTGTCGGGTTGCCGTTGCCTTGCTCCAGGCGGCTTAAATTAGATTTAGCGATGCCAGCCGCATTCGCTAACTGCGACAACGACCAGCCCCGCTTGAGGCGAAGTGCTTGAAGGTGCTGGCCCAGCGTGTTGAGTGAGAGCTTATCCATGGGGCTTTCCGCGGCTCCGCTATGCTGTTCTTTATACAGAACGTTCTATATAAAGAACGTAAGCCTGTCAACGATTGTCTTGAAAGCCGTCAATGGCACTCTTTATTCAGGGCAATGGCTTGTTCGTTGCTGTCGATGCGTAACGTTGTGTGGCAAGGGGGAAGGGGAAGGCTACTATGATCACGTCTGGCTACTTTGTCGGCTTTCTCTGCAGCACCTGGGTGAGCGGGGTAAACTCGGCTTAGGAGGGGGTAAGAGGACGGGGGAGGCGACTCCCCCGATGCTTTATTTGGCCAGCTCGCGCATGGAGTTTTCGAGGCCTTCCAGGGTCATGGGATACATGCGGTCATCAATGATCTCGCGAACCAGCTGAGTCGAGTAGGTGTACTCCCAGGCACGCGGTGGCATGGGGTTAAGCCAGGCCAAGCGAGGAAATTTCTCAGTGAAGCGCTTAAGCCATACGCCGCCCGGCTCGTCGTTAAAATGCTCGACGCTACCGCCTGGGTGAGTAATTTCATACGGCGACATGGCCGCATCACCCACGATCACTACCTGATAGTCATCGCCGTAAGTGTGAAGTATATCCATTGTTGGTATACGTTCTTCAAAGCGCCGGGCTTGGCTCTGGGCATTACTGCGCCAAAGCCCTTCATAGATACAGTTATGGAAGTAGTAGGCTTCAAGGTGCTTAAACTCTGAGCGGGCCGCCGAAAAGAGCTCTTCACAGGTGCGGATGTGGTCGTCCATGGAGCCGCCAACATCGAGCAATAAAAGCACCTTCACCGCATTATGACGCTCTGGGCGCATCTGTACGTTAAGAAGGCCTCCGTCGCGGGCAGTTTCGCGGATAGTGCTGTCGACATCGAACTCCTCTAGCGCGCCCTGGCGGGCAAACTTACGTAGGCGACGCAGCGCCATTTTGATATTGCGCGTGCCCAGTTCTAGCGAGTCATCGTAGTCGCGAAAACGCCGCTCATCCCATACTTTGGTGGCGCGGCGATGGCGGGAGCCATCTTGGCCGATCCGAATGCCTTCCGGGTTATAGCCGTAGGCGCCAAACGGGCTCGTGCCGCCGGTGCCGATCCATTTGTTGCCGCCTGCGTGGCGCTCTTTTTGCTCTTCCAGGCGTTTTTTGAACGTCTCGATGAGCTCTTCGAGCCCGCCTAGAGACTCGATCTTGGCTTTTTCCTCGTCAGTCAGCTGTTTTTCAAATTCTCGGCGCAGCCAGTCGTCGGGGATTAGCGCTTCAATGGCGGCGTCCATGTCTTCAAGCCCTTTAAACCAGGCGGAAAAGGCACGATCAAAACGGTCAAAATAGCGTTCGTCTTTGACCATGACCGTACGCGCCACTTGGTAGAACGCTTCCATATCGGCGAACACCACGCCGCGTTCCACCACCGCGTGAAGGTCCAATAACTCGCGCAACGAGACAGGCACCCCCGCACGCTTAAGGGTGTCAAATAGGCCAATAAACATGGCTTAGCGGCCTTTCCTACGCAGCATGAACGCTAGGCGTTCCAGTAATTGAGTGTCTTGCTCGTTTTTGACCAGCGCACCGGCCATCGGTGGTAATGCCTTGCCAGGGTCGCGGTCATAGAGCGCTTCTTTGGCCAGCTCATCGGCCATCAACAGTTTCAGCCAGTCGACCAGTTCAGAGGTGGAGGGCTTTTTCTTCAGGCCCGGCGCGGCGCGTAGGTCGAAAAACACTTCCAGCGCTTCGCTGACAAGCCTAGGGGCAATGTCAGGGAAGTGTACGTCGACAATCGCCTGCATGGTCTCGCGGTCAGGAAATTCGATGTAGTGGAAAAAACAGCGGCGCAGAAACGCATCGGGCAGCTCTTTTTCGTTGTTCGAGGTGATGACGATAATCGGGCGCTTCTCGGCGCGGACGGTTTCACCGGTCTCGTAGACGTGAAACTCCATGCGGTCGAGTTCTTGAAGCAGGTCATTGGGAAATTCGATATCCGCTTTGTCGATCTCGTCAATCAATAGCACAACGCGCTCATCGGCGCTAAAGGCCTCCCAGAGCTTGCCGGGTTTGATGTAGTTGGCGACATTTTCGACACCCTCAACGCCTAGCTGAGAATCGCGCAGGCGGCTCACCGCGTCGTATTCATAAAGGCCTTGCGCTGCTTTGGTGCTGGATTTGATATGCCATGTGATCAACTGGGTGCCGAGTGATTCGGCCATTTCCTCGGCCAAAAGGGTTTTCCCAGTGCCGGGTTCGCCCTTGATCAGTAGCGGGCGCTCCAGCGTAACAGCGGCATTGACGGCCTGCTTGAGCGCATCGGTTGCAATGTAGGAGGAGGTAGAGTCAAACGCCATTGGGTGCCTCGGCTTTGGTAAAAATGATTTCAAACAAGTGTACGTGAGAGGTATCGATCAGACCAGCGACTGCTTTCATGCGCTTTAGGTACGTACATTTAAGGCGCGCTTACATAACACATGTCACGTAAGGCGTGCTCGCTTAGGACATGCTCACTTAAAAAATAGAAACGGGCATCAATGATAAGCGTCAATCATAGCCTCTGAAGACGTGCCACACTGAATCAGGCATTCGACATGATCATTGATAAATAGTCACTCAAAACGAGAGACGATGAAGGAGGTTAGGATGAGCCAATCTAACATGCAGGCAGCAGTATGGTATGCGGCGAAAGATTTGCGTGTGGAGGCGGCAGCTGTACCAGAAGTGAGCGATCCACATGAGGTCAAAGTGAAAGTCGTCGCGTGTGGTATTTGCGGCAGTGATTTGCACGAATACGCGGCCGGGCCGATTTTTATTCCGGTGGGAGCGCCGCACCCGATCAGCGGTGAACAGGCGCCCATTATTATGGGCCATGAGTTTGCCGGGGAAGTGGTGGACGTTGGCGATAAAGTGACGCGGGTTCAGGTGGGTGATCGTGTGGCAATCGAACCGATCTTATCGCCCAACAAAGACGGCGCCTACTTGATGGAGCGCTACAATCTCACGCCTGAGCTTGGTTTTCACGGGCTCTCCGGCGGCGGCGGGGGCTTTTCTGAGTTCACCGTGATGGGTGAGCACATGGTGCATAAACTGCCGGATGCGCTTAGCTACGAGCAGGGTGCGCTGGTTGAGCCTGCGGCGGTGGGTTTGCATGCGGTGCGCCAGAGCAGCTTAAAGGCCGGTGACAGCGCGGCGGTATTCGGCGCCGGCCCGATTGGCTTAATGACGATTGAAGCCCTAAAAGCGGCCGGAGCCGCGCAAATTTACGCCGTGGAAGTGTCTGACTCGCGTAAAGCGAAGGCCGAATCGTTAGGCGCTGTCGTCATCGATCCAAAGCAAGAAGATGCGATTGAGAAGCTGCAGGCACTCAGCAGCGGCGGCGTTGACGTGGCGTTTGAGGTCACCGGCATTCCCGAGGTGCTCAACCAAGCGCTACACAGCACTCATGCCGGCGGCGAAACGGTGGTGGTTAGCATCTGGGAGGGGGAAGCGAGTTTTCAGCCAAATGACCTAGTGATCAAAGAGCGCACCATGAAAGGCATCATCGCTTATCGCCATATCTATCCCGCTGTGATGGCGCTGATGGAGCAAGGTTATTTCCGCGCTGAAGACATGGTGACGCAGCGTATCCCACTGGCGGACATTGTTGACGATGGCTTTGAAGCGCTACTCAACGATAAATCGCAAATCAAAATTATCGTAACCCCTTAACGCCTGCTTGCATCATCCTGCAACAAAAGGAAGAAAAATTGTTCGTTGTTGGTGCGTGTAAACCTATAAGGGAAAGGGGTACAAAAAAACATTCAAACGGATTTTTGTTAATAATTTGATTTTATTGTATTTTTTAAATAATGGCACGTTTGTCGCTAGGTATAGGGCAAAGGGCGATTGAAAAGAGCCAACCGCGACAGCAACGGACTCTCCCTTTATCGCCCATATCGCGACCTTTCGGTTAGCGATACACCGAGTGAGCTGGCGTGCTCCACCTGGGTCCCCTTCGGGGGACTTTTTTTTTGCCTGATTGTTGATCAAGATTGTTGATCAATTTCCATCTTAAGCGGCCGGTTGAGCGGCAAAATGGCTACCGTTTACGGCGTTAGGTTGTCGAAACCATCTAACGTGATGGCGATATTGTCCTCAACGCGAATACCGCCGCAGGGCATGAGTTGATCGACCAGCGTCCAGTTAATGGGCAGGCTGGTGTTACGCAGCGGCGCGAGCAGCATCGGGATAAAATAGAGCCCCGGCTCAATGGTGACCACCATGCTCGGCATCAAGGTGCGGGTTAACCGTAGCGCTGGGTGTCTTTCAGGTGCCGGGGCGGGCTCGCCGCTCGCCGTGCGCAACCCGGCCACATCGTGCACTTGAACGCCAAGCGAGTGGCCTAGGCCATGGGGGCAAAATGCACGAGTAACACCTTCGGCGACGGCCGCCTCGCGTGAGCCGCGAAACAGATCGTGATCAATCAGCACCTCAGCCAGTTCATGGTGCATTTTCTCATGCAGGGCGACAAAATCGACACCGGGCGCTAATTGCGCGATCAGGCGGTCTTTTACCGCGTACATAGCGCTGATAAGCGTCTCGAACAGCGCAGGCGCATCCGGCCCTAAGTGGGTGCGGGTAATATCGGCGCTGTAGCCGCGAAAACGCCGCCCCGCATCCACCAGTAGGCTGTAGCGCTTTGTGGGAGCGCTGGTATCGTAGTGCTGGTAATGCAAAACACCTGCGTGCTGGTTCATGCCGATGATATTGGCATAGGGCACGTGCGATTCGCGTTGACGGCTTGCGGCTAGGTAAGCGAGCTGAATATCAAGCTCGCAACAAGCGCCGGCAAAGGCGGCATGAGCAGCTTCGTGGCCTGCCATCGCGAGGCGATTGGCTTCGCGTAGGCAGGTGATTTCGTAGTCACTCTTGATTATGCGTAGCTCATCGAGCGCATAAGTGAGGGTCTCGGGGTTGGCCTGACCGTTGGGTAGTGCGCCCCCGCTGGCTCGTAGCGCGGCCATATCGCCTATGATCGCGGTGTTCTCGCTTAGCGGCGGTGCGATGGCATTGGTACACAGTTGCACGTCGAATTCGGCAACCCATGGCTCTTCGGGGAGCATAGCGGGCAAGTGCCAGAAGTCGTTCGGGGCGTAAAGGTACAGCGTTGGGCGCTTGTCGGGATAGACGACGAGCCAGCTGTGCTCGGCTTCCCACAGTGGCACCCAATGCACGAAATGCCCGAATGCCTGAAAGTTGGGCATTTGGTCATCGCCGTAGTGGGGGGCAGCATGGCCGCTGTAGAGCGCAATACTGTCGTAATCGTGCTGCGCCATGAGCGAGCGATAGGCATTGAGTAAGTTATCGAGATGGGCTTTGTGCTGACGATGAAGCGTTTCAGACATAATAAACCTTAAAAAAAGAGTCGCTGACGAAATCTTAGCCGCGCGATGAGGGCAGCGCATTCCAGAACGTATCAAGCCCGGCATGGTGCTGGCTCGGGTGGCGATAGAGGCGTAGTTCTAGCGGCACATCCCAACGGCTATCACCGGCGCGCACCAGCGTACCGCTGTCCAGCTCAGCCTGCACCGTGCGTTCGGGCAACCAGCTCATTCCGTAGCCAAGCGCAAGTAACTCTTTGATACTCACCGCAGAAGAAATTTCACTCTGCACGGTCAGATACGCACTTTGTGACAATCGCGCGAGATGCGTTTTTAATACGGTTCCTAACAGGCTGCGTTTAGGGTAAGCCAGCCAGGGCTGCGGCGCTTGGCGTGAGCCCGGCAGCAGGGCGCTAGGCTCGCCGTTGGCGGTAAACGAGGTTACCGGTATGAGCTTTTCGTGGCCCACCACGCGGTAGAAACAGTTGCCGGTGTCGATATCCAGCTCGCAGCGCTCGCTCGGCCAATAACACAGCGCGAGATCACACTCGGCTCTAGCCAGCGCCTGAAAATAGTCGCTCGCTACCCAGGTGGTCGCGCGCAAATAAGGCTGTAAGCGCGCTTGCCACTCGCTTGTCGCTAACCATTCGGGCAAAAAATGAGTCAAAAGGCTCTGCGGGGCGGCGAGCATGATGCGCCGCTGCTGCCCGGCATTGATCTCCCGCACACGATCACGCGTTAAACGCACCCGCTCGGTGACCTGTTCGCACAGGGTGAGAAATTCTTCCCCGGCGGGGGTGAGCGAGAGCGGCAGCGTTTGTCGGTTGATCAGCGTCACGCCCATTTCTTCTTCAAGCAGCTTGATGCGCCGCGAGAAGGTGGGCTGAGTAACGTGCTGTTCATCCGCCGCGCGGGAGAAATGCCGGGTCCTGGCCAGGGCGATAAAGTCTTCTAGCCAGCGGATTTCCATGCCTTACGTCTCCATAAAGGAACTAACGGCCGCCTCACAGTCGGCCTTCCTCAACAGCGTGACACGCCACGCGTGTGCCGTCATCCTGGGTTTGCAGCACGGGAATTTCCTGTTTGCAGCGCGCATTGGCGTAAGGGCAGCGGCCGTGGAAGACGCAGCCGCTGGGCAGGTTCACTGGTGTTGGGACTTCGCCTTCCAAGCGGACATGCTGCGGTCGGTCATCTTCCAAGCGCGGAATGGCCGACATGAGCGCCTGCGTATAGGGATGGCGCGGTTTGGAAAAGAGCGTAGCGGTGTTGGCGATCTCACACACCGTGCCAAGATACATCACTGCGACCCGAGTGCCGAAGTGCTCTACCACGGCCAGATCGTGAGTGATGAACAGGTAAGTGAGGTTGCGCTCGTGCTGCGCTTCCATCAAGAGGTTCAACACCTGCGCCTGAATGGACACATCCAACGCCGAGATGGGCTCGTCAGCGACGATAAACTCGGGATCCACCGCCAGCGCGCGGGCAATGGCGATGCGCTGGCGCTGGCCACCGGAGAATTCGTGGCCGAAACGCTTGCCCCAATCCGGGTCGATGCCTACCGAGTGCATCACCTCTTCGACCTTGCCGACGACTTTCTGGCGATCCCAATCAGGATGGTGTAAGCGCAATGGCTCTTCGAGCGTTTGCTGAATCGTCATGCGGGGATTCAGCGACGCATATGGGTTTTGAAAGATCATCTGCATGCGCTTGCGGTAGGGCAAAAGCGCACGCGAGCTAAGGTTGTCGATACGCTCGCCGTTGTAGCGGATCTCTCCTTCGGTGGGGGTGATTAGCCCCATGACGATACGGGCGACGGTGGATTTGCCGCAGCCGGATTCGCCCACTACGCACAGCGCCTCGCCGCGGTGGATATCCAGGTTCACCCCATTAATCGCGTGGACGTACTCTTGGTGGCGCACCAACTTGCCGCCTTTGAAACGCAGCTGGTCGAGGAAATCCCCCGACAGCGAAAAACGCTTTTTCAAACCACGAATTTGCAAGAGTGACTCGGCGCTCTCTTCGTTTTGCGTCGGAATGCGGTGATCCGTCATGGCCTCTGCCTGCGCGTTCATGGGTTCGTCTCCTTCAGGCGGGCCTCATTATTGGCCTCTTTTTCTAACAGTTCGGCTACCATATGGCAGGCGACCTTGCAGTTGCCCGACGTAACAAACTCCGGCACTTGCTGAGTGCAGGCTGGGCGCTGGGTGCCATCGGCGCGTTTGATAAAGTCGCAGCGCGGATGAAAAGCGCAGCCACTGGGCAGGTTAGATAGCGAAGGCATGCTGCCACGAATTTGGTTGAGTTTCTCACCTGGCGTGGCCATTTGTGGTAGCGCGTTGATCAGCCCTTGGGTATAGGGATGCTGGGGGTCGTTAATGATTTCACGCGTCGGTCCTTGTTCGATCACGCGCCCGGCATACATTACCAGCATGCGCTGGGTGACCTGGCTCACGACGCCTAAATCGTGGGTGATCAAAATCAGCCCGACGTTGTACTTTTCGCAAAGCTCCAGCAATAACGCCATGATCTCGGCCTGAATGGTCACATCCAGTGCCGTGGTGGGCTCGTCGGCAACGATGATATCCGGGTCGAGCAGTAGTGCGATGGCGATAATGATGCGTTGACGCATGCCGCCAGAGAGTTCATGCGGGTATTGATCCAA
>JBNJFC010000076.1:0-6178 GCA_051746485.1 Pseudomonadota bacterium
ACAACGATCATCAGCTCGATCAGGGTGAAACCATGCTGGCGGCGCGGTAGGCCGCCGGGTAAACGAAAGAGTGAGGGCACAGCGGTGCTCCTGTTATCGGCGTCTCATACGTTTTCAGTATGTCGCAAGCCGATACACTTTGCATCAGCTGCTGGCAATTACCTGTTGACGCAGCTCACGGGGCATGGAGAAAGTGATGGTTTCTTCGCGGCCTTCTAGCTCTTCCGGTGTGGCGGCACCGAGTGACTTCAGCCGCTCGATCACGCCTTTCACTAGCACTTCGGGCGCGCTGGCCCCAGCGGTGACGCCGATGCGCTGCACGTTATTCAGCCAACTCTCATCGATTTGCTCGGCATTGTCGATCAAGTACGCCGGTGTCCCCATGCTTTCGGAAAGCTCACGCAGGCGATTGGAGTTGGAACTGTTGGGGCTACCCACCACCAGCACCAAATTGCTCTCGGCGGCCAGCTCACGCACCGCATCTTGGCGGTTTTGGGTGGCGTAGCAGATATCATCCGTGCGCGGGCCACTGATCTCGGGGAATTTTTCTCGCAGCGCCTCGATTACCTTGGCGGTGTCGTTCATTGACAGCGTGGTCTGGGTCACAAACGCCAGCTTTGTGGGATCTTTGACATCCAAATTGGCCGCGTCGTGCTCGTCTTCGACCAGATAAATGCGGCCACCGTGGGAGGTATCGTAGCGCCCCATGGTGCCTTCCACTTCGGGGTGCCCTTCGTGACCAATCAGAATGCACTCTTGGCCGCGTTTGGCGTAACGCAGCACTTCCATGTGGACCTTGGTAACTAGCGGGCAGGTGGCATCAAACACTTTCAGCCCGCGCCGCTCGGCATCTTCCTGCACCGCACGCGATACGCCATGGGCGGAGAAAATCACGATAACGTCATCCGGCACTTCATCCAGTTCTTCGACGAATACCGCGCCACGCTCGCGCAGTGTGTCGACCACAAAGCGGTTGTGGACGACCTCATGGCGCACGTAAATCGGCGGACCGAACACATCCAGTGCGCGATTGACGATATCGATTGCCCGATCAACCCCAGCGCAAAACCCGCGCGGGTTGGCCAGCTTGATCTGCACCGGGGTGTCGTTTGTCGTTTCCGGGAGCGTTTTGGAAGCTGTTTCAGAAGCTTTTTCGGAAGCCATGCTCACGCCTTGATGCCACTGCATCGCTAAAAAATGGAGAGTACCGTTACAATTAATGGCGCGTTTAATGGGTCAGCGCCGGTTTAACGTCGAGAACGTCGACCTCAAAGGTCAGGGTACGCCCTGCCAGCGGGTGGTTAAAGTCCACCTCAATCCGATCACCCTCAATACTTTTGACCACACCGGGCAATTCCGTTCCTGCTTTATCGGCAAACGAGAGCACCATGCCCAGTTCCGGCGTTTCATCACCGAAGTCGTCACGCTTCAACGTTTGAATATTCTGCGGGTTATGCTGGCCAAAAGCGTGTTCCGGCGTAATGGCGAAGCTGTCACTTTGGCCGGCGGTCATGCCCTTGATCGGGTTTTCAAATCCCGGCGGCAAGTTACCATCGCCAAACTGAAACGTTGCCGGCGCTTTCTCTTTGGTGGAATCCACCACGGTGCCGTCTTCTAATTTCAGCGTGAAGTGGAGGGTAATTTCCATGCCTTCGTTAATCTGGTATTCGCTCATTGCTTGTACCCGTCTTTTAAAAATTAGTCTGCTGGCGATTGCTTCCTGCGCCGGCGTTCGCCGAAAAACGATTCCCAGATCATTCCAGCAGCGCCGAGGGTAATGCCAATATCGGCAACGTTGAACGCCGGGTAGTACCAACCGGCGACGTGGAAAGAGAGAAAATCCACCACATAGCCGTGTACCAGGCGATCATACAGGTTGCCCAGCGCCCCGCCGATGATCAGCGGTAACGCCACCGCTAGCAGTTTTTCATCCGCTCTTAGGCGCGAGAGCCACACGGTCAAACCGATACTCGCCCCGATGGCCACTACCGCGAAGAACCAGCGCTGCCAGCCGGGGTGGCTGGCGAGAAAGCTAAACGCCGCGCCGGTATTGTGTAAAAGTGTCAGGTTGAAAAACGGCAGCACTTCTACCGGTTGCGCGTAGCCAAGCCACGCGCTGGCGGCGTATTTAGTTGCCAAATCCAGCACGATGACCGCCAGCGCCAACCATAGCCAGCGCAATGGCCGCTGCATGGGCGGCCTGGTGATATTGCCTGCCTGACCGGTCATCGATTTAGCCTCTTTTTTACGCGACGCCTTTTCACGCATACTGGCGCGTCTCGCCGGGGCCATCCGGCAGGTTAGTGATACAGCGACCGCATAGGTCCGGGTGTTCGGCGTGGCTGCCGACGTCTTCGCGGTGGTGCCAGCAGCGCTCGCACTTGGTGTTTTCGCTCGCCGCGACGGCCACCTTCAGGCCTTCTAGCTCGGTGGCGTCGGCGTCTTGGGCGTCGCTTAGCGGTTTGAGCGTGACGTCGCTGGTGAGCATCACAAAGCGAAGTTCTTCGCCAAGCTTGGTCAGCGTCGTGTGAAGCGTGTCGTCAACGTAAAGCGTCACTTCAGCGGCGAGGCTGCCTTTGATGACTTTGGCGTTACGCGCATCTTCCAGGCGTTTGTTGACCGCATTCTTCACTTCCAGCACCTGTTCCCAGAAGGCACGGCCCATCTCGGCGCCGTCATCGAGCGTGCCAAGGCCTGAGTAATACTCCTCCAGCAGCACGCTATCGCCGCGTTTGCCTGGGATATGCTCAAAAATCTCTTCTGCGGTGAAGGAGAGAATCGGCGCGACCCAGCGGCTAAGCGCTTCGACCACGTGGTAGAGCGCGGTTTGCGCGCTGCGCCGTGCGAGCGAATCGGTTTGCGTGGTGTACTGGCGGTCTTTGATCACATCCAGATAGAAGCCGCCTAGCTCGCGGGCGCAAAAGCCGTGCACCTGCTGGTAAACGTCGAGGAAGCGGTACTCTTCATACGCGGTGTCAATGCGGCCTTGCAACTGCGCGGCGCGATCCACCACCCACTGATCCAGCGCCAGCATATCGCCAAACGCCACCTGGTCGGTGACCGGGTCGAAGCCGTTGAGGTTGGAGAGCAAAAAGCGCGCCGTGTTGCGAATACGGCGATACACATCAGCGGTACGTTTTAAGATTTCATCCGACACCGCCATCTCGCCGGAGTAGTCGGTGGAAGCGACCCACAGGCGCAGAATATCGGCGCCGAGCTTATCCATCACCTCTTGCGGCGCGACCACGTTGCCCATGGATTTGGACATCTTGCGGCCTTGGGCATCGACGGTGAAGCCGTGGGTGAGCAGCTGGCGGTACGGCGGGTGGCCGTCGATGGCACAGCCGGTCAACAGCGATGAGTGGAACCAGCCGCGGTGCTGGTCGGAGCCTTCCAGGTACAAATCTGCTCGCGGGCCGCTTTCGTGGCCGTGCGGGTGCGAACCGCGCAGTACGTGGCGGTGCGTGGTACCGGAGTCAAACCACACGTCCAGCGTGTCGGTGACTTTGTCGTAATCCGCCGCTTCCGCGCCTAAAAGCTCGGCGGGGTCGAGGCGGAACCATGCATCAATGCCACCCTGCTCCACGCGCTTAGCGGCTTCTTCCATCAGCTCGATCGTGCGCGGATGCAGCTCGCCGGTCGTTTTATGCAGGAAAAACGGAATCGGCACGCCCCAGTTACGCTGGCGTGAGATGCACCAATCGGGGCGGTTAGCGATCATCGAGTGCAGGCGCGCCTGCCCCCAGGCCGGGGTAAACTGTGTCGCTTCGATGCCCTCAAGCGCCCGCTCGCGCAGCGTTTTACCGTCTTTACCGGCCACGTCCATGCCCACAAACCATTGCGCGGTGGCGCGGTAGATCACCGGCGTTTTGTGGCGCCAGCAGTGCATGTAGCTGTGCTCGTAGCGCTTATGGTTCATCAGCGCACCGACTTCACGCAGCTTCTCGACGATTTGCGGGTTGGCCTTCCAGATCATCTGCCCGCCAAAGAAGGGCAAATCGTCAGCGTAAACGCCGTTACCTTGTACCGGGTTGAGCATGTCGTCAAAGCTCATACCATGGTCGCGGCAAGTGTTGAAGTCATCCACACCGTAAGAAGGCGCCGAGTGGACAATACCGGTACTGCCCACTTCCGACTCGACGTAATCGGCTAGATAGACCGGCGAAAGACGGTCATAAAACGGATGACGGAAGTTAATCTGATCCAGTGCCTCGCCTTTCGCGGTAGCAATCACCTCGCCTTGCAGTGCAAAGCGCTCAAGGCAGCTTTCCACCAGCTCCTCGGCCAGCACCAAGAGCCGGTCACCGATATCCACCAGCGCGTAGGTGAATTCCGGATGAACGTTGAGTGCCTGGTTAGCCGGAATGGTCCATGGCGTGGTGGTCCAGATGACGATGGCGGTGGGCTTGGGCAGCTCAGAGAGACCAAACGCGGTTGCCAGCTTATCGGCATCTTCTACCGGGAAGGCGACATCGATGGCGTCTGAGGTTTTATCGGCGTACTCGACTTCGGCTTCGGCCAATGCTGAGCCGCAGTCAAAGCACCAGTTAACCGGCTTCAAGCCTTTAAACACATAGCCCGCGTCGACCATATCGGCCAGCGCACGCATCTCGCCCGCCTCGTTGGCGTAATCCATCGAGCGGTAGGGGTTGTCCCAATCGCCGACCACGCCCAGGCGCACAAAATCGGTGAGCTGGGTTTCAATCTGCGCGGCGGCATACTCACGACACAGGCCACGGGCTTTTTCGGGCTCCAGGTGCTTGCCGTGGGTGGTTTCCACCTTATGCTCGATGGGCAAACCGTGGCAGTCCCAGCCGGGCACGTAGGGGGCATCGTATCCCGCCAAATTTTTCGACTTAACGATGATGTCTTTCAAAATCTTATTGACGGCGTGACCGATATGAATGCTGCCGTTGGCATAGGGAGGGCCATCGTGGAGCACAAACAGCGGCTTACCCGCACGGGTTTCGCGCAGGCGCTCATATAGGTTCATGTCTTGCCACTGCGACACTCGGCCCGGTTCCCGCTTGGGCAACATGCCGCGCATGGGAAAGTCGGTTTCAGGCAAATTTAGCGTGTGCTTATAATCCATAGTCCGGTCAGCCGTCGTTAGCGTCGGCGGAATTGTCCGCCGAGGTGGAGTCAGAAAAAGGGTTAGCGTGTGCGTTATCGGAAAACGGGCGCGGCGCCGAGGCCAGCGGCAGCGTGTCGTCAGCGCCGTGATAGTTAGCTAAGTAGCGGCGCGCACTGGCTTGATCGCGCTCAATCTGCGCCTTCAGTGCATCAAAGTCATCAAACTTGATTTCCCCGCGCAGCCGCGCGCAGGGGTAAACGGTGCAGCGCTGACCATAAAGGTCGCCGTCAAAGTCAAACAGGTGAACTTCGAGGGTAGGGCGATCCGCCCCGACCGTAGGGCGAAAGCCCACGTTGGCAACGCCAGGGTAACGCGCGCCGCCTTCCAGCTCCGCGACCACGGCAAACACGCCGCGCAGCGTTAACGGCTGGGGCAACAGCGGCAGGTTAGCGGTGGGCACGCCGATGGTGCGCCCGAGCTGCTGGTCGCGCACCACTCGCCCACTGATGGAATACGCGCGCCCCAATAGCGTTGCTGCCGCGTAAAAATTACCGCTAGCAAGCAAAGTACGCACACGGCTACTGGAGACGCGTTCACCATCCACGGTAAAGGTGCGAGTGTGCTCAACGCCAAAGCCCTGCTCACGGCCCACGACTTCTAGCAAGGTGAAGTCGCCACGGCGATCACAGCCGAAACGGAAGTCATCGCCCACGACTAGGTGCTTTACGCCCAAGCCCTCGATCAAGACTTGATCGATAAATTCGCGCCCGGTAAGGCTTCGCAAGGCATCGTTAAACGGCAAACACAGGACGCGCTCTGCGCCGTGGTCCATCAATAGGCGTACTTTTTCACGCAAGCGGGTTAGGCGCGGCGGCGCTTGCTCACCGGCGAAGAACTCGCGCGGCTGCGGCTCGAATACCACCACCGTCAACGGCGCTTGCAGGCGTGCGGCGTGCTCGCGGCACTGCTGTAAAATCGCCTGATGACCGCGGTGAACCCCATCGAAATTACCAATGGTGGCCACGCAGCCGCAATCCGCTGGCGTTAAGTTGTGCAGTCCTCGAATGACGCGCATGGCACCTCAGCCGTTAAAATAGCGTTCGC
>JBNJFC010000076.1:6278-8552 GCA_051746485.1 Pseudomonadota bacterium
CGCAATAAATTGCGCTCCTACCGCGTTGTTTACCCTTCGCAGAATGAGCAAGAGATAAATTGGCCATTATACCCAACCCATCAGCGGCAATGTATGCCCGACCGGTTTTAGCTGTGCATTTTCAGATGGCGCAACCGCAGGCCAAACGCGGCGAGCCAAGCGAAGTACACCCCTGCGCCCAGCACCACTAGCGCTGCCACCCAGCTCACCCGCTGCCACAGGCCAAACTCAAGCCACGCCTGCCAGTCCGGTGCGAGCACATAGAGCCCCACACTCATTACCACACTGCCGCCAATCAGCTGCCAGGCAAAGCGCCCCCAACCGGGCTGGAATACCAACACGCCCTGCTTACGCAGCAAATACCCTAGCAGCCCCGCGTTCATAAACGCCGAGAGTGCGGTCGCCAAGGCTAACCCCGCGTGGGCCAGCGGCCAAATCAGCAGCAGGTTGAAAACCATATTGGCGACCATGGCGACGATGCCCACCTTCACCGGGGTGGCGGTATCTTGGCGAGCAAAAAAGCCTGGCGCCAACACTTTGATCAACATAAAGGCCAAAAGCCCAAAGGCATAAGCGCGCAGACTCATGGCGGCCATCTGAATATCATGATCGGTCATCGCGCCGTAATGAAACAGCGTGATAAGAAGTGGCTCTGCCAATACCGCAAGCGCCAGCGCCGCCGGCAGCCCCAATAACAACACCACCCGGATGGCCCAGTCGAGCATGGCGGCAAAGTGCGCGCTTGATTGTTCGGCATGACGCTTGGAGAGCGCGGGCAGAATCACCGTGCCAATGGCCACGCCAAACACGCCCAGCGGCAACTCTACCAAGCGGTCAGAGTAGTAGAGCCAAGAAACACTGCCCGCCGCGAGTAGCGACGCCAGCACGGTATCGAGCAGCAGATTAATCTGCGACACCGATACGCCAAACAGCGCCGGCGCCATGAGCTTGAGAATCCGCTTTACGCCCTCGTGGGCAAAGTGCGGCCAAGGCGTGGGCAAAAGCCCTAAGCGCAGCAAAAACGGCACTTGAAACGCCAGCTGAGCGACGCCAGCGATCAGCACGCCCCAGGCCAGCGCCATGGCGGGCTGCTCGAACATCGGCATAAGCAGGAGTGCCGCGCCGATCAGCGACAGGTTCAACAGCACCGGCGTAAACGCGGGCACGGCGAAACGGTTCCAGGTGTTGAGCACACTACCGGAAAAGGCGGTCAGCGAAATGAGCAGCAAGTAAGGAAACGTCAGCCGCAGCATATCGGCGGTGAGAGCGAGCTTTTCCGGGTCGCGGCCAAACCCGGGGGCGAACACCCACACCAGCCACGGCGCGCCGAGCATGGCCAGCGCCGTAATCAGTGCCAGTACTGCGGTTAAACTGCCCGCTGTCGCGTTTAGCAGTTCGCGAATTTCTTGCCGGGTGCGTTGCGTCGAATACTCCGAGAGCACCGGCACAAACGCCTGGTTAAACGCGCCCTCGGCGAACAGGCGGCGCAGAAAGTTGGGGATTTTGAAGGCGACAAAAAACGCATCCGCACCGTTACCCGCACCCAACAGCGCGGCGATCACCACGTCGCGCGCCAAGCCCATCACCCGCGAGATCATGGTCATGGCGCTCACGATCATTCCCGAGCCCATGAGGCCACGGCGCGCGGGGGTGATTTTGGCATCTGCTGGTCTTTGTTCGCTCATAGACACAAAAAAACCGGCCGCAGCCGGTTTTTTAGGGCGCCTGCCGGCTTACGCCGCCAGTGCCTTAATGCGCTTGTTCAAACGGCTTTTCAGACGCGCGGCTTTCTTTTTAGAAAGCACGTCTTTATCGGCAATACGGTCGATGACCGGCTGCGCCGCCTTGAACTCTTCCATCGCTTTCGCGTGGTCGCCGGTGCTGATGGCCTTGACTACACGCTTGATGTAGGTGCGGACCATGCTGCGTTGACCGGATTTCAGGACGCGACGGTTCTCGGCCTGGCGGGCGCGCTTGCGAGCTTGCTTGCTGTTCGCCACAGGGTATCTCCTTGGAGAAAAAAGGTTGCCTATTGGGGCAACGGATTAACTGATTATCGCCGCCTGGGTCGTGACCTCAGTGCGACGTTTCCGTAACGTTTCCAAAGCCGGTGTTCGATTAACACCGCTTTGATTTGGCAGGTTTTTTTGCCTGACCAAAATGTGCAACCGGCAACACATAAGGCTGCCCGTTCACGGGTCTTGTCTGAGAGGATGGCGTAGTCTATCACGCAGCCTCTTGCCTGACTAGCGCTTAACCGCTTGGTTCGTCGGC
>JBNJFC010000077.1:0-8366 GCA_051746485.1 Pseudomonadota bacterium
GCCAGTGCGGCGATGGTGGCTGCAGCGGAGAGCACACCGTTGATCAAAAACCACTCCAACACCAACTGCCAGCCAAGCTCGGTATTGCGCGAAAAGCCAATCGCAAAGCCGATGAGTACCAGCGCGGTAATCGCCCACGGCAGCATTTTCCACAGTTTGGAGGGCGGTGGTGAGGCCTCTAGCGACGCAATCTCAGCGGTGGGCGACTCCGGTAGCGGTGCTTCCAAATGCTCGCCAGTGCCTTTTAAGTGCCCGGCGCCGAGAATTACGAGCACGTGCTGGTAGCGCCCGGGTGGCGCGTCTTCGGCCAAGCGTAGCGCCATGTAGCGGTCGCGCTCACGAATCAGCGGCGTGTAAAGGGCCTCCGACTCAGCGGCAAATTCGCTAAAGGTGGCTTCGAGAATGTCGCCTTCTTTGAGCTTTTCGATCTCTTCCTGGGCGACGTCTTGGCGCGACAGCACGCTGCCCAAAAGCCCGGAAAAAAGCGAAAAACGCTGCCACCAAGGCACGTTGCGGTAGATGCGTTTGAGCGTGATGCCGACATCGCGGTCAATCAGCACCAGCGGCAAGTCGAGGCGTTTGGCTTCGTCAACGGCGGCGCGCATTTCGGCGCCCGGCTGAATACCGGACTGCTCGGCAATGCGCTGCTGAAAAGCCCCAAGGGCAAGGCTTGCGGCGACCATGCCGGCCTTGCCCTGCTTGAATACCTGAAACAAATCCTGCTCGCCCATGGCATCGGGGTTGGCCATGCTGTGGTGGCGGGCATCGCAGAGCTCAATAGCCACGGCATCAAATTCACCGGTATCAATGAGCTTGCGCACATCGTCGGCGCTTTCAGCAGAGACGTGAGCGGTACCCAGCAGGGTATAGCGCGTATCCCCGATGGTGAGGGTTTTGAGCGGCCCGCTGGTGGCGGGAAGCGGGGAAGCGGTATCAGTTAGGCTCATTCAGCACTCGATAAAAACATAATGAAAACGGGGCGAAAAATGCGTTTAGCGGCGCCAGAAGGCGGGCGTAAACAGCACTAAAATCGTGAAAATTTCTAACCGGCCAAGCAGCATGGCCACCACTAAAATCCACTTGGCAAGCGTGGGCATTTCACCGTAGTGGCCACTGGCTTCGCCCAGTGCTGGGCCGAGGTTATTAAGCGCGGAGCCGACGGTGGACCAGGCCGTCACCTGATCTACCCCGGTCGCCATAACGCCGACCAGCATCAAAAAGAACAGCATGACGTAGGCTGAGAAAAACCCCCATACCGCCTGGGCAATGCCATCCGGTACGCTGACTTTGCCCACCTTGACGGCGATGACGGCGTTAGGGTGGATCAAGCGCATCACTTCACGCATGCCCTGCTTCATGATCAAAATAATGCGGATGACCTTCATGCCCCCGCCGGTGGAGCCCGAACAGCCCCCCACGAACGCGGCCATGAACAGCAGAAACGGCAGCGCCCCGGGCCAGGCAGAAAAATCGGCGACGGCAAAGCCTGCCGTGGTAGCCACGGAGACCACCTCAAACAGCCCGTGGCGCAGGCCAAGCTGGGTGTCATAGGTCCCCGTCAACCACAGGGAAATCACAGTCACGGTGGTTAGCCCGAGTAAAAACAGCATTAAAAAACGGGCTTCGGGATCCTGGAAATAGTGGGTTAAGCGCTTCTCGCGCCAAGCGACGAAATGCAGGCTGAAACTGAACGCCGAAATTAACATAAAGCCGACGCAAATAAGCTCAATGGCAGCGTTGTCAAAGTGGCCGATGCTGGCGTCATAGGTGGAAAATCCGCCAATAGCGACGGTAGAGAAACTGTGCCCCAGCGCATCGAACCAATTCATACCCGCGACCATATAAGCCACCATGCAGGTGACCGTCAGCGAAGCGTAGATATACCACAGCGCTTTAGCGGTCTCGGTAATGCGTGGGGTGAGCTTAGAGTCTTTCAGCGGGCCAGGGATTTCGGTGCGATAGAGCGCCATGCCGCCCACGCCGAGTGTGGGCAAAATCGCCACGGCCAATACCACAATCCCCATGCCGCCCAGCCACTGCAGCTGCTGGCGATAGTAGAGAATCGACTCAGGCAGGAAATCGATACCGGTAATCACCGTGGCCCCGGTCGTGGTGAGCCCGGAGAACGACTCAAACACGGCATCGGTCAGCGTTAAGGCGTCGGTGCCGAATAACATTAGCGGCAACGAGCCGAATAGCGCCAGCACCGTCCAGAACATGGCCGCGATGATAAAACCGTCGCGAATGCGCAGTTCTTTGCGCTCATGGCGATTAGGCAGAAAGAGCAACAGCCCGGTTAGCACGGTAATCGCGATGCCGATCAAAAAGGCATCCCACACGCCGTCACGAAACCACAGTGAAATCAAAATGGGCGGCATCATGGTCAGGCTGAACAGCATCAGCAGCAGCCCTAATATACGCAGAATTACCCGCAGGCTCATTTACCTCGACTCCCTAGAAGAAGGTTAGCCCGACCTGGAACAGCCGTTCCACGTCACGGATACGGCGTTTGTCGATCACAAACAGAATAACGTGATCGCCAGACATCACCTCCACGTTGTCATGGGCAATGAGCACCTCTTTACCGCGCACGATGGCACCGATGGTGGTGCCATCGGGCAGGTCAATCTCACCGATGGTGCGGCCCACCACTTTCGACGACTGTTTGTCGCCGTGGGCGATCGCTTCTATCGCTTCCGCCGCCCCCCGGCGCAACGAGTGAACGTTGACGATATCGCCTCGGCGCACGTGGGTCAGTAGGCTGCCGATGGTGGCTTGCTGGGGTGAGATAGCAATATCGATATCGCCACCTTGAACGAGATCGACGTAGGCGGCGTTGTTAATCAACGTGAGGACTTTTTTCGCCCCGAGACGCTTGGCCAACAGCGACGACATGATGTTGACCTCGTCGTCGTTGGTCAGCGCACAAAAGATATCGCAATCTTCAATGTTTTCTTCTTCAAGCAGGCGCTTGCTGGTGGCGCTGCCGTGAAGCACGACGGTACGGTCGAGCCGCTCGGAGAGGTGGGTGCAGCGCTCAAGGCTATGTTCGATGATTTTGACCTGATGGCTGTGCTCAAGATGTTCGGCAAGGCGCTCGCCAATATTACCGCCGCCGGCAATCACCACCCGGCGGAAGTCACGCTCAACGCGCCGAAGCTCGCTCATTACCGCGCGAATATCGCGCCGCGCCGCGATAAAGAAGACCTCGTCATCGGCTTCGATCACCGTGTCGCCACGTGGGATGATCGGCCGGTCGCGGCGGTAGATCGCGGCGACGCGGGTATCGACGTTGGGCATGTGGCGGCGCAAAAAGGCCAAGTCTTGCCCTACCAGCGGGCCGCCGTAGAAAGCTTTGACCGCAACTAATTGAACGAGGCCCCCGGCAAATTCCAGTACCTGTAGCGCGCCGGGGTGCTCAATGAGACGACGCACGTGGTCGGTCACCACTTGCTCGGGGCTAATCAATACATCAATCGGAATCGCTTCGTGGGCAAATAGCCCCTTGCGGGTTAGATAAGCGGTAGAGCGCACCCGGGCAATTTTGGTCGGGGTGCGGAACAGCGTATGCGCCACTTGGCAGGCGATCATGTTGATTTCATCGGCGCTGGTCACCGCGATCAACATATCAGCGTCTTCGCATCCCGCTTGGCGCAACACCATGGGATAGGAAGCAGCGCCCGTCACGGTGCGAATATCGAGTTTGGTGTGTAACTCGCGCAGCTTATTGGCGTTGGTGTCCACCACGGTGATGTCGTTTTCTTCTCGCGCGAGGTGTTCTGCCAACGTGCCGCCGACTTGGCCGGCGCCGAGAATGATGATTTTCATCAGATTGCCGTCCCCGTTAGTGCGCAAACGCTGCGCTGCAATAGAAAGCGGCGGCTAGTGTAAACCAGCCGCCGCTAAAAAGCAGGGTGGGGGGAGTTATTCCAGTGTGAAGCCGACCTTCACCGTCACCTGCCAGTGGGCAACACGACCGTCCTCGATGTGGCCACGGGTGTCGACCATCTCAAACCAACGCATGTTCTTGACCGACTCGGCGGCTTTGCCGATGGCGTTTTGTACCGCGTCTTCCATGCTTTTTTCTGAGGATCCGGTTAGCTCGATATGCTTATAGGTATGATGGGTCATATGTCGCTCCTTAGTGGTCTTTAATGCGTTAATTCGTACTATGTTAATTCAGACTACATTGATCCGTCGCAAAGGGATCATTCGTCATGAAAAGTCACCGCCTTATGTCGCGGGACGCTTTTCTAGTCTGGCATAAAAAAAACCGTCGTGGCTGTTGGTTTGCGGAAAAAGTTGCCGACCAGCGCCACTTTTTTCCCCCCAGGCGACACCTGTTGGCGTGGTGATTTGAGCATCGGGCGTGCGCTGCAAAAACGCCTCGATCTGGTCAGCGTTCTCTTCGGGAAGTACCGAGCACGTGGCATAGAGCAGCGTGCCGCCTTCGTTCAGAAGCGGCCAAAGGTTATCTAACAGCCGCGCCTGAAGCGTAGCCAGCTGCTTAATATCCTCTTTGCGGCGCAGCTTTTTGATATCCGGGTGGCGGCGGATCACACCGGTACCCGAGCACGGCGCATCAAGCAAAATGGCGTCAAAAGTGGTGCCCTGCCACCAGTCGCGGGTAGTGGCGTCGCCGTGGCGCAGTTCCGCCTCAAGCCCGAGGCGCGTCAACGTATCCTCGACCCGGGCGAGGCGTTGGTTGTCGCTATCCAAGGCGGTCAGGGCAATATCAAACTGCTCCAGAAGGTGCGCGGTCTTGCCGCCGGGGGCGCAGCAGGCGTCAAGCACGTGGGCGCCGGGGCGCGGCGCGATGGCAGGGCCTAACAGTGCAGCGGAGAGCTGCGCGGCTTCATCCTGCACGCTGACCAAGCCCTCGGCAAAACCGGGGAGGGCGCTGACGTCACAAGGCGTGTCCAAGGTGATGCCGTCGGGTGCGTGGGCGCAGAGATAAGCGTCTAACCCTTGTGAGGCGAGTTGGGCTAAATAGGCTTCGCGGTCGTTGTGATGCTGATTGACGCGCAGTGTCATGGGGCCGGGCTGATTATTGGCCTCGGCGATATCGCGCCAATGGTCGGGCCACGCCTCTCGTAGCGCGGTCAATAGCCACGGCGGGTGCTCAAGCGCGATATAAGGGTCGCGGTCGACCCGCGCCTGCAACGCGCCGGCTTCGCGCTGCAGGCGGCGCAGGCAACCGTTGAGCACACGCGTCGCCCACTCCTTACCGATAAGCCGCGCCGCGCCGGCGGTTTCCCCGACTGCCGCATGCGCTGGAATGCGCATATAAAGCAGTTGATAAATCCCCAGCAGCAGCAGAGCCTGCACGTCCATGTCGCGTTTTTTGAACGGCTGTTTCAGTAGCTCGTTGGCAAGCGCCTCTAAACGCGGCAGGCGACGGCAGGTGCCGTAGCAGAGCTCTTTGAGCAGTGCGCGATCACGGGTAATAACGCTGTGCTCATCCAGCCCGGCGAGCGAGCCTTTGTCACTGAGTACCGGTGTTAGCGCGCGGGCGGCGGCGGCGCGAACTTCCTGGCCGCTGCCGGTTTGGGGGCTGCGCGGTGAGTTCATCGAGCGTCTCCTTGCGGCGTGGTGCCAAGAACGTTACCCAGTACGCTGCCGGGAGCTAAACGGGGATGGTGGGCGTTGAGCAGATCGCGTACCGCCATCGCTTTACCACCGGGGAGCTGTGCTTTTTGCACCTGCAGCACCTCGTCGCCGTGTGCACCGCAGGCAATACGCAGACAGTCGCGCCCTGGCGCTAGCAGCGTACCGGGAGTGGCAGGGCGAAAAGAACCCGCTTCGGCGCTCGCCATCAATAAGCGCAGGCGCTCATCGCCATACGCGCACCAGGCTACCGGCCAGGGGTTGAAGGCGCGGATTTTCGCCGCCAGCGCCGCTGCCGGTTGGGTGAAATCAAGTTCCGCCTCGGCTTTGGAAAGCTTGGCTGCGTAGGTCACGCCCTCTGCCGGCTGCGGTTGCGCGTTTGCCCGACCGGCGGCCATGGCATCCAGCGTTTCAATCAGCGTGGTGGCGCCAAGCTCGGCAAGTGTATCGTGTAGTTCGCCGCCAGTGGTGGTGGGCGTGATGGGGGTGCGTGCTTCACGCAGTACCGCACCGGTGTCGAGCCCTGCGTCCATCTGCATGATGGCAACGCCTGACTCACGATCTCCCGCTTCGATAGCGCGCTGAAGCGGTGCCGCCCCGCGCCAGCGTGGCAAGAGCGAGGCGTGAACGTTGACACAGCCCAAACGCGGAATATCCAGCACCGTCTGGGGCAGCAATAATCCATACGCGACGACGACCATGACGTCGGCGCCTAGCGCGGCTAGCTCCGCCTTAGCGTCAGCACTTTTTAACGATGCCGGTTGGTAGACGGGCAAATCGTGCTCAAGGGCTCGCTTTTTTACCGGGCTGGGGGTGAGCTTGCGCCCGCGACCGGCAGGGCGGTCGGGCTGGGTGTAAACACCCACCACTTCATGCTCGCTGGCTAAAAGCGCCCCTAAGCTTGCAGCAGCGAAGTCCGGCGTGCCGGCAAAAACAACGCGCAGTGATGACATGCGTTAAGCGTCCTGCTCCAGTTTGTGGCGTTTCTGCATCTTCTTGAGTACCCGATTACGTTTGAGCGGCGAGAGGTAATCGACAAATAGCACGCCTTCCAAATGGTCGAACTCGTGCTGAATGCAGTGCGAGAGCAGGCCGTCGGCTTCAAGCTCATAGGGTTCGCCGCTACGGTCGAGTGCGTTGAGCTTTACTTTTAAATAGCGCGGCACCTCAGCGTAGTACTCGGGGATCGATAAGCAGCCTTCGGAAAGCGGCTCTTTTTCTTCGCCAAGCGGTGTATAGCTCGGGTTGATTAACACCAGCGGCTGGCCGCTTTCGTCGCTGACATCCATCACCACCACCCGGCGGTGAACATCGACTTGCGTGGCGGCAAGGCCGATGCCGCGGGCGTCGTACATGGTTTCGAGCATGTCATCGACAAGCTGGCGAACCTCATCATCGACGTTTTCAACCGGCGCGGCTTTCGTGCGCAGCCGATCGTCGGGGTATTCTAAAATCGGAAGTTTAGCCATGGCGTTGCAAGTACCGTTATGCTGAATCTATAAAGCGAACAAGGCCGTCACGTTGGACGCATGGCCTATGTTCATTGTTACCGTTCATTATATCATGCTAGCAAGCGCTTGAGCATTGGGCGCCAACGGCAGGCAGGTCAAACGGGAGAGCGCATGGCAAGGGATGACAACGTGGGGCAGCGACGCTCCCGCTGGGCATGGCAAAAGCGGAGCGCCGTGGCGCTTTTCAGTGTATGGCTTATGAGTGTTTTACTCGCCGCACCGGTAAGTGCCTGGGAGCGTCTGCGCGACGATGCCCCTGAGCGCTACACGGTGCAGGCGGGCGATACGCTTTGGGATATCGCCGCGCGGTTTCTGCACGCGCCTTGGCAGTGGCCAGAGCTGTGGCGTGAAAACCCGCAGATCGATAACCCGCACCGTATCTACCCCGGTGATGAACTGACGCTGCGCGATTGCCAAGGCGAGCCGTGTATTCAGCTTGAGCGCGGCCGCGGCCAGCATGTGGTCAAACTCTCCCCTGACGTACGCACGCTGCCCCATCGCGAGGCGATTGAGCCACTGCCGCGCGAGGCGGTTGAGGCATTTTTACGCCAGCACCGGATGGTCGATAGCGCCGAGGCGCTTAACGAGCTCGCCTATGTGATCGCCGGTGACGATAAACGCCTGATCAGCGGCGCGGGGGATATGATCTACGTGCGCCAAACCGATCAAGCGCGCGATGAAAGCGCAATGGTGCGCGGCGAATCGCTGGGCATCTATCGCCAGGGTGAGCCCTATGTAAGGGCGGACGGTGACATGCTAGGGCTTGAGTTGATCAGCGTGGGAGAGGCAGTACTGGTACGCCGTGAAGGCGACATTGCCCAGTTAGAGGTACGCCGCGCCGAGCAAGAAGTGCGCAATAATGACATCGTGCTGCCACTGGAGTCGCCCTTTACGGATGACCCCTTTATGCCCCGCGCGCCGCGTAGCGAGGTGAACGGCTCGATTCTCGCCGTGCCGGGTGGTGTGCGCTTTATCGGCCGGTTACAGGTCGTGGCGATTGACTTGGGGACCCAAGACGGCATGCAGCCGGGTCATGTGCTGCGTGTCGATCAGCAAGGGGAGCGCGTGAACGATCCGCGCACCCAAGAGGTATTACAACTGCCCGCGGAAAAGGCCGGGTCTCTGATGATATTCAAACCCTATGATCACGTCAGCTACGCCCTAGTGATGGAGGCTTCCCGCGTGCTGTCGGTGGGTGATCGCGTGAGAACCCCGCGCTAGGCGCAAACGTCGCCTATCAAGAATCGT
>JBNJFC010000078.1:0-8314 GCA_051746485.1 Pseudomonadota bacterium
GCCACGAATGGAAGGGGTGAAACATATCGTCGCCGTTGCCTCGGGCAAGGGTGGCGTGGGTAAATCCACGGTAACGGTTAATTTAGCCCTGGCGCTCTCGGCGCAGGGCTATCGAGTGGGCGTGTTAGACGCCGATATTTACGGCCCAAGCCAGGCCCAGATGCTCGGCGTGAAAGAGGGCGAACGCCCGCAGGCCGCAGGGGAAGATAAGTTTTTCCCGCTTGAAGCCCACGGCATTCAAGCGATGTCGATGGCGTTTCTGGTTAACACCCGCGAGCCAATGGTGTGGCGTGGCCCCATGGTCGTCGGTGCCTTCCAGCAGCTTTTAACCCAAACCCAGTGGGATAATCTTGATTTTCTGCTCATCGATATGCCGCCGGGTACCGGTGATATTCAGCTTACGCTTTCGCAGCGCGTGCCGGTGTCCGGGGCTGTCATCGTCACCACGCCGCAGGATATTGCGTTGCTGGATGCGCGTAAGGGCATTGAGATGTTCCGCAAGGTTAACGTGCCGGTGCTCGGCATTGTCGAGAATATGAGCACCTACCACTGCGAAAACTGCGGCCACGAAGCGCCTATTTTTGGTACTGGTGGCGGCGAGCGGATTGCAGACGAGTACGAAACCCAAGTGCTTGGGCGCTTGCCGCTGAGTCTGTCCATTCGTGAGCTGGCGGATTCCGGCAACCCGAGTGTGATATCTGAGCCAGATAGCCCTGTGAGCCAGACGTTTGGCGAGATCGCTAAACGTGTCGCAGCAGGGGTGGATGGTGCCGCCGAGCAAGGCCCGACGATTTCTTTTAGTGAGTGATAGCAACGCAATGAGCATTAAATCGGATAGATGGATTCGTCGTATGGCCGCCAGCGACGCCATGATTGAGCCTTTTGAAGCAGAGCAGGTGCGCTATGTTGATGGTAAGCGCGTGATCTCATACGGCACATCCAGCTATGGCTACGATGTGCGCTGCGCCGATGATTTTAAGGTATTCACCAATATTCACTCGGCGGTGGTCGACCCGAAGGGATTTGACGATAAGAGCTTTGTCGATGTGAAGGGGGATGTCTGCGTTATTCCGCCTAACTCTTTCGCGCTGGCGCGTACGGTGGAATATTTTCGTATCCCGCGCAGTGTGCTGACCATTTGCTTGGGCAAATCGACTTACGCGCGCTGTGGGATTATCGTCAACGTGACGCCGCTTGAGCCCGAATGGGAAGGGCACGTAACGCTGGAGTTTTCCAATACCACCAACTTGCCAGCCAAAATCTACGCCAATGAAGGTGTGGCTCAAATGCTCTTTTTGGAATCCGATGAGATTTGTGAAACGTCCTATAAAGACCGAGGCGGTAAGTACATGGGCCAGCGGGGAGTGACACTCCCCCGAACCTAAAAGGCAGGGCACAAAAAACGGCGCTTGAACGTATCATCGTCAAGCGCCGTTTTTGCGTTTGGCTCAGGTGTGATCGTCGAGTTCGTCAAGCTCCTCGGCGGCGTCTTCGTGGCTCAAGCGCAGGCCCTGCGGTGGCAACGCGGTGCCGTCGAGTGTGGCCCCAGTCCCGCTATATTGTAGGCGGCCATTTAAAAACCAGCCGACCGCAATGGGGTAGATCAAGTGCTCGCGGGCGTGGACTTTCTCTTTTAGCGTCTCGATGGTGTCATCGGCGCTCACCTTGAGGGCGGCCTGAATCACCACCGGGCCGCCGTCGAGCTCTTCGGTCACAAAATGGACGCTGCAGCCATGCTCAGACACGCCATCAGCGAGCACTTGAGCGTGAGTATTTAGGCCCCGGTAGGCCGGCAGCAGCGACGGGTGAATATTGAGCATTCGCCCGAGAAAGCGCTGCACAAAGCGCGGTGTCAGGATGCGCATAAAACCGGCGAGCACAATGAGGTCGGGCTCGTGACGCTCGATGACCTTGATCAACGCCCCGTCGTAAGCCTCCCGGCTATCGTATTCGCGATGCGGTAGCGCCACTGCATCGATGCCGGCATCGCGGGCGCGTTTTAATCCGTAGGCATCCGCCTCGTTAGAGATAACCGCAACGATTTCACCGCCCAATCGGTCGTGGGATTGCGCTTCGATCAACGCTTGCAAGTTACTGCCGCTACCGGAAATCAGCACCACAACACGGCGCGCGTCTGTGGCTTCGGGTTCTATCTCTTTTAACGTATCGCTGGTGTAATCGGTGCTGCTCATGCGGGAAGGTTCTCCAACGTGACGGCGTCACCTTCACGTGCCACGATGTTGCCCAGGGTGTAAACCGTTTCGCCCTGGGCTTGCAGATGCGCGCGGGCTTTGTCGGCGTGAGACGGCGGGACAACAATCACCATGCCGATGCCGCAGTTGAGTACCCGGTGCATTTCAGTTTCGTCAACGTTGCCCTGGGTTTTGAGCCAGTTGAAGACCTCAGGGCGTTGCCAGCTGGCGATATCGATGTGCGCGGCTAAGTGCTCGGGTAGCACTCGTGGAATGTTTTCCAACAGCCCACCGCCGGTAATGTGAGACAATGCGTGTACGGGCGTATCGGTTTCGCGCATCAGAGAGAGTAGCGGCTTGACATAGATGCGCGTTGGCGCCATTAGCGCTTCGCTGAGGGGCTTACCATCGATGGGGGTATCGAGCGGTGCCTCACTCACCTCAAGAATTTTGCGAATCAGCGAATAGCCGTTGGAGTGCGGCCCCGACGAAGCCAGCCCTAATAGCACGTCACCGTCGCTGACGTTGCTGCCGTCTAAGATGTTCGCTTTCTCGACGATACCCACGCAGAAGCCGGCGAGATCGTAATCGTCACCTTCGTACATGCCCGGCATTTCGGCTGTTTCACCGCCTACAAGCGCGCAGCCAGCTTGCTCGCAACCGGCACCGATGCCTTCGACGACGTCGGCGGCGATATCCACGTTGAGCTTTCCCGTGGCATAGTAGTCAAGAAAGAGCAGCGGCTCGGCACCGGCAACAATCAGATCGTTAACACACATGGCGACAAGGTCGATGCCGATGGTGTCGTGTTTGCCAAGGTCCATCGCAAGGCGTAATTTTGTGCCGACGCCGTCGGTGCCCGATACCAACACCGGCTCTTTATAGTGTTTGGGAAGCTCGCACAGGGCGCCAAAACCACCGAGGCCACCCATCACCTCTGGGCGCGAGGTACGCTTGGCTACGTGCTTAATACGGTCAACAAGGGCGTTACCCGCGTCAATATCAACGCCCGCATCTTTGTAGCTTAGCGAGGGCTTGGTGGATGAAGAGGGGGTCTCGGTCATAGCAGATCCTGTGGTGCAAAAAAATATCGATGAAAGTAACGATGCTAATGCTGGCGGATAGCCAGCGCCGATGCGGTAACGGCACGAATTGTAACACCCAGCGACGTTAGCCGCATCGCTCCAGGCAGCGTAACACGACAGGCTAATCAGCCTTTTGGTTCATGGAGGAGTCGCTGTATGCGTCATTCTTGGTGGGGAATCCTGCTGTTAGTGGTCATCGCAGGGTTTATTTATTTGCTCGATGCCGTCCTTATGCCGTTTGTGACTGGCATGATCTTGGCCTATTTGGCCGATCCGATGGCCAATCACTTTGAACGCTGGGGGATGAAGCGGCCTTTGGCCGTGACGAGTGTTTTTTTGGTGCTTTCGCTGATTCTAGTGGTGAGTTTGTTGATTGTGGTGCCGCTGATTATTCAGCAGGTGAAACAGTTTGGCGAAGCGCTGCCGTCCATTTTGCAATGGGTGGAAGTCACGCTTGCCCCTCAGCTGCAAGAGTGGACAGGCTACAACTTGCAAGCGGAAGTGGCGAATCTACGTGAAATTTTGGTCCAGAACTGGCGTGATGCCGGAGGCTATTTAGCCCAGGCGCTTGAGCAAGTCGGGCGCTCTAGTATGGCGCTGATCTCTTGGGTGACGTATGTAGCCTTGGTCCCCGTTGTGACGTTTTATTTACTGCTTGACTGGGATCGATTAATTGACAATGTGGCCAACCTGATTCCCCGCCAGTGGGTCGAAGATACTTATCGGTTGGTCACCCGCTGCGATGAAGTGCTTGCAGCCTTTTTACGCGGGCAGCTGTTGGTAATGCTGTGTCTGGGCATTATTTACGCGTTGGGGCTAAGTTTGATGGGGCTGAACTTCGGCCTTTTGATCGGCTTTATTTCTGGGATCGCCAGCATCGTGCCGTTCCTAGGTTTTATCGTCGGGATGAGCATTGCGCTAGTCGTCGCGCTTTTTCAGATGGGAACCGTTTGGGCGATATTGGGCGTCATTGTGGTGTTTTCCATTGGTCAGGTGATCGAGAGTGTCGTACTTCAGCCTAAGCTTTTAGGTGACAAAATTGGCCTGCATCCTGTGGCGGTAATTTTTGCCGTGTTGGCAGGGGGGGAGCTGTTCGGGTTCATTGGCGTATTGTTGGCGTTGCCTGCTGCGGCAGTGATCATGGTGCTCTTACGTGAAGCGTTTGATCGCTACAAAGGCAGCGCGCTATATGACCCCGAAGCGGTATCCGAAAGAACGGCTTCAGAACAGCGCAACATTAATCAGGATATTCATGACGATAGGGGGACCTCATGAGCCGAGTGCCGGCACAGTTACCCTTAGGCGTCGGTTTGCGTGATGATGCCACCTTTGAGAACTACTATACCAGTGAGGCTAATGCAGCGCTGGTGCAAGCATTGGTGAGCCAGATAGCGTCTCAAGGTGAGCCTTATTTGTACCTATGGGGTAGTCCTGGTAGCGGCAAAAGCCATTTGCTCCAAGCGGCGTGTCATGCCGCATCGGATCACGATAAGCGCGCTCTCTATTTACCCTTGGCGGATTTAGGCCACTTTCCGCCGATCATGCTCGAAGAGATTGAACGCCTAGACGTGGTGATGATCGACGACCTTGAGTGCGTCGTAGGGCGTAAGCGCTGGGAAGAGGGGTTATTCCACGCGTTTAATCGCTTACGCGACGCGGGGAAATGCTTAGTGATTGCCGCCAATGCCTCACCGCGGCAGCTACCGGTAGTGCTGCCTGACCTTGCCTCACGGCTGACGTGGGGCGTGACGTTTCATATTCATCCTTTGGATGATGACGAGCGCCTAGGTGCGTTAAAACTGCGGGCGAAAAGCCGAGGAATGCAGCTACCTAACGATGTAGGGCGCTATATTTTGCACCGTGGGCCGCGTGAGCTTAGCGAGCTTTGCCGTGCGTTGGAAACGCTGGATCAAGCTTCGCTATCAGCAAAGCGTAAACTGACCATCCCGTTTGTTAAGCAAGCACTAGGCTGGTAAGCGGGCACAAAAAAACCGCCAATGGTAAGCCACCGGCGGTTTAGACAAAGCGCGGCCTGTAAGATTAAGCAGATTTGCTCATCTTGGTCGCTGTTTCTTGCGCTTGCTTGACGTTTTCTTCGGTCAGCTTCTGGCTTTTCTGGATGAAGTCCTGCTGCAGTCCAACAACTTTATCCGCATCGCCTTTAACGCGCTCAGCCAGTTCTTTAGCGACTTTTTGCTGGCCTTCCATGTAAGAACGCAGACCTTCAGCGTCTTTAACGTCCATGAAGCTACGCGCCTGAGCAATGCTGGTATCGACATAGGCTTTGCCTGCGTCAAGCTGGGCGTTGAACATCTTTTCAGCGAAATCAACATTCAGCGCGGCAAAAGCGCGAGCTGGTGCCATGAACATGTTGTCAAACTGCTGAGTCATTTCGTTAGTATTAATAGTGCGCATGATAAACCCTCCTGGGGTGATCGTTGTGGTGTTAATGCGGAGACCGTTGATGTGACCATCTATGCAATCTCCGTCATGTTGCGTTGCAGTATAGGAGCTAATTTTGTGCAGTGCAACAATAATTGGTGATGCAATTTTAAAATAACTAGATAAGCGGTGGGGACGGGGCTGTTTTCGCATTTGCTTACTCGGGTAAGCGCGTTAGGCTGGAAAGTAACGTCGGTTCGTTTCATTAATGAAAAGGAGAGCACCATGTCGACACGCATCGAACGCGATAGCATGGGCGAGTTAACCGTCCCCATGGATGCGCTTTACGGCGCCCAGACCCAGCGTGCGGTGAATAATTTTCCGGTATCGCACCAGCCAATGCCGCCTGCTTTTATCCACGCTATTGCTCGCATCAAGCTCGCCGCGGCCCATACCAATAGTGCCTTAGGGTTGCTTGATGATGCGCGAGTCATGGCCATTAAAGACGCGGCGCAAGAAATCATCGACGGCAAGCATGATGCTCACTTTCCGGTGGATGTTTTCCAGACGGGTTCTGGCACGTCGAGCAACATGAACGTCAACGAGGTCATCGCCAACCTCGCCAGTCGGGCAGGAGACGAGGTACTGCCAAATGACCACGTTAATATGGGGCAATCGAGCAATGATGTGATCCCAACAGCGATTCATGTTTCTGCGGCAATTAGCGTAGATAGCTCGCTATTACCAGCGCTAACTTACCTGCGCGAAGCGATTGCTCAGCGTGCTAGTGAGTTAGAAGACGTGGTGAAAACGGGACGTACGCACTTAATGGACGCCATGCCGTTGACCATGTCACAGGAGTTAGGCGCCTGGGTGAGTCAGTTGGACCAGGCGATTGAGCGTATTGAGGGGGCCATGACGCGCCTTCAACGTTTAGCGCAAGGTGGAACGGCGGTGGGTACCGGTATTAATGCGCCTGCCGATTTTGGCGCTAGAATGGCCGAGCATTTGAGTAACCAAACTGGCCTTAGCTTTGTGCCTAACGATAGCTTTTTTGCCAGCCTCTCGTCACAGGATGCAGCAGTCGAACTCTCTGGGCAGCTTAAAGGCTTGGCCTGTGTCGTGATGAAAATTGCCAACGACTTGCGTTGGATGAATTCCGGCCCTCTTGCCGGGCTTGGCGAGATCGAGCTTGAGGCGATGCAACCTGGTAGCTCGATTATGCCGGGCAAAGTAAACCCGGTCATTCCGGAGTCCGCAGCACAAGCCGCGGCACAAGTGATTGGCTTGGATACGGCGGTTACCGTTGCCGGGCAGAGCGGTAACTTCCAGCTCAACGTGATGTTGCCGTTGGTGGCCGCGAATTTGCTGACGTCTGTCACACTAATGAGCAATACAGCACGCTTGCTGGCGGATCGGGCGATTGCGACATTTAATGTGCGGGAAGACCAGCTGAGCGAGCCCTTGGCACGTAATCCCATTTTGGTTACGGCGCTCAATGGTGTCATCGGGTACAACGCAGCAGCTGCAATCGCCAAAAAAGCATACCAAGCCGGGCGTCCGATTATCGACGTTGCCGAGGAAGAAACAGAGCTTGATCGAGCAACGCTTGAGCGCTTACTGAACCCGAAAAAACTCACCGAGGGGGGTGTGCCAGAGTGAGGTTGCGATACACAGGTGCGTTATGGCGTCACTAATGGCAAAGTGCTTGCATTTCAGTCATAAAGCCGTAGAATACGCATCCGTTGTGGAGCGGCAGGACCATAGCTCAGTTGGTTAGAGCGCCACGTTGACATCGTGGAGGTCGGCGGTTCAAATCCGCCTGGTCCTACCAAACAATTCCCTTTATTCCGCAGCTTTGTCAGTTTGCTACCCGTTTTCAGGACCATAGCTCAGTTGGTTAGAGCGCCACGTTGACATCGTGGAGGTCGGCGGTTCAAATCCGCCTGGTCCTACCAAA
Organism: Pseudomonadota bacterium; assembly: GCA_051746485.1. Lineage (GTDB taxonomy): Bacteria > Pseudomonadota > Gammaproteobacteria > Pseudomonadales > Halomonadaceae > Vreelandella. The sequence continues at coordinate 7,620 of JBNJFC010000078.1, forward strand.
ATAACGCCCCATACGCTAAGCGTATGGGGCGGTTTTGTTTTCTGGGTGTTTTAACTGCCCAGCGATTTGTCATAACGCTCAGCAAAAACGGGGAAGCTCAGTGCGCTGGGTAAAGATGGCCACTAGGGATTCAATTCCCGCTTGGTCTTCCGTGCTGAAGCGTGTTGGCTGGGGGCTGTCGAGATCGAATACGCCCCAAAGCGCATCGCCCGACATAATGGGGATCACAAGCTCGGAGCGCGAGTTAGCGTCGCAGGCGATGTGATCGGCTATGGCGTGAACGTCATCCACTCGCTGAGTTTGTCCGCTGCGTGCTGCAGCGCCACAAACCCCCTTGCTGAATGAAATGGGGTGGCACGCCGGCTTGCCTTGGAACGGACCGAGGCAGAGCATTTCAGACTCGCGTTGTAGATAAAGCCCCACCCAGTTGAGCTCGGGGATTTGCTCAAAAACAAAAGCACTGAGCTGAGCGCTATTGGTGAGCCAGTCGCGGGTGTCTAGCAGAGCGTGGAGTTGTTTGCCCAGTAAGTCGTAATCGACAGGTGGTTGCGTCATCTGTTTTGCGCGGGAAACCCGGTTGCTTTAGCGCCGGGAGAGATAGCGCGTCGCTCGCAGAGCGACCGGGTTACGCCACCGCCTGTACCGCGCCTCCTTTGTGGTTAGTGGATGGGGTCAGGTGATAGCCGTAGCCATCA
>JBNJFC010000079.1:0-8311 GCA_051746485.1 Pseudomonadota bacterium
CATGTGCCTGGCGATGAACGCGGATAAATTGGGTGCCGGTGAACACTGCGCTTCGACCTCTAACCGCAACTTTGAAGGACGCCAAGGCTATGGCGGCCGAACGCATTTGGTCAGTCCCGCCATGGCCGCGGCGGCCGCGATTGCCGGTCATTTTGTCGATGTGCGCAGCTTGCCCGCCAACGATGCCACTCACGCTCAGGAGGCTTAAGCGATGAAAAAGTTTGAACGTTTTGAAGGGGTGGTGGCGCCGTTAGATCGTGCCAATGTCGACACCGACCTGATTATTCCTAAGCAGTTTTTGAAGTCGATCAAGCGCACGGGTTTTGGGGTGAACCTGTTCGATGAGCTGCGCTACCTTGATGAGGGGCAGCCGGATCAGGACTGCTCCAAGCGTCCGTTGAACCCGGATTTTGTGCTCAATCAGCCACGTTATGAAAACGCCGAGGTGCTGCTGGCACGTCGCAATTTTGGTTGCGGCAGCTCCCGTGAGCACGCGCCCTGGGCGCTGGAAGATTTCGGTTTCAAAGCCATCATCGCGCCTAGCTTTGCCGATATTTTCTACAACAATGCATTTAAAAACGGGTTGTTGTTAATCACCTTAGAAGAAGACGAAGTCGAGCGGCTCTTCCAAGAAGTGGAAGAGCGTGAAGGGTATGCGCTTGATGTCGATTTGGAAAACCAGCGTATTGTGACTCCTCGGGGCGAGATTTTAGAATTCCAGGTCGATGACTTTCGTAAGCAGTGCCTGCTCGAAGGGCTAGACGATATCGGCATCACGCTTAAAGACGAAGACGCCATTCGTGCCTTTGAGGACAAACACCGCCAGCGCCGCCCGTGGCTATTCCGTCAGACCGCCTGATGTTTAACGGCATGCATTTCATGTCACGAATTTAAAGATATACGTTTAATGCTTTAAGGATATCGCATGACACATAAGGTTTTACTTCTTCCGGGCGATGGGATCGGCCCTGAAATCGCCGCGCAAGCTAAGCGCCTGCTGCAAGCGTGCAAAGAGTCCGGTCTCGATATTGACGTGGAAGAGGGCTTGGTCGGCGGTTCGGCGTATGACGTTCACGGCGAGCCGTTACCAGCCGAGACGCTGGATAAAGCCAAGGCAGCCAGGGCTATTCTTCTCGGTGCCGTCGGCGGCCCCAAATGGGACAAGCTTGAAGATCTCGCCAAGCGCCCGGAGAAAGGCTTGCTAGGCTTGCGTAAAAACCTCGGTCTGTTCGGCAACCTACGCCCGGCGATGCTTTACCCGCAGCTCGCCAGCGCTTCCAGCCTGAAGCCTGAGCTAGTCGCTGGGCTGGATATTATGATCGTCCGCGAGCTGACCGGCGGCATTTACTTCGGCCAGCCGCGTGGCATCGAAGAGCGCAACGGCGAGCGCGTTGGTTTTAACACCTACGTCTATTCGGAAAGCGAGATTGAGCGAATCGGTCGCGTGGCGTTCGAAATGGCGCAAAAGCGCCATAAAAAGCTCTGTTCGGTCGACAAAGCCAACGTACTCGAAGTCACTATTTTGTGGCGCGAAGTGATGGAGCGGTTGGCGCCGGAATACCCCGACGTTGAGCTTTCGCACATGTACGTGGATAACGCCGCGATGCAACTGGTGCGCGCACCAAAGCAATTTGATGTCGTGGTTACCGGGAATATGTTTGGCGATATTCTGTCCGATGCCGCTGCGATGCTCACCGGTTCCATCGGCATGCTGCCGTCAGCCTCGCTCAACGAGAGCGGGCAGGGTATGTACGAGCCATGTCACGGTAGCGCGCCGGATATCGCTGGCCAAAACGTCGCTAACCCGCTGGCCATGATGCTCTCGGTGGCGATGATGCTACGCTATTCTTTAGGCGAGAATGCCATGGCCGAGCGCATTGAAGCGGCCGTCGGCAAAGTGTTGGATGACGGCCTACGCACGGCGGATATTGCTTCCGAAGGCATGCAGACCATAGGCACCGACGCCATGGGCGATGCCGTTTTGGCAGCGTTTGCTCAGCAGGCGTAATGTGTGCCGCCCTGAACGATGCATAAAAGTATGTATAATGAAGGGCTCATTTTTTATAGGAGGACGTCACGATGTTGAAAGTCGGTTTCGTAGGATGGCGTGGCATGGTCGGCTCTGTGCTGATGCAGCGCATGCAAGAAGACGGTGATTTTAACGGCATCGAGCCGATTTTCTTCACCACGTCTCAAGTGGGCCAACCGGGTCCCGATGTTGGCGTGGACGTGCCTCCGCTAAAGGATGCCTTTGATATCGAAGCACTTAAAGCGCTGGATGTCGTTGTGACCTGTCAAGGCGGCGACTACACCAAGCCGGTGTACAAAGATCTTCGCAGCGCAGGTTGGAAAGGCTACTGGATCGATGCTGCTAGCACGCTGCGCATGGAAGACGACGCGACCATCGTGCTCGACCCGGTTAACCGCAAAGTGATCGACGCGCAGCTCGCTAAAGGCGCGAAAACCTTTGTCGGCGGTAACTGCACCGTCAGCCTGATGTTGATGGGCCTGGGCGGCTTGTTTGAAGCCGATATGATCGAGTGGATGACGTCGATGACGTACCAAGCCGCATCCGGTTCCGGTGCGAAGCACATGCGTGAGCTGCTCAACCAAATGGGGACGCTGCGCGATAGTGTGGGTGAAGAGCTGAAAGACACCTCCAGTGCGATTTTGGATATCGACCGCAAAGTGACTGCCGCCATGCGCGGTGGCGACTTCCCCACTGAGAACTTCGGCGCACCGTTAGCGGGCAGCCTGTTGCCGTGGATCGACACCAAACTCGATAACGGCCAGAGCCGCGAAGAGTGGAAGGGTAGTGTTGAGACCAACAAAATTCTCGGCTTGCAAGATAATCCGGTTCCGATTGACGGTCTCTGTGTTCGTATTGGTGCGATGCGTTCGCACAGTCAGGCGTTCACCATTAAGCTCAAGCGGGACGTGCCGATTGATGAGATTGAAGATCGCATCGCCAAGCACAATGAGTGGGCCAAAGTCATTCCCAATGACAAAGATGCCACCATCGCAGGCCTGACGCCGACTGTCGCGACCGGTACACTTGATGTTCCCGTTGGCCGTCTCCGTAAACTGGCTATGGGAGGAGAATACCTCTCAGCATTCAGCGTAGGGGATCAGCTTCTGTGGGGGGCTGCCGAGCCACTTAAGCGCATGCTGAAAATTCTGCGCGAGCAGTAAAACGGCAGGTTTTACGCTAAGGCGTTGAATCGGGGGCTAACATTAGCCCCCTTTTTTGTGCGCAAACAGTATAAGCTGTGGTAAAAAGGGCGTAACACTTTGAGTTGATAAGCCATTTATCGCTTTAGCAAGATGACGTAAAAGAAGCAGGGGCGTTCATGAAACCACCAATCACGATAGCCATGCTGCTCACCCTCGCCGTGTCGAGCCCATTGGTGCATGCACTTGGGGTCGGTGAAGCAAAGGTGGGCTCTGCCTTGAATGCCCCGTTAGATGCTTCGATCCCCTTGGTTGATGCACAGCAATACTCACCCGAAACGCTTAGCGTCACCTTGGGGAAGCGCAGTGCATACGCCTCTGCTGGGCTTGAGTGGAGTGATGTCATCGCGAATGTGAACGCTACGCTCCAAGGGCAGCCGCCGACCATCCGCCTTACCTCCTCGCAGCCCGTTGATGCCCCCTGGCTCGATTTGCTGCTTGTGATTGAATCCCCTTCAGGGCGTCATGCGCATGAAGTCACGCTGCTTTTTGATCCCGCCGACTACGAAGCCGAAGGGACACAGGCAAGCCAGACAGCATCGCAGTCTCTATCTCAACCACAGTCTCAATTGCAGTCTCAACCTCAGGCATCAAATCGTGTTAATACGGAAAGCCGCGCTGAGTCTAGCCGTACTGAAGCTAGCCGTGCTGATGTAAGCCGGAATGCGGTAAACGCAGAGGCGAACCATCCTGCCTACGTGAACAGTGGAGATACGCTTTGGAGCGTCGCTGAACGGTTAAAACCCGAGCAGGCAAGCGTGCAGCAAATGATGGTCGCGCTGCTTGAAGCAAACCCGGAGGTGTTTACATCCGGCAATATTAACGCCATGCGAGCGGGTTTTAGGCTAGACGTGCCCACCGATGCCCATGTCATGCGTCGCTCGGCAGCCGCCTCAGCTGACGCGATTGATGCGATGAATGCTGCCTGGCGTAACCGCGACAATGGATTAGCCACGGTCGCGTTGCCCGATCTTGAAACCGCCGCAAACCCCGATGAAGACACGCCTGCGGAGCAAGAAACAGAGGCCAGTGACAGCCCTGAACCGGGCATTGCTGATGCCGCCATCGTGAGTGCCGAGGCAGTCAGCCCTAATGCCGAAGTGGTAAATCCCAGTGGTGAAGCAGGCACCCTGGCGGCGCAGCTTGAACAAAGCCAGGCGATGCTGGCGCAGCTCGTTGAAGAGCGTGAGCAGATGCGTGGCGAGCTTGATGCGTTACGCAGTGAAGTATCCGAGCTTACCGAGGCGTTGGCATCTCAGGGACGTGTCAGCTCCTCCGCTTCCAACGATGTTGCTCAAGAGCAAGAGACGATTCGCGACGCCGATGGTGAGAGCAGTACAGAAGACGGTGGTGCAGAAGAACGTGTCTCATCGGCAGAAGATTCCCAAGGCACGCAAATAGAAGAAGCCGAAACACCCGCATCAGCCAGCTCTGCTGGACAAACGGGTGGTTTCCCATCGCTACCAGCGCTTATGGAGAATTATCGCTGGACATTAATAACGGCTGGATTGGCGCTGCTGCTGGTATTGCTGCTCATGATTCGTCGGCGCCAAGCGAGAGAGTGGGAGGATGTCGATCAGGCAACCATTAGCGAGCCATCTGTCGTCCCCAACAATCACGCTAGCGCGACACCTCCCGGGGGCGCCACCCAGGAGAGTGCGCCTACGCAGGAGACTTCGAGCGCGCAGACCCCCAAAGCGTCATCATTTACTGCCGTCGAAGAAGAGCTTGAAACAGAAGACGAGCTTGAAACTGACCCTTTTTCCGAGCCTTCACCGACGATTTATGCCGCCCAAGAAGACTACGCTAAGCGCGATGCGTCAGAAGCGTCTGAGCCTGAAGACAGCAACCCTGAGTTCGATGCGTTTGAAATAGATGAACCGCTTGAGTGGGAAGCCGATGACGACGAAGACTTAGGCCGTAGTCAAGCGGCAGGGCTCGCTTCACAACGCAGCGCCACCTCGCAAGGCTCGTCTGAAACAGAGGTCGCATCGCAAACCGAGCGGGAAATGGAGCCGGAAAACGAGCCAGAAACAGAAACAGAATCGAAAACAGAGGTTTTATCTGAGCCGCTTGAACCATCCTCTAGCGAGCAAGACACGCCATCAGATTCACGTTTTATTGATTATCAGCCACCTTCATTAAGCGCTGAACCGGCCGCGCCGCGCGAAGAAACCCCCATGCAGCCGACGGTTGAGTTCGAGCCGGTCGAAGCAGAGGAACCGCAAGGCGTAGGAAAAGCGGAAGAGAAAGGCAAATCGCCGGCTGATAATGTCGCTGATGAGCGGCAAAAAGCGACCAAAACGAATAGCGATTCACCGCTAGGCGAAGGATGGGAAATTGAAGAGGTAGCATTCAAAGTACCGGGCCGGGATAATGCCCGCTCCTCTTAACCCTTAACGTATTGTGAGTCGATGACGCTGTTTGACCGCTTTGATGAAAAAACACCCCTCAATGGACGCCTAGCCATGGGAGTCGAGTACGATGGTACTCACTACTGTGGGTTTCAGCGGCTAAGCCATGCTGCCTCCGTTCAGGCAAGCCTGGAAAAGGCGCTAGCGCAAGTGGCCGGTGAGCCGGTCAAGGTTCACGCCAGTGGCCGCACTGACTCAGGTGTTCACGCCACCCGCCAAGTCGTGCATTTTGATTCGCCCGTGCCGCGTAGCGAAAAAGCATGGATTTTTGGTGCCAATACTAATTTACCTAAAGATATCGCGGTGCGTTGGGTAAAAGCCGTACCGGATACGTTTCACTCACGCTTGGGGGCGTTAGCCCGCCGCTACCGTTACCTGCTTATTAACCAGCTCAATCGCCCCGTGTTGGAGCGTGCCAATGTCACTTGGTGTCGCGATCCGCTGGATGTTGCCGCCATGCACCGCGCCGCACAGGCGCTGGTCGGCGAGCATGATTTTTCCAGCTTTCGTGCTGCTGGGTGCCGCTCTAAGGCTCCTTGGCGCCATTTGCACTTTCTTGAGGTGAAGCGCCACGGCGCGCTTGTTGTTGTGGATGTGCAAGGAAACGCGTTTTTGCACCACATGATTCGCAATATCGTCGGCGCGTTGGTGAGTGTAGGGAGGGGGGCGCAGGATGAAGCTTACATTGAGCGGCTGTTGGCGTTACGTGATCGTAAAAAAGGCGATGTCACCGCACCTGCTTGCGGCTTGCACTTTGTAGACTCGCGCTATGACGAGAGCTTTGCTCTGCCGCAAGAGCCACTTGGGCCCAATCTGTTGGCGTTTACCGGCGAGTGGACCGGCGAGCGGGAAATCCCCGACTCTCCGATGGTGCGCCACCGCCGAGGGCATGCGCGCGTGGGCAATGAGCCAATAAAGCAGGAGAACGCATGATGCCCAATACCATAACGCGAACGCGCATCAAATTTTGCGGTTTGACCCGCGCCGATGATATTGCCAGCGCAGTTAGCCTTGGCGTTGATGCGGTCGGTTTTGTTATGTGGCCGCAAAGCAAACGCAGTATCAGCGTTGAGCAGTTGGCGGAGCTTGCTTCCACTGTGCCCGCGTTTGTGACTCGGGTCGGCCTGTTTGTTGATCAGCCGGCGTCTTTGATTGAACGCTGCGCACCGCATTTGGATTTATTGCAGTTTCACGGTGATGAGCCGCCCGAGGCATGTCAGCGTTACGCCATGGCGTGGATGAAAGCGCTGCGAATGCGCGACGGATTGGACTTACATCAAGCAGCTCAACGTTATCACGAGGCCAGTGCCTTGCTGCTTGATGCGTATCGACCTGGCGTGCCAGGTGGCACCGGCGAAACCTTCGATTGGTCAAGAATTCCCGCAAACTTAGCAAAACCTGTTATCCTCGCTGGTGGTTTAACGGCGGGTAATATTGGCGCTGCCATTAAGCACGTAGCGCCTTATGCCGTGGATGTTTCCGGCGGCATTGAAGCCTCACCGGGAGAGAAAGACGCCGCGAAAATGCAGGCGTTTGTCCAGGCGGTTTCGGCAGCGAATGTGCCGCCTTCACCGTTGTTCAATGCCTGATGTTTATGTTGTTTGTTGGTTTATTTACTGTTGCTACTCTTGGCAATCTTGTGAGGTACCCCTGTGACTGGTTTATCAACGACTAGCTCCGCACCGACTGGCGCCACGTCAAAGTTTAACAACTTGACCCAAATGCCTGATGCCCATGGTCACTTCGGCCCATATGGCGGCCGTTTTGTGTCGGAGACCCTGAGCTTTGCGCTGGAAGATCTGGAAAATATCTACGCGAGTTTACGCGATGATCCAGAATTTCAAGCCGAGTTTGACCGCGATTTAGCTCATTATGTTGGGCGCCCGTCACCGCTTTACCACGCCGAACGCTGGTCACAGAAACTTGGCGGTGCGCAGATATGGCTCAAGCGCGAAGACTTGAATCACACCGGTGCTCACAAGGTTAATAACACCATCGGCCAAGCCCTGCTGGCTAAGAAAACCGGCAAACCGCGGGTTATCGCGGAAACTGGCGCTGGCCAGCACGGCGTTGCCTCCGCGACCGTAGCGGCGCGGTTGGGGCTTGAGTGTGATGTCTATATGGGTGCCGCTGACGTGCAGCGCCAGAAGCTTAACGTTTACCGTATGCACCTTTTGGGCGCGCGCGTTATCCCGGTGGAATCGGGTACGCGCACGTTGAAAGATGCGATGAATGAAGCGCTGCGCGACTGGGTCACCAATGTGGACAATACCTTCTACATCATCGGCACGGTCGCCGGCCCACATCCGTACCCGCTTATCGTGCGTGATTTTAACGCCGTGGTCGGGCGTGAAGCGCGCAAACAGTCGATGGAGCAAATTGGCCGGCTGCCAGATGCGCTAATCGCGTGTGTGGGCGGTGGCTCAAATGCGTTGGGCTTGTTTTATCCCTTCGTTGAGGATGAAGACGTCGCCATGTACGGCGTTGAAGCAGGGGGCGATGGGGTTGAAACAGGGCGTCACGCGGCGCCGCTTTCCTCCAATGCCCCGCGTGGCGTATTGCACGGTAACCGCACCTATTTGATGTCTGACGAAGCGGGCCAAGTTTCTGACACGCATTCCATTTCAGCAGGACTTGACTACCCCGGCGTCGGCCCGGAGCACGCC
>JBNJFC010000080.1:0-8141 GCA_051746485.1 Pseudomonadota bacterium
TCTTCCAAACGCAGCCCTTTGCGCACCACCGGGTCGAAGGCGTATTTGCCACTACGCCACATAGCGCCAAAGCCCAGCGCATGGGCGGCAAGTAGAATGCCGTGTGCCGCGCAACCCGCCGAAATCACCTGCTCGATTTTGGGCACTTTGGGTACATCGGGCGTTACCTTGGCTACCACGGCGATAAGCATAGGCGCACGGAGTGGTTTTTTGCGTGCTGCGCCTAGCGTGGTATCCGAGGCGTGCGGGTCTTCTTGAAACTCCGCTTCAGCAAACAGCTCGCCCAAACGCTCGCGCCCTTCCCCGCTAAATTCGATAAAACGCCAAGGGCGTAGCTCGTTATGATCCGGGGCACGCAATGCCGCTTGGTAGATCGACTTTAGCTGCTCGGACGATGGAGCTGGGGCCATCAATTTGCCCATGGAACTGCGTTGGTGCAGTAGCGTGAGTGCGTCCATTATTGGCTCCAAACCGTTATGTTAGTGGCTTACTGTAGCGCAGTGACTTACTGCCTTGCCAGCCGTAGCGGGTGCGGCGATGCTAAGCCTGGCGTTGCCCGCCAGGGACTGATGTCTAGCCCGCCGCGGCGCACATAGCGCGCCAGCACCAGTAACGCATCGGGTTTTGCGTGGTGCATGAGGTCAGTGAAGATATGCTCAACGCAGTGCTCGTGAAAGTCTTGATGCTGACGGTAGCTAATCACATAACGCAGCAGCCCTTCGTGATCGATTTTGGGGCCTTTATAGCGAATCAGCACGCTACCCCAGTCAGGCTGGCCGGTTACCGGGCAGTTGGATTTGAGCAGATGCGAGTAGAGCGTCTCTTCAACGATGTCTTCGCCAACCGATAACAGCGACGCGCTAGGCGTGTAGTGATCCACGCTGATATCAAGCTCATCCAGGCATTTGCCGGGCAATCGCTTAGGCGTGAGTTCGTCGTCGTCAACGCCAAGTAGCTCAACGCCAACGCTCTCCCCCGCCGCGCGTGAAAGATCGTGTGCCAGTGTTTGCCCGACGTCGTCTCGGCTGGCAAAGCGCGTTTGATTGAAGCTATTGAGATAGAGCTTCCAGGATTTGGATTCAATCAGATTGGGGGATTCAGCGGGTAACGTGAAACGTGCCACGGCCACCACAGGCTTACCGTGAGCATTAAGCCAGGACATTTCAAACGCATGCCACTCATCGGCGCCGATAAAGGGCAAGCGAGTATCGTCAATGCCCAACGGCACGCGGTTGGTCGCACGTGCTATTGGATACAAAAGCCCGGCGTCGTAATGTTCCGGGTAAGCTGATTCACGTCCAAGTGGTGCGTTCTTTAGGGTTTCAGGGCGATGATGCGTCATGAGCGAATCCCTTTTCCACGCTCCAACATTTTAAGTGCCACGGTAAAGAGCACCACGATGAAGCCCAAAATGGCGATCAATGCCCAGCCGACGGGGATATCCGACACGCCCAAGAAACCATAGCGGAAGACATTGACCATGTAGAGAATGGGGTTGAGCATCGATACGCCCTGCCAGAAATCCGGCAGCATTGAGATCGAGTAGAAAACTCCGCCAAGGTACGTCAGCGGCGTTAGGATAAACGTCGGCACAATCGAAATGTCATCGAACTTATTCGCCAGCAATGCGTTGATGAAACCGCCAACGGAAAACAGCGCCGACGTCAGCACAACGACCAACACGGTCAATAAGGGATGCTCCATGCTCAAACGGGTAAAGAACAGCGATACCACCGTTACGATCAGCCCGACTCCCAAGCCACGCGCCATCCCGCCTAGCACAAAGCCTGAGAGGATCACCCAGTTAGGCATGGGCGAGACCATCATCTCTTCAATCGAGCGCTGGAACTTGTTAGAGAAGAAAGATGACGCAACGTTGGAGTAACTATTGGTGATTACCGCCATCATGATCAGCCCTGGGACGATGAAGTCCATGTAACTAAACCCATCCATCACCCCGATGCGCGAGCCAATCAAGTTGCCAAAAATAATAAAGTACATGGCCATCGTAATGGACGGCGGTAAAAGCGTTTGCGGCCAGATGCGGGTAAAGCGCTTGACCTCTTTCACCACAAGCGTCCACAGCGCAATCAGCGTTTGCGTAGCATTCATGCGTGCGCCTCCTTGCTTTGCGCTTGGTCAATGGCGTTTTGGCCGCTATTGACCATCGACACAAACATCTCTTCCAGCCGATTGGCACGGTTACGCATTGAGACCACTTTGATACCCTGCTCGCTCAACGCTTCGAAAACATCATTCATCTGCTGACCGCGGTGAATCACCAGCGAAAGCTGCGATGGCTCGGTCAAACTGACCTCGAACCCTTCCACCGCCGGCGCCTCTTCTAGCGGATGGGCAAGGTCAAGCAGGAAGGTTTCGGTATCAAGCTCGGCAAGCAGGTCACGTACGTTGGTGTTGCGAATAATATCGCCATTGTTAATGATGGCGATATTGCGACACAGGCTCTCTGCTTCTTCCAGGTAGTGCGTGGTGAGAATAATCGTCGTGCCTTCATCGCGATTAATGCGTCGCATGTACTCCCACATACTGCGGCGTAGTTCGATATCGACCCCAGCGGTGGGTTCATCGAGAATCAAAAGCTTAGGCCGGTGCATTAGCGCGCGCGCAATCATTAAACGGCGTTTCATCCCGCCGGAGAGCATCCTCGCACTACCGTTGCGCTTATCCCAAAGGCCTAAATCGGAAAGCAGCTTTTCCGCCCGGGGCAGCGCTTCACGGCGCGTCATGCCGTAGTACCCTGCCTGCGCCAGCACGATGTCGAGCACTTTCTCGAACTGGTTGAAGTTAAACTCCTGCGGCACCACGCCCAATTGGTACTTTGCTTTGGCAAAATCTTGATCAATATCGATACCGAAGATCGTTACCTTGCCGGCGCTCTTTTGCACCAGCGAGCAAACAACACCTAACGTGGTCGATTTTCCCGCGCCATTAGGGCCTAACAAGGCAAAAAAATCGCCCTGTTGGACGTCTAAATCAATGCCTTTTAGCGCGTGAAAACCATTGCCGTAGACTTTGGTCAGCCCACGGATCGACAATGCCGGTTCGGCCATGAACATGTCCTGTCAGCAGAAAAGAAAAAAGAATTTTATAAGAAAGTGATATAAGGGCAGCTCGCCCGTTTTCAAGGCCATGCCGCACCCATGCACGATACCCGCTAGGCACTTGGCCTACCGAGGTAAGAAACAGGATAAAACTAGAAAATAATAATTTGGCAGGGCGCTTGGAGCGGGAAAGGAGATTCGAACTCCCGACCCTCGCCTTGGCAAGGCGATGCTCTACCGCTGAGCTATTCCCGCAGCGCAAGAAATGAAGCGAGTTGGCGTCCCATAGGGGGTTCGAACCCCTGTTACCGCCGTGAAAGGGCGGTGTCCTAGGCCACTAGACGAATGGGACGTATTGGGTACCGAACTGGAGCGGGAAAGGAGATTCGAACTCCCGACCCTCGCCTTGGCAAGGCGATGCTCTACCGCTGAGCTATTCCCGCAGCGCAAGAAATGAAGCGAGTTGGCGTCCCATAGGGGGTTCGAACCCCTGTTACCGCCGTGAAAGGGCGGTGTCCTAGGCCACTAGACGAATGGGACGTATTGGGTACCGAACTGGAGCGGGAAAGGAGATTCGAACTCCCGACCCTCGCCTTGGCAAGGCGATGCTCTACCACTGAGCTATTCCCGCTTAATTCAGTTGTCTCGCCATCGGATTGGCGTCCCATAGGGGGTTCGAACCCCTGTTACCGCCGTGAAAGGGCGGTGTCCTGGACCACTAGACGAATGGGACACGCTTTGGAGCGGGAAAGGAGATTCGAACTCCCGACCCTCGCCTTGGCAAGGCGATGCTCTACCGCTGAGCTATTCCCGCACTCCGATACCTTAACGATTTAAGTGGCGTCCCATAGGGGGTTCGAACCCCTGTTACCGCCGTGAAAGGGCGGTGTCCTGGACCACTAGACGAATGGGACACTGCATTGCCTCGTCGAGGTGGCGCGTATAGTAATCAGCGGATGAAAAACTGTCAAGCCTCAATCTTTACTGGCGTCCCCGTTTAAGATCACACATGCTGAAATGCCTAACACGTATCTTGAAATTAAAGCCGACTGACAGCACTCACTATCTAGAAGCACCACCTTTACCGGCATGACGAACGCGCTAGTCGCTTGCCGTTATAATAAGGAGGCATATATGGCCAAAGTAGAAAAAACCCCTGAACAATGGCGCGAACAGCTCACTCCCGAGCAGTACCGTGTCACCCGCGAGAGAGGCACCGAACGCCCCTTTACCGGCGACTGTAAAGTGAGCGATGCCCAAGGCATTTACCACTGCGTGTGTTGCCATACGCCTCTGTTTGAGAACGAGCACAAATTTGACGCGGGTTGCGGCTGGCCAAGTTTTGATCGCCCGCTAGGTAGCCATCGCGTGGAAGAGCACACCGACGAGAGCCATGGCATGGTACGCACGGAAGTATTATGCGCGCATTGTGACGCCCACCTCGGGCACGTATTTCCCGATGGGCCACAGGACACCACGGGGCTTCGCTACTGCATTAACTCGGTGGCCCTCGAATTTCACGCCGACGAATAACGCTATCGGTTAATCCGGCAAAGCGGGCGCCATCTGCTAGAATGGTTGCCCGTTTTTTATGCTGACACCATTACTGACAACGCATTGCGCAGGAGAGCCCCATGCTCGGCTGGTTTCCCGGTCATATGAACAAGGCACGCCGCCAGATTAAAGACGCGCTGCCTGAAATCGATGTGGTTATCGAAGTGCTTGATGCGCGCCTGCCCTACTCCAGCGCCAACCCAATGCTTGCCGAGCTGACGCGCCACAAACCGGTGCTCAAAATTCTCTCGCGCGCGGATTTAGCTGACCCAGAGCGCACAGCCGACTGGGTCGCGTTTTTTGACGCCCAGCCCCATACACGAGCCCTTGCGATTACCACCACCAATGCCCGTGAGCTTAAACATATCCCCAAGCTTTGCCATGCGCTTGCCGGTGAGGTGCGCGCTGACCGCGATGTCCGTGTGATGGTGATGGGCATTCCCAACGTCGGTAAGTCAACGCTGATTAATGGGCTGGCCAAGCGCAAAATTGCTAAAACCGGCAACGAGCCCGCCGTCACCAAGCGCCAGCAAAAAGTGCGTATTGATGGCCGTGTGGCGCTCATCGATACCCCCGGTGTGCTCTGGCCCAAAATCGAAGACCAGGCCAGCGCCTATCGACTGGCCGCCAGCGGTGCGATTCGTGATACGGCAATTGAATATATCGACGTGGGGATCATTACCAGCGCCGAGCTAGCGAAGCGCTACCCGGATGCGCTAACGGCGCGTTATAAATTAAAAGCGCTACCAAACTACACAGCGCCAGACACGCCGCCAACCGTTGAGGCCGATGGCCCAGAGCGCCCAGATTTTTTAGCGTTGGCGGGCTTTGACGGCCACGCCATTTTAAAAGACATTGCCAGCAAGCGCGGCGGGCTGCGCCCCGGCGGCGAAGTTGATCTTCATCGTGGCGCGGAAGTGCTGCTGCATGAACTGCGCGATGGCAAACTGGGCCGAATTACGCTAGAGACCCCTCATGACATTCCGCCGCCCGCCGCTGATACGCCAACGACAGAGGCGAGCGAGCCGGATGCCTCGCAGGAGTCTTAATGCCGTCAGCGTTTGGAACGACCACTTATTGGGAACGACAACATGGACACCCCTCAGCCTCAAGAGGCTCCTCAGCTTAGCAAATCGCACAAGCTCGATAGCGTCTGCTACGACATTCGCGGCCCCGTGCTCGACCATGCCAAACGCCTGGAAGAGGAAGGCCAGCGCGTTTTAAAGCTCAACATCGGCAACCCCGCCCCGTTTGGCTTTGAAGCGCCGGAAGAGATTCTGCAAGACGTGATGCGCAACCTACCGACAGCCCAAGGCTACTGCGACTCCAAGGGGCTTTATTCGGCACGCAAGGCGATCATGCAAGAGTGCCAGCGCAAAGAAATCCCCGGCGTCGGCATAGAAGACATCTACATCGGTAACGGTGTTTCCGAGCTGATTGTGATGGCCATGCAGGCGCTCTTGAACGATGGCGATGAGGTATTGATCCCCGCGCCGGATTACCCGCTATGGACGGCGGCGGCGAACCTCTCCGGCGGCCACGCCGTGCATTATTTATGCGATGAGCAAGCCGATTGGGCACCGGACATGGCGGACATTCGCGCCAAGGTGACAAGCCACACCCGCGCCATTGTGCTGATCAATCCCAACAACCCCACCGGGGCTGTCTACCCGCCGGAAGTCGTACGCGAGGTGCTCGATATCGCCCGTGAACACAATTTGGTGGTGTTCTCCGATGAGATTTACGACAAGATTCTCTATGACGGCGTCGAGCATACCGCCACCGGGGCGCTCGCCGATGACGATCAGTTGGTTATCACCATGAACGGGCTCTCTAAAAGCTACCGCTGTGCCGGGTTTCGCTCTGGGTGGATGACCATTTCCGGGTCGATCGCCAAGCAACGCGCCAGCGGTTATATCCAGGGGCTGACCATGCTGGCCTCGATGCGCCTTTGTGCCAACGTGCCCGCTCAACACGCCATCCAAACCGCGCTCGGCGGCTATCAGTCGATCAACGATCTGATTCTCCCCGGTGGGCGTCTGCTGGCCCAGCGCGACATTACCTATGAAAAGCTTAACGCGATTCCCGGTGTCAGCTGCGTCAAACCCAAAGGCGCGCTTTATGCATTCCCCAAGCTCGACCCCAAGGTATTCAATATCCAGGACGACCAAAAAATGGTGCTGGATTTACTATTACAAGAGAAAATTCTCCTGGTTCAAGGCACTGCCTTTAACTGGCCGGAACCGGATCACGTGCGAATCGTAACGTTGCCCTGGGCCGATCAGCTAGGTGATGCCCTCGACCGGTTTGCCAATTTTTTATCGCGCTATCGGCAATAAACACGCTGCTACCTTGAAACCCAGCGCAGGTGGACGTATCTAAGCTTACGTTTACCAGCGCTAACCTGTGCTTTCACTGATCATGACTGACTTGTCATTACTTAGGCTTAATGGAGATCTCGCCACATGATGCGAATTGTGCTGTTTTTAGCCACTAACCTGGCGGTGCTGTTGGTGGCCAGTATCACGCTGCGCTTGTTCGGCGTGGAGAGCTACCTCAGTAGCCAGGGCATTAATTTTACCAGCCTGCTGATTTTCTGCTTTGTGTTCGGCATGGCCGGTTCAATGATATCGCTATTCATCTCAAAGTGGATGGCCAAGCGCTCTACCGGTACGGTGATTATTGAGAACCCGTCTAACCAAACCGAGCAGTGGCTGGTGGATACCGTCGCGGAACTGGCTCGCGAGGCGGGCATAAAAACGCCTGAAATCGGCATTTTCCCCGCACAGCAATCTAACGCCTTTGCCACCGGCTGGAACAAAGACGATGCCCTGGTGGCCGTGTCGGCGGGCCTTTTAAACCGCATGCAACCCGAAGAAGTGCGCGCCGTGTTGGCCCACGAGATCGGCCATGTTGCCAATGGCGATATGGTGACGCTGGCGCTGATTCAGGGGGTAGTCAACACCTTCGTCATGTTCTTCGCCCGCGTGGTGGCTCACCTGGTGGATAACTTCTTGAAAAGCCGCTCGGATGGCGAGGGCGGTCTTGGCTTTATGGGCTATTTTGCCGTGGTCATCGTCGCGGAGATTGTCTTCGGCATCGTCGCCTCAGCGATTGTGGCGTGGTTCTCGCGCTTTCGTGAGTATCGTGCTGACGAGGCCGGCGCACGCCTTGCCGGCACCGGCGCCATGGTCAACGCCCTCGCCCGCTTGAAGGCCGAAACCGAGCTGCCGGATCAAATGCCCGACACCCTTCGCGCGATGGCAATTACCAAAGGCCAGACCCGCTCCCTAGTAGAGCGTTTGTTTGCCAGCCACCCGCCGCTTGACGAGCGTATTCGCGCCCTCAAAGAAGCCGCTTACCGCCAGTAAATAGCGTCCTCTTCTTCACACGCCCACCACCACCTGGTGGGCGTTTCTATGCCAACACCACGATGAACTACCACGCCTAAGCGGCTGCACCGTTAGAGGTGGTTTCGCTTGCGCGTTGGCAAGCTTCTAATGACAACCGCGCATCGATGTGCGT
>JBNJFC010000081.1:0-8101 GCA_051746485.1 Pseudomonadota bacterium
GGTTAAGACGGCGGATCCGGAGCTTGCCAAGCCGCCGATGTTTAAAGTCGTTTTGCATAACGACGACTACACGCCGATGGAATTTGTGATTGAAGTGCTTCAGGAATTTTTTCGCATGGAGCACGAAAAAGCCGTACAGATCATGTTGGCGGTTCACACGCAAGGGAAAGCGACATGTGGGATTTTTACCCGTGACATTGCTGAGACAAAGAGTTATCAAGTCAATGAGTATGCCCGTGAGTGCGAGCATCCGCTTATGTGTGATATCGAAGCGGCGGACTAAAGCGTTGAACATTTTTGCGCACGAGGCTTGCAACCACGCGTTTTGTACCCGATGTTAAAAGTGCTGGTCGATTACACCGATCCGACGCAAGCCCTAGGTGGCGATATGCCCTGGGTATTTGTGACATAGCCTGGGAATTTGTTACCTAGCCCGGGTGTTTGTGACCTAGGTAGAAGCGAAAAGGGGACTGCCATGCTGAGCAAAGAACTTGAACTGACCCTGAACACGGCTTTCACCGTGGCGCGTTCAAAGCGCCACGAGTTTATGACCGTTGAGCACCTGCTGCTGGCGCTACTCGATAACGCCTCGGCGGTGGATGTGCTGAAGGCCTGCGGGGCAAATGTAGACAAGCTGCGGTCCGATCTGCAGGATTTCATCAATTCCACCACGCCGCTGATTCCAGAAGGACAGAGCGAGCGTGAAACGCAGCCGACGTTAGGATTTCAACGCGTGCTGCAACGTGCGGTCTTCCACGTGCAGTCGTCGGGTAAAAACGAAGTGACTGGCGCTAATGTGTTGGTGGCTATTTTCTCCGAGCAGGAAAGCCAAGCGGTTTATTTCCTTAAACAGCAAAGCGTGGCGCGTGTCGACGCGGTGAATTACATCGCCCACGGTATTTCCAAGGTGTCTGGTCATAGCGCTTCCCCGTCGCCGTCATCGCCAGAGTCGGAAGAAGCCGAAGAAGGCAGCAGCGAAGGCGCTTCACACCCACTGACCGGTTTTGCAACCAACCTGAATGAACAAGCACGCCAGGGTAAAATTGACCCGTTAATTGGTCGCGATCATGAGCTAGAGCGCGTGGTGCAGATACTTGCTCGGCGGCGTAAAAATAATCCGCTGCTGGTCGGAGAAGCGGGCGTGGGCAAAACTGCGATTGCCGCCGGTTTAGCCAAGCGTATCGTGGAAGAAGATGTCCCCGAGGTGATTAACGATGCTGTCGTCTATGAGCTGGATATGGGTGCCCTGCTGGCGGGAACCAAGTACCGCGGGGACTTCGAAAAACGCCTTAAGGCGCTGCTGGCCGAGCTGAAGAAACAGCCCCATGCGATTTTGTTTATCGACGAGATTCATACCGTAATTGGCGCTGGCGCGGCGTCCGGCGGCGTGATGGATGCCTCCAACCTACTTAAACCGCTGCTCTCCTCGGGCGAGCTGCGCTGTATTGGTTCGACGACTTTCCAAGAGTTCCGTGGCATCTTTGAAAAAGACCGGGCGCTTGCACGTCGCTTCCAAAAGGTCGATGTTCTTGCCCCTTCCGTGGACGACACCATCAAGATTCTCAAAGGGTTGCGTTCACGCTTTGAAGAGCATCACGATCTCAAATATACCGACAGTGCACTGGAAACCGCTGCACGCCTGGCGGATCGCTACATCAATGACCGCTTCCTGCCGGATAAAGCCATCGATGTGATTGACGAGGCCGGTGCGCATCAGCGCATGCTGCCGCCGGAAGTGCGTGTCGACACGATTGACGTGGACCAAGTGGAAGCTGTGGTGGCGTCGATTGCACGGATTCCGCCGAAGAGCGTGTCTAGCTCGGACCGTAAGCTGTTGGAAAACCTTGATCGCGACCTGAAAATGCTGGTGTTCGGACAGAACGAAGCCATCGATAGCCTTGCCGCTGCGATCAAGCTTTCCCGTGCTGGCTTGAAGTCACCCGATAAGCCCGTGGGGAGTTTCCTTTTCGCAGGGCCGACCGGTGTAGGGAAAACCGAGGTGGCTAAGCAGCTGTCGCACATCATGGGTATCGAGCTTGTGCGCTTTGATATGTCCGAGTATATGGAGCGCCACACCGTCTCGCGCTTGATTGGCGCGCCTCCCGGCTACGTCGGTTACGACCAGGGTGGCTTGCTGACCGAAGCGATTACCAAACAGCCGCACTGTGTGCTCTTGTTGGACGAAATCGAAAAGGCACACCCGGAAGTCTTTAACTTGTTATTGCAGGTAATGGACCACGGCCGCTTAACCGATAACAACGGTCGCGAAGCGGATTTCCGTCATGTGATCGTGATCATGACGTCTAATGCCGGTGCCGAGCAGGCAGCTCGCCGCTCAATCGGCTTCCAATCGCAAGATCACTCCACCGACGCGATGGAGGTGATTCGTCGGACGTTCTCGCCCGAGTTCCGCAACCGCCTTGACGGTATTATCCAGTTTAGCTCGTTGCCCACCGAGGTGGTGCGCAACGTGGTGGATAAGTTCCTGATCGAGCTGCAGGCGCAGTTGGATGAGAAGCGTGTTCAGCTAGAGGTGGATGATTCAGCGCGTGATTGGCTGGCTGAACAGGGTTACGATCCCGATATGGGCGCGCGGCCAATGGCGCGTTTGATTCAGGAGAAGCTGAAAAAACCACTTGCTGAGATGATTCTGTTTGGCGAGCTGGCCGAGCACGGTGGTATTGTGCATGTAAGCTTGGAGGAGGGAGAGCTGATCCTGTCGTCGGAGTCAGAAATGGCGGGTGCACCAGAGTAAGCACTTAAAAAGTAAGCACTAAAACAGCGGCCGGAGCGGCGACGTTCCGGCCAGCCATACGAAAGCGCCCTGTCATTGACGGGGCGTTATCGTGTGTAGCGCTGCGCTTAGGAGGTGAAACACTGACTTGGGTTTGGCGCTTTACGCGAGCTGCGAGAGCCCGAGACTTAACTTAGCGCGAGCGGTAAACAATACGGCCTTTGGATAGGTCGTAAGGTGTTAGCTCAACTTTAACTTTATCGCCGGTCAAAATGCGGATGTAGTTTTTACGCATTTTTCCCGAGATGTGGGCAGTGACCACGTGGCCATTTTCCAGCTCAACACGGAACATGGTGTTGGGAAGGGTGTCGATGATGACGCCTTCCATTTCAATATGATCTTCGCGTGCCATATAGGCAAATCCTCACTTGATGAACGTTATGGGTGTCATATCGGTTTGCCCCTAAGGGCGAATGAACAGCGCTGTATTGTGCCGTAAGGCTGGCGTCAAGGCAAAAAAGCCGTGCTTAAAAAGCAATAAGCGGTCGCCAGTGGCGCCCATCGAGGATTTCCAACGGTGAAAATGCCTGTTTGTAGCGCATTTTCCGGCACTCTTCGATCCAGTAACCCAAATAAAGGTGCGGTAACCCTTTAGCGCGCGCCAGTTCTATCAGCGAAAGCACCGCAAATGTGCCCAGAGAACGCTTATCGAAGGCGTCATCAACGGCAAAGAACGTATAAATGGCCGATAGACCGTGTTCTAAGTGGTCAAACGCCGCAACGCCGATAAGCTCTCCGTCTAATGTCATCTCTAAAAGCTGAGCGTACGGCTCATCTAGCGTCAAAAAGGTGCGATACTGATCGCGGCTTGGCGGGTACATATCACCATCGGCGTGGCGTTTTTCAATATACTCGGCATACAAGGCGTAGTGGCGCGGATCGTAGTGAGCGCTTACCGTTCGGGTTTGAATATCGGCATTGCGGCGAAAAATTTTACGCTGAGTACGGTTTGGGGTAAACGCCTCTACAGGAATGCGTACCGAACGGCAGGCGTTGCAACCTTCGCAGTGGGGACGGTAGAGATGACGCCCACTTCGGCGAAAACCCAAAAGCGCGAGCGAGTCGTAAACGCCGGGCACCGGAGACTCTTGCGGGTCTAAAAAAAGCGTTGTAGCTTCGCGCCCTGGCAGGTAACTGCAGCCATGTGGCACCGTTAAAAAAAAGCGCAAATCCCTAACGGGTCGGTGTGGCGCGTTGCTACTCACGGTTCGCCTCCTTGGGTGGCGATGGCATTTAGGTGACGATGTCTTAAAGGGTACGGTGCTAGCGTCGGCGTATTAAGTCGGTGTTATTAGGCGCGGCAAGCGCATTAAGCCATGGTGACGATGGCACGCTAGGCGACCCGTCGGAAGACGCGGGCCATGCGAATTCCTGGCTAGGCAGCCACACTTTAAGATAGTTGATGAATGCTTCTCGGGCGACGGTTACCGCGCCTAAGCTTGCTAAATGGGGTGTGTGCATTTGGCAGTCGATCATTTTTCCACCGTGCTGTTGCATCGACGCGCTTAGATACGCCAGTGCCACTTTTGATGCATCAGGCTGATGTGAAAACATCGATTCGCCGAAAAATACCGGCCCCATCGCCAAGCCGTATAAACCGCCAACCAATCTATCTTGATGGGTCACCTCTATACTATGAGCAATGCCCTGTTCATGTAGTTGTCGGTAGGCATCCTGCATCTCAGGGGTAATCCACGTGCCGCTCTCATGGCGCCTGGGTGCGGCGCAGGCGTTAATCACCGCGTCAAACTGTTGATCAAGCGTGACGTGAAAGCCACCGTGGCGCAGGCGCTTGGTTAAACTACGACGCTGCTTAAACGCTTCAGGAAAAAGCACCATGCGTGGGTTGGGGCTCCACCATAAAATAGGGTCGCCATCGCTGAACCAGGGGAAAATTCCTTGGCTGTAAGCGCTTACCAACCAATTGGGTGAAAGCTCGCCGCCCGCTGCTAATAGGCCATCAGGTTCATCAAGGGCCATGCCGGTGTCAGGAAAGTGGGGGAAAGAAGCAGAAAGCCAAGGTAGCATGCGATGTTTCCATTTCGAGACGAGTCGAGAGAAGTCTGTGACGGCAGAAGGATGCTCGGTATGATGCAATCTCGCAAGTCAGGTACGCCGTGTTGTTTACATACTGTCTTTGAAAATTATATTTATTGTGAGTCGGTGCGAAAGGGAGAGACGCTTGAAAGTAAATAAAGCGGCCAGCAAGCGAGAAACGCAGCAAACACGCAAAACGGCCTCAGGTCGTGTTAGCCAAGCCAAAGATAAAGCGCGTCGCGTTGGCCTGCGTTTGCAAGGGGCGGTGCGTGAGGGTGTTGTTATCATGCTGCTTGCACTGTGCGTGTTTTTGCTTTTAGCACTGTGGAGTTACCACCCAGGTGACCCGGGTTGGTCATACCGGGGCCCGGAAACCGCAATCTCTAACTGGATGGGACCCGTGGGGGCGTGGCTTGCGGATGTGCTTTACTCGTTGCTGGGCGCCAGCGCGCTGTGGTGGCCGGGTATGCTGGGGTTTGCCGCCTGGTGGTTAATACGTTCGCGCCAAGTGCGTTTTGAGCTTGATGCGATAGCGATTGCCGTGCGCGCCGGCGGTCTGCTGTTACTGATATTTGGCACGACCATGCTGGGAGCGCTGCACTTTTATCACCCAGACAGTATTTTGCCATATGCCTCTGGCGGCATATTGGGTGAAGGGTTGGTCGGCGCGCTGCAACCTCTTGTCAGTGGCCAAGGCGTCGGGCTTGTCGCCGCGGCCCTTATCTTAAGCGGCTTCCCGCTCTTTAGTGGTATGTCGTGGCTGCAGGTGGCTGACGAAGTAGGGCGCGGTGCGCGAAAGGTTGGGCACTGGGGAAGAGTCGTGCTTGCGCGATTGCGCGCCAGTTTTCAGCGCGCACCGCGTAAAAGTGATGCGCCTAATGCCAGACCGGCACCTAACCCCTCACCTACACCCACCGCGGCACCAAAACGCCAAGAGCCGGGTCTTTCTTTTGACGATGAGGAAAACCCCAGCCCTCAAACAGCAGATAATCAAAAAGCTAATGCAACGCCAGCGGTTGAGGAAACGGAAATTCCCTGGGATGCAGCCACGCATTTCACCCATAAAGCGAAAACTGCCACAGCGGCTGACGAGGGCGATAGCGCTTCAGCAGCGACGAAAGTAGCGCTTGATGGCGTGCGTAAAGAGCCAACGCTTTCGTCGGAACCGGAACCTATTCCCCCGCAAGACCCGGAGCCGGTTAGGCTTGCAGAGCCAGAGCCAGAGCCAGAGCCAGAGCCAGAGCCAGAGCCAGAGCCAGAGCCAGAGCCAGAGCCAGAGCCAGAGCCAGAGCCAGAGCCAGAGCCAGCCTCTACGGCGTCTGCGCCGCCACGTACAGGGCAGCGCGTGCCCGAAGTGGTGCCCGAGCCCTTGTGGGAAGAAGATGAGTGGGAGGACGATGATGAGCCTGAGTCGTCGCCACCTCGCTTTGTGACACCTGAGCCAACGCCTGAACCAAGGCCAGAACCTGCTGTGGAGCGTGAATCAGCACCGGCACCACAGGGCAGCAACGAAACGCCCGCCCTTTGGACCGTAGAGCATCTGCAAAGCCAGCGCCCGGTGCTTGATAACATGCCCGAGCCAGAAGGCGATCTGCCCAGCTTGCGTCTATTAACCTTGCCCGAGCCGCATCAACCTAACTATAGCGATCAACAGTTGGCAGACATGGCTGAACTGTTGGAAGTTCGGCTGCGCGAGTATGGCGTGAAAGCGGAAGTAGTCGATACCTGGCCGGGACCGGTGATTACACGTTTTGAAATAAAGCCTGCTGCCGGGGTGAAAGTTTCTAAAATCAGCAACCTGGCGAAGGATTTGGCGCGCTCGTTAATGGTGAAAAGCGTGCGCGTGGTGGAGGTGATACCCGGGCGTCCTACCGTTGGGATTGAAATTCCCAATCCGCACCGGGCAATGATTCGCCTGCGTGAAGTGATCGACTCCGACCGTTACCAGCAGGAAACATCACCGCTAACTATGGCACTAGGACAAGACATTGGCGGTGGCCCGGTTGTGGCGAATCTTGGCAAGATGCCGCACCTTTTGGTAGCCGGTACTACCGGCTCGGGTAAATCGGTAGGCGTTAACGCGATGCTGATTTCCATGCTGCTTAAAGCTACGCCCGATAAGCTTAGGCTTATTATGGTCGACCCAAAGATGCTGGAGCTCTCAGTCTACGATGGGATTCCGCACTTGCTGGCACCCGTGGTCACCGATATGAAAGAGGCCGCCAATAGCTTGCGTTGGTGCGTAGCTGAAATGGAGCGCCGTTATAAACTGATGGCCGCCATGGGTGTGCGCAATATCGCCGGCTTTAACGCGCGCCTAGATGAAGCCGAGCGTGCGGGTGCCCAGGTGGCAGACCCACTGTGGGAGCCACAGCCCTGGGAAATGCATCAAACACCCCCGGTGCTTGAGAAGCTGCCTTACATCGTGGTGGTGATCGACGAATTTGCCGACATGTTCATGATCGTGGGCAAAAAAGTCGAAGAGCTGATAGCCCGCCTGGCCCAAAAAGCCCGTGCAGCTGGGATTCACTTAATCCTGGCTACGCAGCGCCCGTCGGTAGACGTGGTCACCGGCTTAATCAAGGCCAACATCCCTTCGCGTATGGCGTTTCAAGTGTCGTCACGTATCGACTCGCGCACGATTCTGGATCAAGGTGGCGCGGAAAGCCTGCTGGGTCACGGCGATATGCTCTATTTGCCCGCAGGGTCCGGCCCACCCAACCGTATTCACGGTGCTTTTGTCGACGACGACGAAGTGCATCGTGTGGTTGAGGATTGGAAACAACGCGGCGAGCCTGAATATATTGAAGAGATTTTAACCGGCGGTGTCTCGGCGGATGCACTCGCAGGCCTTGAAGCGGAAGGAGCGGATGGCGACGATGCTGAACAAGACGCACTCTATGACGAGGCAGTGCAGTTCGTGACGCAAACGCGCAAAGCCTCGATATCCGCTGTGCAGCGGCGCTTTAAGATTGGCTACAATCGCGCCGCAAGGCTTGTCGATGCGATGGAAAGTGCGGGTGTGGTCTCCTCCATGGGAACCAACGGTGCCCGCGAAGTGTTAGCGCCGCCGCCCGTGGGGCATTAATCGTGTTTATTGCTTGCAAACGTGCAAACACCAAGGAAACGACGATAGAGAAGAAACCTACTGACGAATCAAGCGTCTGATAACACAACATATATTGAGTCCGACAAGCGTTTGCTAGACGGGCAGCAAAGGGAGAACACCATGTTTCACAATGGCATGCGCGACAATGACGTTTATTCTGA
>JBNJFC010000082.1:0-7967 GCA_051746485.1 Pseudomonadota bacterium
CTGCAAAACGCCCGCGTTTCCCACCCGGAGCGTGGCGTGGTGCTTGGCCCGGTCACCCTTTCGCTCGCGCGCGGTGAAACCGTGATACTTACCGGCGCCTCGGGTAGCGGTAAATCAACGCTTTTGCAGCTGCTCGCCGGTTTTGTCGACCCAGGCGAGGGCTCGCGATTGGTCGCTTCTGATGTGCGCTTTGCCTGGATGGATCAACGCCCCCTGCTGATTCAGGGCACGCTGGCGGAAAATTTACGCCTCGCCGCCCCGAAAGCCAGCGACGAGGCGCTTCACCAAGCACTCGCCCAAGCGGACCTCTCTGACTTGGTCAGAGGCTTACCCCACGGTATCGAAACGCCTATTAGCGAACGCGGTGTGGGGCTTTCCGGCGGGCAAGCGCAGCGGCTGGCGCTGGCACGGGTATTCCTCTCCCAGGCGCCACTGGTGTTACTCGATGAACCCACCGCCAGCCTGGATGAACACAGCGAACGCGCGGTGATGCAGGGGCTTGAAACGCTCAAGCGCGAAGGCCGCACACTGGTGATTGCCACCCACCACCCGGCGCTTAAAGCCCTGGCCGACCGCCATTGGCATATCGAACACGGCGAGCTTTCCTCAGCTCAAGGCCAGGAGGTGCGCGATGACCCCGCCTGATACGCTTTTCGACACGCTACGCCCGTGGCTTTCGGCATTGGCCAAACGCCGCGCGCGGTTGTGGCTGGGTGCGCTGCTCATGGCGCTCACCTTGTTCTCAGCCCTGGGGCTTCTGGCCGTCTCCGGGTGGTTTATTACTGCCACCGGTATCACCGGGCTATTGCTCGCCGCGGGCGTTGCCGCCAGTCTGGAGGTCTACGTGCCCGGTGGGGCGATTCGTTTTTTTGCCGTCAGCCGCACGGTGACCCGGTACGTCGAACGTTTGTACAACCACGATACGGTGCTGCGCCTGCTATCGGATTTACGCACCCAGCTTTTTGGCGTGCTCGCAGGACTGGATAGCCGCACGCTGGCCAAACGTCGCGCCAGCGACTGGCTCAACCGACTGACCGCTGATATCGACACCCTGGATAGCCTCTATTTGCGCCTGCTCGCACCGCCTGCGGTAGCCTTGGTCGCAATTCTCCTGCTGAGTGGTGGCGTCGCGGTCTTTGTTCCGAGGGCCGGTGTGCTACTCGCTGCCGTGCTCCTTCTTGGGTGGCTATGGCTGACGCTGGGACAGGCGCGGCTGGGCATGGCGGCAAGCGAGCGCCACGTTCACCAGTTGGAAGCGCTGCGTAGCCGCACCATTGAGCAACTTCAGGGGCTAGCGGAACTGGAAGCTTACGGCAGTTTGGCTGATCACCGCGCCCGTCTCGATGAGATTGAAATGCGCCTGCAGCAAGACCAGCGAACGCTCGGGCGCCTATCCGCGTTGGGTAACGCGCTGGAAGGGTGGCTGGTAAGTGCCGCCACGCTGATGACACTTTGGTTTGCCGCCCAAGCGTGGCAGGCCGGGACGGTTAGTGGCCCGGTGATGGTGATGCTACCGATGGCAGTACTCGCCATGAACGAGGCGCTTGGGGCACTGCCGGCCTCGTTCACCTGGCTTGGCGCCACCAAAGGGGCGGCGGCGCGCTTAAACCAGCTTAACGCACAGCAAATGCCGACAAATACTGAGGTTTCTCAGCCAGTGAAAAACGCTCACACGCTGTCACTGGAAAACGTGCACGTGCATTATCCAGGTGCCCTTCAGCCGGCGCTGACGTCGCTCTCGCTGACCCTTAACCCCGGCGAGCGCTTGGCGATCACCGGCGCTTCCGGCGCGGGTAAATCCACCCTGGCCGCCCTCGTTAGCCGTCAGCTATCACCCACCTCAGGGCACATCACCCTCGGCGGCGTGCCGCTTCAGCAATGGCCGGAAGACACGCTGCGCCAACGCGTTGCCGTGCTTACCCAGCAAACCGAGCTTTTAGACGATAGCCTCGCGGCTAACCTGCGCCTAGCGGATCCTGAGGCCGACGATGCCGCACTGTGGCGCGTGCTGAAAAACGTCGATCTGGCCGAATGGGCGAACACACTGCCTCAAGGGTTAAAAACCCGCGTTGGGGAGGGCGGCCGTCAGCTCTCGGGTGGGCAGGCTCGCCGCGTGGCGCTGGCGCGGCTATTTTTGCGCGACCCAGACCTTGTGCTGCTGGATGAACCGTTTGCTAGCGTTGATGAACTTACTGCACAATATTTGTCAAACTTTGTCGATACTTGGCTGGCGGGTCGCAGTGTGATCTATCTTGTTCATGGCCTTAACGAAAACGCCCCCTTACCG
Source organism: Pseudomonadota bacterium (assembly GCA_051746485.1). Classification (GTDB taxonomy): domain Bacteria; phylum Pseudomonadota; class Gammaproteobacteria; order Pseudomonadales; family Halomonadaceae; genus Vreelandella. The sequence goes on from JBNJFC010000082.1 coordinate 2,288, forward strand.
CCACGTATCACCCACACATTGGCGTTAGCGGATTAAGCGCCCTTTGCTGCGACAATACGCCATCGCCAACGGGTTAACTTACGGTTATAGCAACCAGGATTTTACTCTAAGATAGAACATACATGATAAGCATATTCCAATAGAAGATAAAAAACCTCCGGTGTTATTTCACGGTTTTTTATTTTGCAGAAGTGCTTATCTCTCGCCCGCGACGTGCTCTGGGAGGTCATCATGGAGCTTGATCCGCTGTTACTCTCGAGGCTGCAGTTTGCCTTTGTGGTTTCTTTTCACGCCATCTTTCCGGTATTCACCATTGGGTTGGCATCATATATTGCCGTGCTGCACGGCCTTTTTTATAAAACCGAAAACCCTGCCTGGGATCGCTTAGCCCTCTTTTGGACCAAGGTTTTCGCCGTCGTGTTTGGCATGGGCGTAGTGTCGGGGATCGTGATGTCGTTCCAATTCGGCACCAACTGGAGTAATTTCGCCCAGGCGACGTCAAACTTCCTTGGCCCCGTACTCAGTTACGAAGTGGTGACGGCCTTCTTCCTTGAAGCGGCTTTCCTCGGCGTATTGCTCTTTGGTCGCCACAAAGTACCTGAGGGCGTGCACCTGTTTGCCGCCATTATGGTCGCGGTAGGGACGTTTATATCCTCGTTCTGGATTCTTTCCGCCAACAGCTGGATGCAGACTCCGGCCGGCTTTGAAGTGATTGACGGTCACTTCCATATCATCTCCTGGATGGAGGCGATCTTTAACCCGTCATTCTGGTATCGCTTTGTGCACATGGGCATGGCCTCGTTCTTAACCGGCGGTTTTGTCGTTGCCGGTGTCAGTGCTTGGTTCTTATTGCGTCAACGTGACGTTGAGGCCAATAAAAAAGCCCTCTCCATGTGCTTGTGGCTGCTGTTGTTTCTCGCCCCGGCACAAGCCGTTGTCGGCGACTTCCATGGTTTGAATACGCTGGAGCACCAGCCGACGAAGGTTGCCGCGATGGAAGGCAATTGGGAAACCCAATCTAACGTACCGTTGCTGCTGTTCGCCATCCCCGACCAAGACGCCCAAACCAACCACTTCGAAATCGGCATTCCGAGCCTTGCCAGCCTGATCCTGACCCATCATGCGGATGGCGTCGTACCGGGTATTTCGGAGGCAGCACCCGATGAGCAGCCGCCAGTAGCAATTGTGTTCTGGTCGTTCCGCATCATGGTGGGCCTTGGCTTCGCCATGATCGGCGTAGCGATTGCCGGGTTGATCCTGCGCCGCCGCGGCCGCTTCTACCAGAGCCCGATGTTCCTAAAAGTGCTGGTCGGCATGATTGTGTCGCCCTTTCTTGCGGTATTGGCAGGCTGGATTGTCACAGAATCCGGTCGCGCCCCGTGGCTAGTTTATGGCGTCATGACACACGCCGAAGGCCTTACTCCATCACTCACCGGCGGTATGGCACTGTTTACTCTGATCGGCTACATCGCGGTTTATAGCGTGGTGTTCTGCGTGGGGGTTTACTACCTTACCCGCGTAGTGCGCCACGGCATGCTGGAAGATCCTGAAGAAACCCAAGGCGAAGTTGAGCGCCCCAAGCGCCCCTTCTCCGCTGTGCATACGCCGTTTGATGACGACGACAGTGACATGCAAGGAGCCCGCTCATGATCGATTCATATTTGCCGTTGATTTGGGCCGGTATTATCGGCTTTGGCGTGATTATGTACGTCCTGATGGATGGCTTCGACCTAGGGCTGGGGATTTTGTACCCCTTTGCCCCCGATGACGAAGCGCGAGATGTAATGATGAACTCCGTCGCCCCGGTATGGGACGGCAACGAAACCTGGTTAGTGCTCGGTGGCGCAGGCCTACTAGGCGCCTTTCCGCTGGTGTATTCGGTGTTTCTGCCGGCCCTTTATATCGGTGTTTTCTTGATGCTGGCAGGACTTATCTTCCGCGGCATTTCATTTGAGTTTCGCTTTAAGTCGAGTAAAAACCGCCGCTGGTGGAACCGCGCGTTCTGCTGGGGGTCGGGAATTGCTGCTTTTGCTCAAGGTGCAGTGGTCGGCGCCTATATTCAGGGCTTTGCGGTGGAAGATTTCGTTTACGTCGGTGGCGCGCTTGATTGGCTTACTCCGTTCACCGTACTCACCGGCCTTGGTTTAATGGCAGGCTACGCGCTATTGGGCGCCACTTGGTTGATCTTGAAATCGGAAGGCTATGTCCAAGAGTGGGCATATCGCATCACCCCTAAGCTGTTACTTGCGGTGCTAGCCGTATTCGCCATCGTCAGCTTGTGGACACCGTTGGTTAGCCTTGAGGTAAGGTCACGCTGGTTGGATCAGCTCCATCTTATTTGGGTCTTTCCCATTCTGGCTCTGGTCTGCGCAGGTATGCTCTATCGCTCAGTGAAGCGTCAGCAGGAAGGACAACCCTTCATCATGGCTTTGGGGCTCTTCATTTTTACTTACCTAGGGCTAATCGCCAGTAAGTGGCCGGTAATTGTCCCCCCCGACTACACCATTTGGGATGCTTCCTCAGCGCCCGAATCGCAGCTTTTCCTACTGGTTGGCGTGGTATTCATTATCCCTATCGTGGTCGCTTATACCGCATGGACCTACTGGGTCTTCCGCGGCAAAGTCAAAGTCGGCGAAGGCTACCACTAACAGCGGCTCGGTTTTCTCCCCCTCTGCATATTGAATGCAGATTTGGGCGCCAATATTGGCGCCCTTTTTTTCGATATATCGGCACTATGCTAGCGATGCAGAGAGATCATTTTTCTTATATGAAAATATGAGCTATCTTTAGAATCAAATATAAATTCTATTTCACTCCTTTACGGAGGGCACCATGCAAACGTTTTCGCTTTCACACGGCACAAATGCCAGCGCGCCCGATGTGGCCGGTTTTTTTGACTCGCGCACGTTCAGCGTGCAGTACATCGTCAGTGATCCGGCAACGAAGCAGTGCGCGATTATTGACCCGGTACTCGATTACGACGAAAAATCGGGCGCCACCGCCACCCACCATGCCGATGAGCTCTTGGCTTACATCAACGAGCAAGGCTTTACTGTGCAGTGGATTCTCGACACGCATCCCCACGCGGATCACTTTTCAGCGGCACACTATCTGAAAGACAAGACCGGCGCCCCCACGGGCATTGGCATTTACGTCAAAGACGTACAAGAGCTATGGAAAGGAATTTATCACTGGCCGGATTTCCCTGCCGACGGTCGCCAATGGGATCACCTTTTCGCCGAGGGCGAGACGTTTAAGGTCGGCAATATTGATGCGCGAGTGATGTTTTCGCCAGGCCACACGCTGGCCTCCATCACCTATGTGATTGGGGATGCCGCCTTTGTTCACGACACCCTGTTTCAGCCCGACTTTGGCACCGCACGCGCTGATTTCCCTGGGGGCAGCGCCAAAACGCTGTGGGATTCGATTCAGGCGATCCTCGCCCTGCCCGACGACACGCGGCTGTTCACCGGCCATGACTACATGCCGGATGGCCGTGAACCGCAGTGGGAAAGTACGGTTAAGCAGCAAAAAGCCGAGAACCCGCACCTAGCCGGTGTCAATCAGACAGACTTTATCGCCCTGCGCAACAAGCGTGACAGCGAGCTACCGATGCCAAAGCTTATCTTGCATGCGCTGCAAGTGAACACACGTGGCGGGCGTCTGCCGGAGCCAGAGGCCAACGGCAAACGCTACCTGAAAATCCCGCTAGATGCCCTAGAAAGCGCCGCCTGGGAGTAACATAACCGACGCAACCGCATGTTGCGCACGATTATGACGCCTTGCTGTCGATGACAGGGGTGTACCGAAAACATAAGGAGATTGCCTTGAATATCCAAGAGCTCGAGCCTGGCTTTGCCATTTGCGAAGCGATTACCCCGGATGATTTGGAAGACGTCGCCCAGCGCGGTTTCAAATCGGTGATCTGTAATCGCCGCCCTGGCGAAGCGGAAGACCACCCGGACGACAAACTGCTGAGCACCAAAGCGCACGCGCTGGGGCTTGAGTGGCGCTGCATTCCAGTGACTCCGGGCGAATACAGTGACGCCGACATCGCCGCGTTTAGCCGCGCGCTGGATGAACTTCCAACACCGATTCTCGCCTTCTGCCGCAGCGGCAAGCGCGCCGTACATCTTTGGGCGCACGCAAAAAGCCAAGAGGAAAGCTGCAACATCCCTGCGCTGCTGGCGGCGGCCCATAAAGCAGGCCACGACCTGGAAGAACGTCGCAGCGCACTGGAAGCCGCGCAAGGTAATTCATAGCAGCGCCGCACGTAAAAACGCCACCAGCTCATCGCCGTGGTGGGCAAGGCTTTCGCTTAAGTCGTGTCCACCCTCTACCAAGCGCAGCGTCGCGTTGTTGTTCTTATCCGCCAGGGTATACGCATCGTTAAGCGGGATGACGGTATCATTTTCGCCGTGCACCAAGAGCACCGGGCAGCGTATCTTACCCAGCGTATTCACCGGGGCGATGGCATCAAAGCGGTGGCCAATTACGCGCTCAACATAGCGCAGCACGTACCAACCCAAGGGGAAAAACGGCAGGCCTTTCTCGGTAAGCCAGCGGCGCATCATGCCATCCGGGTGGGCAAAGCTTGAAAGGCTCACCACGGCGGTAATATCGTCGCGGCGCGAAGCAGCAAGCAGCGTGGCGGCGGCACCCACCGAGTGACCGATCAGCGCGACCGGACGCGTGGCTTGGGTCTTTTGCAACCAGGCAAGCGCCGCATCAATATCCTCGGCGAAACGCGGCATAGAGGAAAACGTATCGCTATCGCTGTTACCGTGGTTGCGCACGTCAAACACCAGCACGTTCCAGCCGGCCTCCAGTAAAAGTGGCGCCAACACCAACAAAGTGGCGCGGTTTGCTCCCCAGCCGTGGGTCATCACCACATGGCCTTGGGCAGATGCCGCAGGCAACCACCAGCCTTCTAGCTTCCGCCCGCGCTGGGTAGGAAAGTGCACCGTTTCGCCCTCCAGCGAGTAAGCATCGAGCGTATTGCTCACCAACTCCCGTGGAGCGGCGAGCTCGCGGTGCAAACGGCGATGAAAACGCTGCTGTAGCACAATGCCTAGCGCCGAGCCGCCGGCTAACAATCCTGCCGCGTAAAGCCACGTATACACCTGCCTCTCTCCTGTCTTCATAAGATTATTAATAACACTGAGGCTGCTGCAGCGCAGCAACCAATACGCTATACTATTCGACTATTAGCTTAGATATTAAGGCATTTGTATGTTCGTTCGTAGTTACCGACTTGCCTGGCTTCGCGGCTTTGTTGACGGTGAACGTGGCAACAAGCATCAAACCATTAAAGGAATTCCAGGGTTTCGTTATACCAGTGGCTGGATTGAAGGCCACGCTAAGCGGCAGGGTTACGCTTACGGATTAAGCGATGTAACGCAAAATGAGCTCGATAACGCGCGCCGGGAAACACCTTCCAAAGAAGCTCACGCCTGGGACAACATGATCTGGACCTTCTAAACCTAACTCGTATTGCTTTCGCACAAAAAAGCCACCCTGCAGTCCAAGGTGGCTTTATTGCGCTAACCAACTGACTTAGTAGCGACTGTAATTACTTGGGCAGCTTAGCCTTACGCAGATAAGGGAAGATAGTTTCGTATTCACCGTATTTGGCCGTAGCGTCGTCATTAGAAACGCTCGGCGGAATGATGACATCTTG
>JBNJFC010000083.1:0-7693 GCA_051746485.1 Pseudomonadota bacterium
CGACCAGCCCCGCCGCGCGAGCGTGACCCAACAGTGGCAGATCGATGCCAAAGAGCCTTACCAGCCCATCGCTGAAGCGGATCACATTGGCGCGATCACTCTCGCGGCAACGCTCGAAATCCTCCAGCATGGCCATCGCACCCGGCGTCTGCCCGGCGGCGAGGCTTGCGCTCAACGTATCCACCAGATCCATCACACCGCGCAGCGCCAGGTTAAACCCCTGCCCCGCCACCGGGTGAAGCGCGTGGGCCGCATTGCCCAATACCGCCAGGCCAGGTCGCACCGGCTCTTTCGCCGTGGTGAGCGTGAGCGGATAAGCGTGGCGACTGCCGACATGGGTAAATCGCCCGGCGCGATCACCAAAGGCCGCCTGAAGGGCGTGAAGAAAATCCCCCTCCGAGAGCGCCATGCGTGCGTTTTCAGCCCCGGCCGGGTGTGTCCATACCAACTCCATGGCGTTACCCGGTAGCGGCAGAAGCGCAATCGGCCCTTCGCGGGTAAAGCGCTCATACGCCACGCCTTGATGGGGCTGACTGACCGCCACATTGGCAATCAGCGCGGTTTGCTCATAGGGCGCGTGGTCGCTTTCGATACCGAGCTGCTCTTTTAATCCTGAGCGCCCGCCATCTGCCAGGACCGTCAGTGCGCCGGTGAGTTCGCTGCCATCAGAGAGCGAAAGCCGGTGCCCTTCGGCAACGGGCGCAATCGTCTCAACCCGCACGGGGCAGTGCCACTCAAGCGGCAACCCGGCGAGATGATGATGTAGCACGCGTCCCATCCAGGCATTAGGGATGACGTGCCCCAGCGCCTCGATCCCTAAATCAGCAGCGCTTAGGCGCGTCGCCCCAAAGCGCCCACGCTCGCTGATATGGATCCGCTTAATCGGGGCGGCCTCCTGGCGCATGGCCTCCCACACACCTAAGCGGCGGAAACGCTGGGCGGAGCCCTCGGCAATGGCGCTGGCGCGGGCATCAAAACTTGGCTGCCACCTCGGCGGGGCATCAGCAGACGGTAACGGCGCGGCTTCAATAACCGCCACGCGCAGCGAATGCCGTTCGATTAACGGCGCCAGGGCGCAGCCTAAACTCGCCCCGACCAACCCACCGCCAACAATAACAATATCATGTGTAACTGCTTTTTCAGGCGTCGCCATTGCGGACTCCATCAGCGATCAACTCATAAAATCAAATACTTATATCGTAATGTAAATTACATAAAACCTTAAAATACTTTCGTGTATTGGTTATTTCTTGCTCATTAAGGCTTCGATATCCGCTATCTGTTTGGGCACATCCGATGTAAGCACCTCATGGCCGCTATCCGTCACGACTACATCGTCTTCGATACGGATGCCTATCCCGCGATATTCAACGGGAATGTCGACGTCGTCGGGAATGTAGAGCCCTGGCTCGACGGTCAACACCATTCCTGGTGCCAGTGGGCGGGGAGTATCCGCATCAAGGCGGTAAGTGCCGACATCGTGGACATCAAGCCCGAGCCAATGCGATGTCGAATGCAGGTAGAAGCGGCGATAACTCTCGTCTTCCACGCGTGCATCCACGTCGCCTTCCAGCAAGCCCAGTTCCATCAGCCCTTGGGTAAGGTCGCGCACTACGCCTTGATGAATGTCTTTTAGCGTCGTGCCGGGCTCGACGGCTGCGACCGCGCGCTCCTGCGCAGCCAACACGACACGGTAAACGTCGCGCTGGGCCGCGCTGAACGTGCCAGATACCGGGAACGTACGGGTAATATCGCCCGCATAGAGGTCAAATTCAGCGCCAGCGTCAATTAAAACAAGCTCGCCCGCCTGTAGCGCCGCGCTGTTCTCAATGTAGTGCAACACGCACGCATTCGCACCGCCGCCAACAATGGTGCTGTACGCCGGGCCGCTGCCGCCTTGCCACATGAATTCATGCTCTAACTCCGCCTGAAGTTGGTATTCAAAAAGCCCTGGTGCCGCGGCCCGCATGGCACGGCAATGCGCGCGGGCGGAAATTGCCGCCGCATGTCGCAACACGTCGATTTCTTCTTCGCCTTTGATCAAACGCATCTCATGAATTAGAGGGCTTATATCTTGCCAACCACGCACCGGCGCTTGGCCACGGCGTTGGCCCGCTTTCGCCTGCATGTAGGCGTCTTCAGCCAAGGTGATGGCCTCAGGGTTTTCCAGCGGCAGGTAGAGCTGTTCGCGGCCACGGAGCAACTCGCCTAAGCGTTCATCGCGCTCGGTGTTCTCAAACGCGTGATCCAGGCCGTGCTCTTTCATTACGCCTGCAGCACCAAGGCGTCGCCCCGTCCATGCCTCCAAAGTCGCGTCACGGTCTTGGCAGAACACGACGCTTTCTCCGTTGCCGTCCTCGCCTTCGCCCGGCAACAGCACCAGTAGCGCGTCGGGCTCGGTCATGCCCGTCAGGTAATAGAAGTCACTGTTCTGGCGAAACGGGAATTCACTGTCATTAGAGCGCGTAAGCAATGACGCGCCGGGCAAGAGCACGGCGGCCGACGCGGGCAGCTGGCGCACCAGAGCCTCGCGGCGCGCGCGGTAGGTTTCCGGCGAGATAGTCGCGGGGCGTGGTATTACATCAGGCAGCATGCAAACTCCTTTTTATTGAATAAAGCCGTTTTTTGACTCGCAAGGCAATGGTGCGCTCAATGGACAGGCGTATCGGTCTGTTCTACCTGGGGTTGACCGGGATGCTGCTCGGTATACAGCATCATGGCCGCCATACGCGCGTGCTCAGTCAGGGCAAACAGATCGTTTTCGTTTTCCGGGCTGTCGTCGATGTCGGTTTCGATCTGTGAAAGCGCCGGCAAGTCATCCAGCGCCTCACGCAGGGTTTGCGACCAGCGCTGGCGCAACGCGTCATCCACCGCTTCATCGAGCACTTCGACAAAGCCCTGCGTCCACTCTTTAAGCCCTTGGGCCTGCTCAGCAAGAGAGAAAAGTTCATCAGGTAGCAGCGGCGTGTAGTTCATTTCGCTGGCACTAAGCGCGTCAAGGGTCTGCTTGCGCCAGCCGAGCAACCGCTCTGCGCTGGCCTGATCCTTAGGTTGATCAACGCCGAGGCTCAAGCACACCTCATCCAGCCATGCCTCGGCGGAGACATCCTTAAGCGCCAGCAACGCGCACAACCGCCCGTCTAAAAACGCCGGCGACTGCATGCTGCCGTGGAGGAGGAAAACATCTGCGACGTCAGAAAAATCTTGGCGCTCGTCGATTAGGGACATGCGAATAACTCACTTTTTCTATGGGAGGCTCATACGCCGATGACGTACGGTGTTAAGTCGTTAGAAACGTTTTGATCGCTAGAAAACCATAGCGTTCGCGCCTGCGCGTTGACCCCGCGCAAGTGGCTCTCTTATAGTGAATAGCAATCATCCTTCCTATTGCAGTGATGTTAACGCATCGGTCAATCAAATGACCCGTGCCGGAGCCTTTGATGAGTAACGCTAAGCGGCCAACGAAAGAACTTACCCTACTCGGTCGCAACTATGTGATTGCCTGCGACCCAGGCGAAGAGACGAAACTGGAGCGAGCCGCGCGTTACTTAGACCGCGCCATGCACGGTATTCACTCGCAGAGTAGCGTGTTAGGTAGCGAGCGCATCGCCATTATGGCGGCACTCAATATCACCCATGAACTACTGGAAACGCTGGATGAACGCCGCGACTACGAGGCCGATATCACTCGCTTGAGCGAGCGTCTAGAAAACGCGCTAGAGAAAAGCCGCCCGCCTTCAGAGCCGTAAATTGCATGCGCCCTTTGGTATCGGCAACCGCTCTGTTAGGATAAAGAAGTTCCCTGGGGTGTGCGCCAGTCGTTTACGTCCCTCGAGCCTATGCGCAATACCTAGGGGGCCAAATGCTAGCCAGACCCGTGTGCATGTCCGTGCGACGGAAAGCCTGACGGTTTGGCTGCGGCCACCCACCTGAACCTTTGGGTTCAGGGCCAGAACGACAGCGGCACTCTGGGGAACTCACTGCCGAGAAACACTCGCTATGCCCGCCAACGATGCTATCGCCAACACTCGCGCAACCACGGCACCGATTGAAAAAGCCGCACTGCGCCGCGAGCTAAAACGCCGCCGACGCGTCCTTTCGCCCCAAGCGAAACGCCTTGCGGCCGAGAAACTGAGCGAGCGCCTCAAAGCACTGCCCGAAATTCAGCGCGCCCGGCGCGTAAGCCTCTACCTGCCCGTTCACGGTGAAATTGACCCAACGCCGATGATAAAGTGGTTTCGCGCGCGCCGCGTAGACGTATATCTGCCGGTATTGCGCCCTCTAGCCAAAAATTCGCTCTGGTTTGTCGCTTACCGCCCTAACACGCCCATGGTGAAGAACCGCTTCAATATATGGGAGCCCACGCCACGCTTTAGCGCTCAACGCCGCAATCGCCTGCCAGCATGGGCGCTCGATACGCTCATCGCCCCGCTGGTGGGGTTCGATGCCCATGGCAACCGTATGGGCATGGGCGGCGGCTTTTACGACCGCACGCTCGCCTTTGTACGCCACCGTCGCCCGGCACCGCGGTTGATTGGCGTTGCCCACGCCTGCCAAGAGGTAAAAGCGCTTCCGACCGAGCCGTGGGACATTCCTCTCAGCGCCATCGTCACCGACACGAAGATCGTGCGGCCTTAATTTCCACAGGAAACAGACACAAAACGGCCGCGTTGCATTTAGCGACGCGGCCGTTTTGTGTCTATGCTAGCGGGTATAGTGATCCGTCGTTATCGATATAAAACTTAAACGATAACGATTAGCTCCCGGCGAGCGCCTGCGCGTACCCCGTTACCAATACCCCCAGCGCAAACACCAACATCAGAGCCATGATCATATCCGGCTTTTTACGACGCATGTTGCTTCTCCATAATTTACCACAGTTGCCAAACACGTATTTGCCAAATACATAATTGCAAAATACATAGTTTTCAGCGTCTTATTAGACTTTTATCACCCCGCTTGCTGATAAGCTTGCCCCGCGCGGAATGACGTTTTTCCTTTATTTTGCTGATAACTATTCTAATTAAGACTATAGGGCCAATAGGCTATGTCTCGCAATGGCTAAAGGCGTTATCGAACAGCGTTTGTTTAAACGTTTGCCAAAGATCAAACCGCTGAGCAGATCAACGGCTGCAGGTAAGTAATCGCTCACCTCAGCCGTATTTGATGACATTACGCCAAAAACAGCCGGTAAGCCGGGTTATCGCTCTCTTTCCAGTAGCGGTAGCCGATAGCATTAAGATGTTTTTCGACGTTCACACGGTCACCATTTGGCACTTGCATGCCCACCAGCACACGTCCATAGGCTGCACCGTGATTACGATAGTGGAAAAGCGAGATATTCCAATCATGCGGCAGCTGCGTGAGGAAGTTCATCAGCGCCCCAGGGCGCTCAGGGAATTCAAAGCGGTAGAGCTCTTCGGCAAACTGCTCGCTAGGCCGCCCGCCGCCTAAGTGGCGGATATGTACTTTGGCAAGCTCATTGTCGGTCAAGTCTTCTACTTGGTAGCCCGCCTCGGTGAGTTTATCGATGACGACTTGGCGGTCTTCTCCGCCAGGTTTCACCTGCACGGCGACGAAAATATGCGCCTCGGTCGCATCGGCGTAGCGGTAGCTAAATTCAGTGACCATCCGCTTGCCCAGTGTGCGGCAGAACTTTTTAAAACTGCCCGGTTTCTCCGTAATGGTGACAGCCAAAATAGCCTCGCGCTGCTCGCCTAGCGAGGTACGCTCGGCAATATGCTGAAGGCGATCAAAGTTGGTGTTAGCGCCCGAATTAATGCACATCAGCGTCTGGCCTTCCGCACCGGTTTGCTGAATGTACTTTTTCAGCCCCGCCAGCGAGAGTGCCCCGGACGTTTCAGACACCGCGCGGGTATCCTCGAAAATATCCTTCACCGCGGCGCACATCTCATCGGCGCTGACGGTAATCACGCCGTCGATCAGGTGCTGCATGACGGAGAACGGCACTTCGCCAATTTGTGCCACCGCGACCCCTTCGGCAAACACGCCAACCTGGTCGAGCACGACACGCTCACCGGCCTCGAGCGCCGCTTTCAGGCAGGCGCTGTCCTCGGACTCTACCCCGATGACTTTGATATCCGGGCGCAGGTACTTCACGTAGGCCGCCACGCCGGCAATTAACCCGCCACCGCCTACAGGGACGAAGATGGCATCAATGGGCCCGGCGTGCTGACGCAGCATTTCCACCGCAATGGTGCCTTGCCCGGCCACCACATCGATATCATCAAACGGCGGAATATAGGTATAGCCGTGCTCTTTGATCAGCTCCTGAGCATGCTCAGCCGCAGCGGCAAAGGCATCGCCTTTCAGTATCACCTTGGCCCCACGAGCGCGCACCGCCTGCACCTTGATCTCCGGGGTAATCCGCGGCATCACGATGGTAGCTTTGACCCCCATCTGCTTGGCCGCCATGGCCAACCCTTGGGCATGGTTACCGGCAGAGGCCGCGATCACGCCTTTGGCTTTTTGCTCTTCGGTAAGCTGCGCCATCTTGTTGTAGGCGCCACGAATCTTGAAGGAGAAGACCGGCTGCAGATCTTCACGCTTTATTAAAATCGTGTTGTTGAAGCGGCGTGACAGAAAAGGGGCGGGGGAAATCGGGGTTTCGCAAGCCGCTTCGTAAACGCGGGCTTGGAGGATTTTCTTCACGGTTGCTTCGAGCATGCTGGTATCCCACAGGAGTAATGGCCATCACGGCGCAGGTCAGACAAAGCCTCTATTGGTAGCAGATAGCGCCTAGTGGCGTCTAGCACTTCAACATCGGCAGCGCGCTTTTCCCCCGCTATACTATGGCCTCTACTGTTCACTTACCCTTCCTTTGACCCAACGAAAGGCGCCCCATGAACCAAGACGAACTGAAAGCCGCTGTGGCTGACGCCGCCATCAAAGAGATCGAACCCTGGCTTGAGAAAGACACCGTGCTCGGCATTGGCACTGGCTCCACGGCCAATTTGTTTATCGACCGCCTAGGCAAATTCGCCGACCGTTTCAAGGGCGCGGTGGCAAGCTCGGATGCCAGCGCCAAGCGCTTAAAAGGCGTGGGGATCGATGTGCTGGAACTCAACAGCAGCGGCACCCTGCCTTTCTATATTGACGGCGCAGATGAAGTGAACGCTTACTTACAAATGATAAAAGGCGGCGGTGCGGCGCTTACCCGGGAAAAAATCGTGGCGGCGTGCTCAGAGCGCTTTATCTGCATCGCCGATGGCTCCAAATACGTCGCCCAGCTAGGCGAATTTCCCTTACCCATTGAAGTCATTCCCATGGCGCGCTCTTACGTCGCCCGGGAGCTGGTGAAGCTCGGCGCCGAGCCGGTTTATCGCGAGGGAGTGGTGACCGATAACGGCAACCAAATCATCGATTGCTATGACTTTATGATCGACGACCCCAAAACGATGGAGGCAACCCTCAACGGCATCGTCGGCGTGGTTACCAATGGTTTGTTCGCCGCCCGCGGCGCCGATGTGTTGCTACTCGGCAAGGAAGACGGCGTCGAGCGTACCGCGCTGCGGTGAAATAACCCGGTCCGTTATACCTTTCTGATTTTTAAGGCCAGCGAAATCGGCTGGCCTTGATGACACATGACCTCTGATGGCATCCCCTACCCTGCTTACCTAACGCCCCACTTTCTTGGTATGAGAAAAATCATACTATCTTAATGAGAAATATC
>JBNJFC010000084.1:0-4691 GCA_051746485.1 Pseudomonadota bacterium
TAGTCTGAAAGTCGAGCGCAATGACCCCAATAATCTGCTCAGCAGTGCTCAAGACGGGCACTGATGTTTCATGACCGTAACGCAAAGCAAGAGGAAACGTGCAATGAGCCAACCTGTCGTGGCGGATAACAAGCCAATTGATGTCGAATTAACCCAAGGCGAAGAGTATTACTTTTGTGCCTGCGGGCGCTCCAGCGATCAGCCTTTCTGCGATGGCTCCCACGCCGATACCGACATCGAGCCACAAGCGTTTGTGGCGGAAAAAAGCGAGACGGCGTTTCTCTGTCGCTGTAAGCATACAAAAAATCCACCTTACTGCGACGGTTCGCATACCCAGTTTAATGACGATGACATAGGTAAAGAGAGCTCCTCCTCAGAGGCAAACGAACAAAGCGCAGCAGATAACGAACCACCTGCCGCCAAGGCGACAGCGGAAGAGCCTACCGTTGAGTTCATTCATCAATTGGCCAAAGAGGGGCTTTCAAAGACAGGCCCCCACGGCCCGGTGGATGCTATGGGGGTTCCCGGTCACACCTTGCCTCAATGGGATGACTTGCAGTTGATGGCCGCTCAGCTGGCAACCAAACCATTGATGGAAGATGCCGAGGTGGCCACCGAGCTTGTGATCGGTCCAGAGGCTAAAAAGCCGCTAACGCTGAAAACCCCGCTGATGGTGTCAGACATGAGTTTTGGTGCGCTCTCTCCGGAAGCCAAAATCGCCCTGGCCAAAGGCGCCGAAATGGCGGGCACAGGCATTTGCTCAGGAGAAGGGGGCATGCTGCCCGAAGAGCAGGCGGAAAATACCCGCTACTTCTACGAGCTCGCCAGCGCTAAATTCGGCTACGACGAAGCGCTTTTAGAGCGCGTTCAAGCTTTTCATTTTAAGGCCGGCCAAGCGGCTAAAACCGGCACCGGCGGACATCTGCCGGCAAATAAAAATACCGCTAAAATTGCTCAGGTGCGCAATCTAGAAGAGGGTACGGCGGCAAGCTCACCGCCTACGTTTGAAGATATGACCAGCGTGGCGGATTTTCAACGCTTTGCCGGGCGCGTACGCGAGATAACCGGCGGTATACCGGTCGGCTTCAAACTCAGTGCTAACCATATCGAGCGCGATATTCAGTTTGCCCTCGATGCCGGAGCGGATTATCTGATTCTTGACGGCCGCGGTGGCGGTACCGGCGCCGCTCCCACTATGTTCCGCGACCATATCAGCGTACCGACGATTCCCGCCTTGGCCCGCGCCCGTCGCTACCTGGACAGCGCCAAGGCCAGCGGCCGTGTGACGCTGATCATCACTGGCGGGCTGCGCGTGCCGATGGATTTTGTCAAAGCCATGGCCCTTGGCGCTGACGGCATTGCACTGGCCAATAGTGCCATCCAGGCGGTGGGCTGCGTGGGCGCGAGGATATGCCATACCAACCACTGCCCGGCGGGTATTGCGACTCAAGATGAAACGTTGCGAAAGCGTTTGGACGTCGAAGTTGCCTCAAAACGGCTTCATACCTTCTTAAACGCCTCGACCGAGCTTATGCAGGTAATGGCGCGCGCCTGCGGGCATTCGTCGTTAAGCGACTTTAATCACGATGACCTGGCGACTTGGAATTACGACATGGCACGCCTATCGGGTGTTCAATTCGCTGGCATGCCCCAACGTTAAGCGCAAATCGCAGGCCTACGGGCACGCTTGGGTGAATTGGCTATACTCCGAGGAACAAGATGTCTACATAACAACTGTGATGCTCAGGAGACCCCCATGACCTTAAAGCGTGCCTACTGCCTACTGGCAGCGTTCTACAGTCTATTACTGGTAATTGGTATTGTCGCCGTGCTAATGGGCGGCGGCACACCGTTGGCAGCGGTCTATCTGGTCGTCGGTTTTTTTGCCGTGTTGGGGCTGTGGGGGACAAGCCTTCAGCGCAGCGTCATGAGCCCACGTATGTGGCGTCCGTTGGCTGTTGCCTTAGCGATAGGTGGCGGGGTACAGCTGGTGGTCATGGTGTTAGTGCCGGTATCAGGCGTGACTCTCACTTGGGTGCTGATCAGCAGCATTTTTGCGCTGTTACTCGCTATGTTGCTTTACCATTACGGTAACCGTGATCAGCCGTTATGGGCCACCGAAGAAGAGCGAAACGCCGCTAGCCATTTGCGCGCTATGCTCCACCAACAAACAGGACTCACTGCGATCCACCGCGAAGGCGAGCGCGAAAACCACGCCAACGTGTTCAAAGTGGGTGATGAATATGAGGCTAATATTACCCGCCACTCGCCGGAAGGTCAGGAAGCTTTTAGCGAGCGCTTTCACCATCCTGAATCGCTCGTGTTTTTTCTGGAAAAATTTGCCAGTATCTCGGTTAACGATTTTCAGCGGTCAGCTGCTCACTAGGGTCTGGCCGCGTTTATATCAAGGATAAGCAAATGTTTTCCGGCCTGAGTGCCTTTCCGTTAACCCCCATGAATGAGCAGGGGCTTCGAGAACGCGAGTTTATTCGCTTAGTGGAACACTTAGCCGAGGCAGAGGTGGATTCTATCGGGGCGTTGGGGTCCACCGGCAGCTATGCCTATTTAAGCCAAGCGGAGCGTGCTCTCGCTACCCAGCTCGCCGTGGCGAGTGCCGACAAGGTGCCGGTTATCGTTGGCATTGGCGCACTGCGTACTCGAGATGTGTTAATCCATGCAGAAAACGCCCAGCAGGCAGGCGCTAGTGGCGTGTTATTGGCACCGGTTTCTTACCAAACACTCACCGAGGATGAAGTCTTTGGTCTTTATGAAACAGTAGGCCAATCGCTCAGCGTGTCGCTCTGCGTTTACGACAACCCCGGCACCACGCATTTTACGTTCAGCGACGAACTGCATGGCCGCATCGCGCAGTTGCCGCAGGTTCACTCCATTAAGATTCCCCCGGTCGCAGGCGACCAGGCCGCCGCGAGGGAACGAGTTGAGCGGTTGCGCGCATTAATACCTGGTGATGTCACCATCGGCATCAGCGGCGACCCGATGGCCGCGACGGGGCTTAATGCTGGCTGCGATGCCTGGTACTCGGTATTGGCGGGTTTGTTTCCCGAAATAGCGCTGGCGATTACCCGCGCGGCTCAGACTGGAGAGCCTGATAAAGCACAGGCCCTCAGCCATGAACTTGAACCGCTTTGGGCGCTTTATCGCGACTACGGCGGTAGCTTGAGGGTGGTGGCCACCATGGCCGAAATAACGAGGAATGTGACCCAACCTTGTTTGCCTCTGCCGCTTAAAACGTTAACCGGGAATGATCGGCAAAGAATAGAGCAGGTCGTTGAGCAACTCGGCTTTGGGTAACGCAGCTCAAATTAATTGCAGCGCCCTTTAGACCGAGTTTTATTGTCTTGCCGGGGCGGCCAGTCTCTAATGATCCTCCCATGCCTCGGCGAAATATACCTTTGCTTGCGAGGGGGGAAGGAGCTCTCGGCCCAGGATATGATCCGCCGCCTTTTCGGCGATCATGATCGTGGGGGCGTTGATATTGCCATTGGTGACCGTCGGCATGATGGACGAATCGACGACGCGCAGGTGGTTCACACCGCGCACACGGCAGTCCGGGTCTACCACCGCCATGTCATCGTCCCCCATGCGGCAGGTACCGCAGGGGTGGTAGGCGGTCTCGGCGGTTTTGGCGAGCCAATCGTCGATTTCGTCATCGGTCTGCACATTCTTTCCGGGTGAAACTTCTTCGCCGCGGTAGGGATCGAAAGCGGATTGCTCGAAGAGTTCGCGGGTAAGGCGTAACCCGTCCCGGTAGGCCTGTTTGTCGGCTTCCTCGGCAAGATAATTGAACAGCATCCAAGGTGGGTCGGCCGGGTCTGCGGAACGCAGCCAGACACGGCCGCGGCTTTGGGGCTTGTTGTGGCCTAGGTGCGCCTGGAAGCCGTGCCCCTTAACCGCGCTGGAGCCGTCATTGGCAATGGCTCCAGCGAGAAAATGATACTGGAGGTCAGGCCACTTCAGACCGGCCCGGCTGCGGATATAGCCGTTGGATTCGAACTGGTTGCTCGCACCCAGCCCCGTTTTGGTGAGCAGCCATCGGGCACCGATCCAGCCCTGGGCGACGGGGTTAAGCCAGCCGTTGAGCGTGATCTTTTGCGTGCAGCGCCGTTGAACCCAGACTTCGAGGTGATCCTGGAGGTTCTCGCCGACACCGGGCAGATCCTGCACCACGTTAATACCGTGCTCACGTAGCTGCGCCGCCGGGCCGATGCCGGAGAGCATCAGCAGTTTAGGCGAGTTGAAGGCACTGGCCGAGACGATGACTTCCTTGCGCGCGCGAACCCGCACGGTCTGGTCGCGTTGCTGATACTCGACGCCGACAGCGGTCTGGCCGTCCATGATCACGCGTTGGGTCAACGCATGCATTTCCAGATGGAGGTTGTCGCGCTTAAGCGCGGGCTTGAGGTACGCATTAGCCGTCGATGCGCGCACGCCGTTGCGCACGGTCATGTCCATGCGGCAGAAACCTTCCTGACGGTAGCCATTGTAGTCGTCGGTCTTGCCGTAACCTGCCTGTTCCCCCGCTTCGATAAACGCACGGTAAAGCGGGTTGCGCATATTGTTGCCGTTGGAAATACCCACCGGACCGCCAGTACTTCGGTAGTCATCGGCACCGTAGATGCAGTCTTCGGCCCGTTTGAAATAGGGCAAGACATCGGCGTAGCTCCAGCCCC
>JBNJFC010000084.1:4791-7688 GCA_051746485.1 Pseudomonadota bacterium
GTCGCTGGGAGAAGATAGCCTGCTCTCATTCCTCGACAGAGATTTGGCAAATGAGCTCTCAGCAGGGGGCTGCTTGCCCAATGAGTTGGCTTATGGCGACGGTATCCAAACGCTTGAGATCATGCGGGTGGGAGATACCATCACGTTGCGTCCCGGTCGCCCGTTGTGGGCGACGTTAACTGAGTTTGCCAAGGCTGACGCCGATTTTTGAAGGATCCTCCCGCAGCGATTGGGGTGGGCGGGATTGGCAAACGATTGCTTATAAGTCCAGAAGCCTCAGGCGGTTCTCTTTGGAGGTCAGTCCGGTTGTTCGGTGCTGCCCTCAAATTCCGGAGACGTATCCATCAATCGCGCACGAAGGCGGGGCAGTTGCGAGGGGTAATGCTGCTGTATAAACGTCACCATCCCCTCACGGATAGCGCATCGTAGATCCCAGTTTTGGCTGGAGTTACGTGCACTCATAAGGAAGCGGACCTCCAGCGCCTGATCATTGGAGTCGGTAACCTGAACCGTCGCCACCTTGCCATCCCACTGTTTCATCGTATCCAGCAAGCGCGAGAACTCCTGGCGCAGTGGCTCGATGGGCATGGTGTAATCAACCCAAATAAAGACCGTGCCCTGCAAATCCGTCGTATTCCGCGACCAGTTCTGGAAAGGGTTCTCGATAAACCACTGCAACGGCACGATAAACCGGCGCTGGTCCCACACCCGCAGGACGACATAGGTTGCTGTTACTTCCTCGACCCAGCACCACTCGTCCTGCACGTACAACACATCATCAATGCGGAACGGCTGGGTGAGCGCAATCTGAATGCCCGACAACAGGTTACTGAGTACCGGCCGTGCCGCAAAACCCAGAACAATGCCGCCAACACCTGCGGACGCCAGCAGACTGGCGCCCACTTTCTGTACCGGCTCGAAGGTCATCAGCGCGGCACCAATGCCCACGATGATAACGAGGACATTCAGACAACGGACCAAAAAGCGTGTCTGTGTCTCTACTTTGCGGGCCCGTTTCCACTGTCCTTCCAATACCGGATTCAGCAACACGATAACGTCGCCAATGACGGAGGTCAGGCGAACCGCTGCCCACGTCAGTGACAAAATCAGTAGCAATGTGACGATCTGTTTCACCGGCGCCAAGAGCAGCAGGTCATCCGGAGCGCCATTGAGCGTAGCCCTGAGTACCAGCAGGCAGGTGACCAAGCCTAGCGCTTTGGCAGCCGCGTCCAGAAACAGCCGGGGGACGGTTCGCCGTTTCGAAAAGTGCCGGATCACCGCTAGCGTCAGCCGGTAGAGGGTGTAACTGGCTATTACGGCAAGCAACGCCGAAATGCCCGGCAACATCCAGGCCTGTAAACCCGCTTCCAACGTTTTCAGCATTGCACTTTCCTTCTCGATGGTGGCTCCACCCAGGACAACCTAAAATATGCGGCTCGGAAAGGCCAGAAGGTCAACCAGAGCCTTTGATAAATCTCTGTTGTGGTGGTCGTATTCTGACCTAGCAAGGGACGGGTTCCACACTCAACGTCGAAGAGCCATTTTTGCACTATGCTAAGAGTCATCATGAAGCTAAGCAGACAATATAGACCGGCGGTCGGGGGAATCGATGATTGGCGCGATAGCGGGGGATATCATTGGCTCGGTGTACGAGCATCAGCCCGTCAAAACCACCCACTTTCCGCTGTTTCAGGCACAGTCTCGCTTCACTGACGACAGCGTCCTTACCGTGGCGATTGCCAGTGCGATTCTTAATGAGACGCCCTACGTTGATGCCGTCCGGAAGATCGGCAGGCAGTACCCCGATGCGGGCTACGGCGGCTCGTTTATCCAATGGCTGGGCGCCGATAGCGCCGGGCCCTACTACAGCTGGGGCAATGGGTCGGCCATGCGCGTTAGCCCCGTGGGTTTTGCTTACTCCACAGAAGACGAGGTGCTCGCCCAGGCCAAAGCTACCGCCGAGATTACTCACAACCACCCCGAAGGCATCAAAGGTGCACAAGCCACGGCGCTGGCCGTGTTTTTGGCGCGAATCGGCGTGGATAAAGCCACCATTCGCAACACCGTCGCCGAGCGATTTGATTATGACCTGGCGCGCACACTGGACGACATTCGCCCGCATTACCATTTCGATGTGTCCTGTCAGGGCAGCATACCGGAAGCCATTATCGCCTTTCTTGAAGCGGATTCGTACGCAGCGGCGGTCCGTAACGCGGTGTCGCTGGGTGGTGACAGCGACACTCAAGCCTGCATTGCCGGGGGTATCGCTGAAGCCTTCTATGGCGGCGTGCCAAACGCCATCCGCGCCGAGGTCGAGCAACACCTAACGCCGGATTTATGGGCGATTACCGATGCCTTCTGCCGCCAATTCCGATAAATATGGCCGCTACGAGGCCCTTTTATAGCGAGGCACCCCATGGCCCATATCGTGGTATGCGCAGACGGCACCTGGAACCGACCGGAAGAAGATTTAGATAACGATTTCCCCACCAATGTGCTAAAGCTCGCCCGTGCGGTGACGCCTCAAGCGGAAGCAATAAAACAGCACGTGTTTTACGACTGGGGGTTGGGCTCGTACCACAATAGCCTCAGTGCAGGGGCCACCGGCGTGGGGCTGCATAAAAACATCCTGGATGGCTATCGCTACATTGTGCAGAACTACGCCCCCGGTGATCGCATCTACCTGTTTGGGTTTAGCCGGGGTGCCTACACCGTTCGGGCATTAAGCGGGCTGATTAACAACTGCGGTATTCTCAAACGCTCTGCCGCGCGATTGATTACCTACGCTTGGAAAATGTATAAAAACCCAAAACCTGACTATCACCCAGACGGCAAAACGGCACGGACGTTTCGCGCCCAGTACAGCTACGAACAGCGCAACGTGCATTTTATCGGCG
>JBNJFC010000085.1:0-7654 GCA_051746485.1 Pseudomonadota bacterium
GTCCCCGTCTTATTGCGCCGTGAGTTGCGGCGGAGCGCCTCTGGATATGGTGAAAGAATATATCACCGAACAACAGCGGCCACCGACAGTGGAAGGCGAAAAGCAATCGCGGCGGCTACGCCGTCGCTGAGGCCTTCCCTGGCCTCTCCGGCTTGACTCGGAGCTGAAGCACCCGAGATTGCGCCGGGTTTGGTTCAGAAGGTGTCCCGCAGGTTACACATTGAAGCGGAAGTGAATCACATCGCCGTCTTTCACAATGTACTCTTTGCCTTCTAAACGCCATTTGCCCGCGTCTTTGGCGCCTTGCTCGCCACCGAGTGCCACAAAATCTTCGTAAGCCACTACTTCCGCGCGGATAAAGCCTTTTTGGAAGTCGGTATGAATCACGCCAGCGGCTTCCGGCGCCGTAGCGCCTTCTTTCACCGTCCAGGCACGAACCTCTTTCACGCCTGCGGTAAAGTAGGTTTGCAGGCCAAGTAGCGCATAGCCGGCCCGAATGACGCGGTCTAATCCAGGCTCCTCCATGCCCATCTCATCGAGGAACATGGCACGTTCTTCATCCTCGAGCTCGGCGATTTCCGCTTCGATCTGGTTGCACACCGGCACGACAACGGCACCTTCTTCTGCGGCGATGTCGTTGACCACATCGAGGTAGGGGTTATTTTCGAACCCGTCTTCGTTGACATTGGCGATGTACATCGTTGGCTTTAGGGTCAAAAAGCCAAAGCTTTTTACCTGCTGTTTTTCGTCGTCGCTTAGCCCGAAACTGCGCAGCGGTTGCCCTTCGGCTAAGTGCGGCTGAACCTTATCCAGTACAGCCTTGGTGGCAATGGCGTCTTTATCGCCGCCTTTCACTACGCGCACCAAGCGTTGGCTGGCTTTTTCAACGGTGTCGAGATCCGCTAGCGCCAGTTCAAGGTTGATGGTTTCGATATCTGCACGCGGATCAATCTCATTGGCCACGTGAATGACGTTGTCGTTATCGAAGCAGCGCACCACGTGTGCAATCGCTTGCGTTTCCCGGATATTAGCCAGGAATTTATTGCCCAGGCCTTCACCTTTCGATGCACCGGCCACTAGGCCTGCGATATCGACAAACTCCATCGTGGTGGGCAGGACTTTTTGCGGCTTGACGATCTCGGCAAGTTTATCAAGGCGCGGGTCCGGCATTGGCACGATGCCGACATTGGGCTCGATGGTGCAAAAGGGGAAGTTTTCCGCGTCGATACCCGACTTGGTCAACGCGTTAAAGAGCGTGGATTTGCCGACGTTGGGAAGGCCGACGATGCCGCAGTTAAAACCCATAAGATCAATCCTAGCCGCTTGGGCGCACAGTGGCTATTAAAGTGCCAGCGCTACCCAAAGAGAAGTGAGTAAAAAGTCAGTAACAATAAGTTGGTAAACACAAGCAAGTAAACGGTGTGACTATTTTACGCTATGCAGGCGGTTCATGGCTTTCGCCCAATCGCCGTCGAGCGCCTGTGGCAGCGTAGCGAGACACTCATCAAGGGCGTGCTCAATGGCGTTTTGCTCTACTTTGCCGGGGCGAGTTAGCACGTAATGAATCACTTGCTTGGCATTGCCGGGGTGGCCGATACCGATTCGCAATCGATGGAACTGATTTTGGTTGCCCAGGGCGCTAATGGTATCGCGAAGGCCATTATGCCCGCCGTGACCACCACCGGCTTTATAGCGTGCCTGGCCGGGGGGTAAATCAAGCTCGTCGTGGGCTACCAAAAGCTGCTCTGGGGTGAGCTTAAAAAACTGGCATAGCGCCGCGATAGAGGCACCGCTGCGGTTCATAAAGGTCGTAGGGTTGAGTAAGTGCACCGTATGGCCGGAAACGTTAACTTTGGCGTAAAGGCCAAGAAACTTCTTTTCTGGCCGAAGTTCTACATGGGCGTCTCGGGCAATCGCTTCAACTAACCACGCGCCGGCATTGTGTCGCGTGGTGGCGTATTCAGCGCCGGGATTGCCTAGGCCGATGATCGCTAGCACCTGACTCATCTTAGTCCCTCGTTACATGCAGCACGGCAAAAAAAATCAAGCGCCGAGGCGCTTGATCATAGCATTCCGAGGGTCATGCGAGCATGACCCAAGGTGCGCGGTATTGCTTACTCGGCGCTGGTGTCTTCTTCACCTTCACTGTCGCCTTCGCTTTCACCTTCTTCATCTTCGTCAGTAGCACGAACTTTCATCTTGGTGATGCTGAGGATGGCGTTGTCGTGATCTTCACCGTGCGACAGGTCAACAGATGTGACGCCGGCCGGTAAGGTTAGGTCAGACAGGTGCAGTGTTGTGCCCAGCTCAAGTGCAGAAATGTCGACTTCCAAGAAGTCAGGCAGGTCTTTCGGCAAGCAGCTGATGGCCACTTCGTTGGCCAATACGTGCAGTTCACCGTCTTGGTCTTTAATGCCGACACACTTATCTTCGCCCACTACGTGCAGCGGCACGTTCATGTTGATTTCGTGCGTGGCGTCAACACGCAAAAAGTCAGCGTGCGTCAAAAGCGGCTTGAAAGGGTGGCGCTGCAGGTCACGAACAACGACCTGCTCTTCCTTGCCTTCGATGACGAGCTTGATGACAGAAGAGAAGAACGACTCGTCTTCGATCGCCTTGTAGAAAGCGGTTTTTTCGACGGAGATAGATTGCGGCGCTTTCTCACCACCGTAGATGACGGCGGGAACTTGCTGGTTCGCACGACGCAGGCGGCGGCTCGCACCTTTCCCCAGGTCGTTACGAACGGTGGCGTTAAGGATAAAATCAGACATTAAGGTTGCCTCTTAGTTAAAGTAAGGAAACGCCGCCGCCCGCGACCAGGCGACGACGTTCCCAGGAGCTCTTTGCGAGCCGTGTTTGCCAGGCGATTAGTGGAACATCGCGCTGACAGATTCTTCGTTACTCACCCGACGAATGGCTTCTGCTATCAAACCGGCAACGCTTAGCTGACGAATACGCCCGCTGCGGCGTGCAGCGTCTGAAAGCGGGATGGTGTCGGTCACCACCACTTCATCGAGCACGGAGTTGACGATGTTATCAACCGCCGGGCCAGACAAAATTGGGTGAGTCGCGTAGGCGACCACGCGCTTCGCGCCATGGTCTTTAAGGGCCTCACCTGCTTTACACAAGGTGCCGGCGGTGTCGATCATATCGTCCACCACCACGCAGGTGCGGCCTTCAATTTCGCCAATGATGTGCATGACTTGCGCTTGGTTCGCCTGAGGGCGGCGCTTGTCGATAATCGCCAAATCCGCATTGAGTTGCTTGGCAATGGCGCGGGCGCGAACGACGCCGCCGACATCGGGAGAGACAACGACGAGGTCGCTGTAGTTCTGACGCTCGATATCATCGAGCAAGATCGGCGAGCCATAGACGTTGTCGACCGGCACATCAAAGAAGCCTTGGATCTGATCGGCGTGCAAATCCATGGTCATTACGCGGTCAACGCCGCCTTTAACCATCATATCGGCGACAACTTTGGCGGAGATTGGTACCCGGGCTGAGCGCACACGGCGATCTTGGCGCGCATAGCCAAAATAGGGGAGCACTGCCGTAATACGCGTCGCTGAAGCTCGACGCAGCGCGTCGACCATCAGGATAAGCTCCATCAAGTTGTCGTTGGTCGGTGCACAGGTGGACTGGAGGATAAACACATCCTTGCCGCGCACGTTTTCATTGATTTCGACCGCGATTTCGCCGTCGCTGAATTGACCCACCGTGGCATTACCCATTCGGCTGTCCAAGCTCTCGGCAATCTTATGAGCAAGCTCGGGATTGGCGTTCCCGGCGAAAACCATCAATTTTGACACGCGCAGCCACCTTTGCAGTGTTGGGGATCATGGGAGAAAACGCGGTTTGCCGTTAGATTGGCTGGGGTACCAGGATTCGAACCTGGGAATGCCGATACCAAAAACCGGTGCCTTACCACTTGGCTATACCCCAGTAACATCCAAAAAAATCTAACAGTTGGGGGCGTTTAACCACCCAGAGCATCATGAAGAGGAGAGCGATTAAGGCCTTTCGCTACCCATGTTGGCCAGTGTTGAGAAGCGTCGCGTGCGATTTGCTTTGCCGCTTCATGCGTTTCAAACGCAGCAAAAACACAGGCGCCGGTCCCCGTCAGTTGGCTGGGCGCAAAACAGTTAAGCCAATCAAGCGCTGCCGCAATCGGCGGATAGCGCTTTTTGACCACTGCTTCGCAGTCATTGCGCCATGTCGACGCTCCCCCCTGCAGTGCGCGCGCCATGGTAATGGGCGGGGTGTTGCGTGTCAATTCTGGATCTTGGAAGACCGCCGCCGTGGAGACGCTCACACCGGGGTGGATAATCACAAACCAAGGGGTGTCGAGCGTCACGGAGGTAAGCTTTTCGCCCACGCCTTCCGCCCAAGCGCTGTGGCCTTTGACAAACACCGGGACATCCGCACCGAGTTGCAGGCCAAACGCGGCGAGCTGGTCAATACTGGCATTCAGCCGCCACAAATGATTGAGCCCGAGTAATACCGTGGCCGCGTTAGAACTGCCTCCGCCAAGCCCGCCTCCCATGGGTAATCGCTTCTCTATCGAGAGACTAACGCCACGGGGATTTTCCATTGTGGTCTGCAGTAGGCGGGCCGCGCGCACAACAAGATTGTCATCGTGGGCGATGTCGTCGATACCCTCGTTGAGCAAGATGCGGTTGTCATCACGCGGGGTGAAGCCGATGGTATCGCCTATATCCACGAGCTGAAACAGCGTTTGCAGCTCGTGATAGCCGTCTTCGCGTCGACGGGTAATGTGCAGCAAGCGGTTAAGCTTGGCTGGCGCCGGGAGGTGAAGCGTTTTTGCCATGGTGGCGCTTTACTCCGAGCCAGGTTGCCAGCGGTTCACCACTAAGGTGATGCGCATCTCGCCGTATTGCATCACCAAGCGACGCGGTAACCAAAGCGAGTCGACTTGCTCCCAGTCCCGGTAATCGATTTCCCAACCATCTTGCTTTAGATGTAGAGGGAAGCCGAATTCGTCTGTTTCAAGCTGATAAGAACTTTCGTCATTGGGTAAGCCGCGAACCCAGTCGGGCAAGGCGCGAATGGGCAGAGACCATCCTAGCTGCTCTTCCATCAGGGCTTCTGGGGTTTTGGCTTCAAAGCGGCCTTCGCTATTGCTAAGCGAGAAGCGTCCTTCGCGGCCTTCAAGCACGGTACGACCACCGCCAAAGGGGCCGCTGATCAGCATGCGGAAATAGTGCGGGTATTGGCTCCAGTCAAGATTGGCGCTAGTAGACTCCTCCGGCGTGCGTAAGCCCGCTTTGCCGGCGAGTGACCAGGTTTGTAGCGCTTCGACGTCGTTTTGCTGGGCCTCCCATTGGCCTAACTGACGCCCGCCCTCATCCGTGGGTGTTTGTGTTGCACAGCCGGCGAGCAGCATGAGGATAAAGGCTGCAACGCTTAGGCGTGACGTCAAGCCAGGTGTCAGTGAGAGTCGTGTCAGCGAAAGTCGTGCTATGGAAACTCGTGTAGGCAAAAACATAATGACTCCTTAAATGGAGGCTAAGGAAATAGGGGTTAAGGCAAAGGTGGCTAAGGTTGATCGCCTTGTGGAGCAAGTTCCGGATGGCGTTTTAACAGGGCGTCAATCACAAGGTGCTCGCGGTTATAGGTCATTGCTTCCTTCAGAATCGCCCGGGCTTCCTCCACGCGCCCAAGTGCGTGCAATACTTCGGCTAAGTGGGCGGCAATTTCTTGATCGGGAATTTGGGCGTAGGCGCGCTCGAGCCAGGGTAAAGCGCGTTCAAGTTCGCCTTGGCGATAATACACCCAGCCGAGGCTATCCATGACCGCCGGATTATCGGGGTCGAGTTCATGCGCGCGCTCTATCATCGCCTGCGCTTCGTCCAGACGTCCGGAGATATTTTCATCGGCAAGCGTATAGCCCAGGGCGTTGAGGGCCATGGCATCGTCGGGGTCATTTTGTAAAATCTGCTTAATGTCGGCTTCCATTTGCATGAGGTCGCCGTCTTCCCAGGCGCGCATCGCCCGCTGGTATAAAAGGGCATTGTCGTCTGGGGTACGCTCAATTTCGCGATTAAGAAGGGCATCGGCGTCATCCGTTCGGCCCAATTCATCGAGCATTTGGACTTCTAGCATGAGCAGCGCATTGAACTGCTGATCAAAGCGCATTCGCTCAATACGCAAAAAAGCGCGGGCATCCAGCAGGCGGTCTTCTTCGATGAGCATGCGGGCGGCATTGGTGCGGGCGGGAATAAACTCTTCACCCTCACTTACCTGGCGATAGTAAAGAAGGGCGTTATCCACCTCGCCTTCAGCCTCGGCGATGGCGCCGAGCAGGTAGTAGGCCAAATTGGGTATATCGTCTTGGCCGATCAACGGCTGAAGCAAACGCCTTGCCGGGTCACTGTGGCCTTCTTCTAAATAGAGCTGAGCGAGCGCGAGGCGCAAATCATGGCTGCCACCATGGTTGGCAAGAAGCGCATTGGTTTGTGCTTCTGCGGCGCTGATATTGTTAAGGCGAATTTCAGCTTGGGCGAGAAGCAAAATGAAGCGTACATCACCGGGGTTAAGCTCAAGGCCGCGTTTGGCCGCTTGGCGGGCCTCGGCGTACGCTTCGGTTTCTAGTGACAAGCGCGCCTTGGCGAGCCAAAGGGGAAGGGCGTCCGGACTTAACGCTTGCGCCTTTTGTAAGCGTTGCCGGGCGGCTTGTGTTTCCCCCACGCTGGCCTCAATAAGCGCGGTTGCCATCAGGGCATCGCTGTGATGGGGCAGGGCTTCAGCATTTGGGGTGGCAAGGTGCTCGCGCAGGCGAATGAGCAGCGGCTCAAGCGGCACACCCTCTGCTACGGCGAGCTCTGCAAGGGCGGTCAATTCGCCGTTGTCACCGGCGCGGGTCACCGCTAAACGCTGTTCAAGACTTTCTGCCCAACGCCCTTGCTGTAGCGTAATCGCAGCCAAAAGGCGGCTAGGCGCGGTATCGCCGGGGGCGAGTTCGCGCCAGCGCTCGGCGGCCGTGTGTAGTAGCTCCGGCGAATCGCTAAAGCGGGCGGCAAACGTGGCACGCTCACCGAGCGCTGGGTTGGGGTAGCGTTGAGAGGCCTCTATGTAACCTTGCGCGGCGGCTTGATAATTGCCTCGCTGGCCGGCGAATTCCGCCGTGAGTAGCGTGCTTAACCCCTTTGCATCTAGCCCACGGGTAATAGGCGGTGCCGTCTGCATAGGGTCGCTTACGGGCGCGCTGTCACTGCCGCTAAAAGGAGGCGCCAGTTGACAGCCGCTGAGTAAAATTGTCGCGGCCCCAAGCGGTAGTAGGGCGATATTCAAGGCTCTCAAGCGAAGTGGCATGCGTGTCTCGATTCGGTGGCCGGATGCTCAGCATAGCGGCTTGCTGGGTGATGGCAAAGTGGTACGCGTCAGATCAAGGTGGGCTGTGATAGAATATTCGCCCGGTTAGCTTGCGAGCAAGCCGATACCCACACGTTTAAGACTGACACACGAGCGAAGACGCATAACGCATGACGCTTCTTGCCCTGGGAATTAATCATCGTACCGCCACGGTGGCCGTGCGTGAACAGGTGGCTTTTACACCAGCGCAGTTAGATTGCGCGCTGGAAGAATTGTGTAGCCTGCCACAAATCAGCGAAGCCGCGGTGCTGTCGACCTGTAA
>JBNJFC010000086.1:0-7425 GCA_051746485.1 Pseudomonadota bacterium
CGATGCCCGAGGAGACGAAAAAAGTAGCGATGATGATCTTCTCGCGGCCACCGAGGCGCTCACCACCCAAGCGCTGACCCGCGCACAAGCTGAAAAACTGCGCATCAGCGGCCATCTGGGTGCCTTCAACGTCATGCTTGATGGCGATGAGCCGCTTGATCTTGCCCGTGCGCTGATCGAGCGTGACGCGTTCGATATGATTCTCGATCTGAACGCTACGCGTTGCCTGCCGGTAGACTTGCCACCGCCCGGATACGAGGTACTTGACTGGCAGCAGGCAGATATACGCAGCGACGCGCTTGAACAGTTTACCGAGCTGGTAGGTGAGTTCGACAAACCCCGCTATTTCCAAGTCAACAGCGACCTTTGCGCCCACTCGTCAAGCGGTAATGTCGGCTGTACGCGCTGTTTGGATGTTTGCCCCGCTGATGCGATTTCAAGCCACCAAGGGCGCATAGAATCGCAAATTGAAATCGACCCCTTTCTTTGCCAAGGCGTGGGCAGTTGCACCAGCGCCTGCCCCACCGGGGCGATTGAGTTTCGTTTGCCCGAAACCCGGCGCCAGCAGGAAACCCTCTCGACTTGGCTTGCCGCGTATCGCGATGCCGGCGGTAGTGCGCCGGTGTTGCGCTTTGTGACCTACGACACACTGGAGGCAGAGCAGCAGGCGGGGGCCAACATCGCCGGACACGTGCTTGATGTGCCGCTTGAAGAGCTAGGCGCCGCCGGGCACGACCAGTGGTTGACCGGGCTGGCTGCCGGTGCCGGCGAGATTCGCCTCCAGTATCATGCCAACATGCCCGCCAGGTTAACCGCGTTTCTCGACCAGCAAATCGCCCAGGCGCGCACGCTGCTCGCATCATTGGGGCTCGACGCTGATCGCATTCAGCCGCTTGCGGCAGATGACACTCAGGCGCAAAGCGCGATGCCCAAGCATCTACCCCTCACCGATGAGCCGCTCACGCTTAACGCTCCGGAAAAGCGTGCACGTTTAAATCAAGTGCTGGCCCGGTTGGCGGCGCTAGGCGAGCCAAGTGGCGAGCGTCACGACATGCCGAGCGGCGCAGCGTATGGCGCCATCAAGGTCGATAGCGACGCCTGTACCCTGTGCATGGCGTGCGTGAGCAATTGTCCGACGCCAGCGCTTAAAGCCGGGACCGACCAGCCAGCGCTGAGTTTTCTGGAAGCGGATTGCGTGCAGTGTGGCCTGTGCGACGCGGCATGCCCGGAAAACGCCATTACGCTTGAACCCGGCTTTTTCGCCGCGCCCGAGCGTGCTGAGCGGCACGTTTGCCACGAAGAAGCCGCGTTTGCATGCATTTCCTGCGGCAAGCCGTTCGCCACGGTGAGCACCGTTGCCACGATCAAAGAGAAGCTGGCGAATCACCCCTATTTTGCCGGTGACGCCATGGCGCGCCTCGAAATGTGCGAAGACTGCCGGGTAAAAGACGTTTGGCAGACCTTGGCCCGTGACCCCAACGCGCAACTGAAGGTGTAAGCGATGAGCGACGAGACGCCGTTATCCCACAGCACTCTCTACAACACCCTGCCTGAAGAGCGCGCCCTCAGGGCCGATATCTATGCACTTCTTGCCGCGCTTTTGCGTCAGGCACCCGATGTTGCGCTGCTCGAATGGCTGGCCGCGCTTGAGATTGAGCGTGATGGCACTCGCCTGGCCGCCGCCTGGCAAGGCTTGTCAGACGCCGCCGCAGCGGCAACGCCCGAGGCGCTTGAGCGTGCGCACTTTCGTCATCTGGTCGGCGTGATCCAGGGCGAGATCACGCCCTATGCGTCGTGGTACCGCCAAGGCGAACTGATGGAGGCCGCGTTGGTTGAGTTGCGCCAAGATTTGAAAACGCTTGGCATTGAGCGCAGTGAACATACCCGCGACCCGGAGGATCACTTGGCGGCGCTTTGCGAAGTCATGGCCATGCTGATCCAGGCGGATATGAACGAAACCGACGAGCGTGAGCAGGCCACGTTTTTTGTCCGTCACGTAGCGCCTTGGGCGGCCGACTGTTGGGGCGATCTGGCACGAGTGGATACCCCTTTCTATGCGGCGCTTGGCGAGGTAGGCAGTGCTTTTATGGAGAGCGAGCAGGCGCGGCTGCGCGCCGTAGCAAGTGAGGCGCCGGTGCGCATCGTTGAACCGCAACCTTAGCGTCTTGACAGATAACATCTAACATTAAGCACATAAAAGGCCTATCTAATAAAAAACTAGCATGAAAGAGGAGAGCCCCATGCAAACATCACACAATCCCGAGCGCCGCCGGTTCATGAGAACCGTGGGTCTAGGCACGGCAGCTGCCGGTGCGGCGGCCGCGGTAGGTCATGTCACCCTGGCCAATGCCGACGCCCCTACCAAAGAGCGCGATAAAGCATCGGTTAACTACCGTGAAACCGACCATATCCGAGCCTTCTACGCGACGCTGCGTGACTGACGGCCAACGCCAGGAGAATTGCCATGCGTTTAACTCGCAAAACAACCGCCTCTAAAGCGAGCGGTCTGGGCATCAGCCGCCGCCAGTTCTTAAAGCGTAGTGGGGCAGCCACCGGTGGCGTTGCTGCGGCCGGCTTTATGGGCGCGCCGATGATGCAGCGCGCCGAATCGGCGGATAAAACGCCGGTACTGGATTCGCCGGTGGAAACCAAGCGAACGGTTTGCTCGCACTGCTCGGTGGGCTGTGGCGTGTACGCCGAGGTGCAGGAAGGTATCTGGACCAAGCAAGAACCCGCATTTGATCACCCGATCAACCGCGGCGCCCACTGCGCCAAGGGTGCTTCCTTGCGCCAGCACGGCCACTCCAGCCGTCGTTTGAAATACCCGATGAAGCTGGTCGGAGGCGAATGGCAGCGCATGAGTTGGGACGATGCCATCGAAGAGATCGGTAATAAGGTGCTGGAGCTCTCTGAACAGTACAGTCCGGATAGCATTTACTGGCTCGGCTCGGCCAAGTTCAATAACGAGCAGGCGTATTTGTTGCGCAAGTTCGCCGCCCTCGCCGGTACCAACAACACCGACCACCAGGCGCGTATTTGCCACTCCACGACCGTCGCCGGTGTAGCCAATACCTGGGGTTACGGGGCGATGACCAACTCGCTCAACGATATTCAAAACTCAAAGTCGATCATGTTTATCGGCTCTAACCCCAGCGAAGCCCACCCGGTAGCCATGCAGCATATTTTGCTCGCCAAGGAGCGCAGCAACGCTGAGATCATCGTCGTCGACCCCCGCTTTACCCGCACGGCGGCTAAGGCGGATAAGTTTGTGCGCCTTCGCCCCGGTTCTGACGTCGCCTTTATCTGGGGGCTGTTGTGGCACATTTTTGAGAACGGCTGGGAAGATAGCGAATACATTAATCAGCGAGTCTACGCCCTCGACGAAGTACGCGCTGAGGTGGCGAACTTCACGCCGTCGGAAGTCGAGCGCATTACCGGCGTACCCGAAGAGGCGATGTATGACACAGCCAAGCGGCTAGCGGATAACCGCCCCGGCTGTATCGTTTGGTGCATGGGCGGTACCCAGCACACCACCGGCAATAACAACACCCGCGCTTACTGCATCCTGGAGCTGGCGTTGGGTAATATCGGTAAATCCGGTGGCGGTGCCAACATCTTCCGCGGCCACGATAACGTGCAAGGCGCGACCGATTTGGGCCTGATGTCCCACTCGCTACCGGGCTACTATGGCCTCTCTGAAGGTGCCTGGAAACACTGGGGGCGCGTTTGGGGTTTGGACTACGAGTGGCTACAAAGCCGCTTCGATGACACCGAATACGTTGACGGTAAGCCGATGCATTCGAGTGGCATTACGGTCTCGCGCTGGATCGATGGGGTGCTGGAAGAAGACGAAAACATTTCCCAGCGTTCCAAGCTAAAAGCGATGTTCTACTGGGGGCACGCGGTTAACTCGCAAACCCGCGGACCGGAAATGCAACAGGCGATGAAGCAGCTGGAAATGATGGTCATCGTCGACCCGTACCCCACAGTGGCCGGCGTTATGCACGACCGCACCGACGGCGTTTATCTGCTGCCCGCGGCAACGCAGTTTGAAACCACCGGCAGCGTGACCGCGACCAACCGCTCGATCCAGTGGCGCGATAAGGTCATCGACCCGCTCTTCGAGTCCAAGCCCGACCACGAGATCATGTATCTGTTGTCACAGAAGTTAGGCTTTGCCGAGGAGCTGTTTAAAAACATCCGGGTGGAAAACAATGAGCCGCTGATTGAAGACATCACCCGCGAATTCAACGCTGGTATGTGGACAGTGGGCTACACCGGTCAGAGCCCGGAGCGTTTGAAAGAGCACCAGAAAAACTGGCACACCTTTAGCTTCAGCAACCTTCAGGCCCAAGGCGGCCCGGCGGATGGTGACTACTACGGCTTGCCGTGGCCGTGCTGGGGTACGGCCGAGATGGGCCACCCCGGAACGCCGATTCTCTACGACACCAGCAAGTCGGTAGCTGAAGGCGGTTTGACCTTCCGCGCTCGTTTTGGCGTTGAGCGCGATGGGGAAAATATCCTGGCGGATGGTTCCTTTAGCGCCGGATCCGAAATCGAGGACGGCTATCCCGAGTTTAATGCGCAGATGCTTCAAGATCTGGGCTGGTGGGATGACCTGACCGATGCCGAGAAAACCGCGGCTGAGGGCAAAAACTGGAAGACCGATCTTTCCGGCGGCATTCAGCGTGTGGCCATCGACCATGGTTGTGCGCCGTTTGGTAACGCCAAGGCGCGTTGCAACGTCTGGACATTCCCCGACCCGATCCCGAAGCATCGCGAGCCGCTTTATACCAGCCGCCGCGATCTGGTCGAGGATTACCCAACGTGGGACGACGTGGCCTCGCATTATCGCCTGCCGACGCTCTACCAGAGCATTCAGGAGAACGACGTCACCGACCGCTATCCGATCATTCTGACCTCGGGTCGTTTGGTGGAATACGAAGGCGGCGGTGAAGAGACGCGCTCTATGTCGTGGCTCGCCGAGTTGCAGCAGGAGATGTTCGTCGAGATCAACCCGGCACTGGCTAACGATATCGGCATCCTCGATGGCGATATGGTGTGGGTTGAAGGGGCTGAAGGCGGCCGCGTGAAAGTGAAAGCGATGGTGACGCCGCGTGTCGCGCGGGAAGTCGTCTTTATGCCGTTCCACTTTGGCGGCATGTTCCAAGGCGAAAGCTTGCACGACCGTTATCCCGACGGTACAGCGCCCTATGTGCTAGGGGAGGCGGCTAACACCGCCACCACCTACGGCTACGACACCGTGACACAAATGCAGGAAACAAAATGCACCCTGTGTCGTATTGAGCTCGCCTAAGCTCAGACCTGACGCACCGACGGCGCGGTAGCCATTTCCGCGCCGTCAAAGGAGAACACCATGGCTCAAATGAAATTTATGTGTGACGCAGAGCGCTGCATCGAATGCAACGGTTGTGTCACCGCCTGTAAAAACGCCAATGACGTCGAGTGGGGCATTCAGCGCCGCCGCGTGGTAACCCTAAACGACGGCGAAGCCGATGAAATGTCGATTTCCGTGGCCTGTATGCACTGCGACGACGCGCCGTGTATGGCAGTCTGCCCGACCGATTGTTTCTACAAAACCGATGACGGCATCGTGCTGCACGATAAAGACCTGTGCATCGGCTGCGGTTACTGCCTCTATGCCTGCCCGTTCGGCGCGCCACAGTTTCCTCAGCAGAACGCTTTTGGCGAGCGTGGCAAGATGGACAAGTGCACCTTCTGCGCTGGTGGCCCGGCAGAAAGCAAAGAAGAAGAGTACGAAAAGTACGGCGCCAACCGCATTGCAGAAGGCAAGTTGCCGCTATGCGCGGAAATGTGCTCCACCAAAGCCCTGCTCGCTGGCGATGCGCAGGAAGTGGCCGACATTTTCCGTCAGCGCGTGGTACACCGCGGCCATGAGGACGGTGCCTGGTCTAACAACCAACGGGCTAGTGCGGACAACCTCGCCTATGATGCTGCCCGTAAAGGGTAAGGAGGTCCATCATGAACCTGATACGTTCAGACCTATGGCGGTGGTTGTGTCTGGCACTCGCGCTGGTGGCAAGCGTGGGTTTTACCCAGCTTGCGATGGCTCAGGCCGACCCTGAACGCGAGATGACCACTGCTGCCCCTGCCATTGATGCGGATCAGTGGCGTCAAGTGCGCAGCGGTGAAACCGGTGCTAACTACCGTGATTCGCGTGCTGACAGCAATTACAATTTGATCAATGCCAGCGGTGAAACCTGGCGCCAGCTGCGTAACCGCTGGGTGTCGCCCTATGGATTGATTGTGGTGCTAGGGATGGCCGGGGTAATCACGCTGTTCTACCTCATCATCGGGAGTAAACACCTAGATGAGGAACGTACCGGTAAAAAACTCTTTCGCTGGTCGCTGTTTATACGCTCGCTACACTGGACGGTGGCGTCGCTTTTTATTGTGCTGGCGCTTACGGGCTTAAACTTGCTGTATGGCAAGTTTGTATTCCGCACGCTATTTGGCGACGCTTTCTGGGCGAGCATGATTTCCGGCTCCAAGCTGCTACACAACTACCTGGGGCCCATCTTTGGTATCTTGCTGGTAGTGATGCTGCTCAAACTGCTCAAAGACAACATGCCGAAAAAGCATGACTTGGAATGGTTCAAGAAAGGCGGCGGCTTGATCGGCAAGGGCCATGTGGATGCCGGCTTTGCCAACGGTGGGGAAAAAGCTTGGTACTGGTTATTGGCAACCGTCGGGTTGCTGGTGATCGCCAGTGGCTTTGTACTCGATTTCCCCAACTATGGCCAGGGGCGCGACACCATGCAGTGGGCCAATATCATCCATGCGGTGGGTGCACTCGGCTTAACGGCGGTGTCGCTGGGGCATATCTATATCGGCACCCTCGGCACCGAAGGCTCGCTGGAAGCCATGACCACCGGTTACGTGGATGAAACCTGGGCGAAAGAGCACCACAACCTTTGGTACGATGAGGTCAAGGATCAGGCGCTTTCCGAAGAGGAAGTTGCCGAGCAAAAAGGCACTAAGGGGACGGGTGACACAGCGCCATCACAGCCAAGCTAAATTCCTCCCTTAGGTACGATTTTGTTGACCTTTGACACCGCCTACGGGCGGTGTCTTTTGTTATGCTCTATGCAGCTGATGCACAGCGCCTTAGCCTTTATGAATCTCAGGAGTCACCATGCAGCAATTTGACGATGCGACCCGTACTGAGCTCGAAGCCGCCGCTTTTCGCCGCCTACTCCAACACCTAGATGACAATAAGGATGTTCAGAACATCGACCTGATGATTCTGGCCGACTTCTGCCGTAACTGCCTGTCCAAATGGCTCGTCAGCGCTGCCGACGCGCGTGGCGAAACACTCGATTACGAAGAGGCTCGCGAGTACGTCTACGGTATGCCCTACAGCGAGTGGAAAGAGAAATACCA
>JBNJFC010000087.1:0-7105 GCA_051746485.1 Pseudomonadota bacterium
GCGCCGCCACCAGTTTGAGCATCGCCAGCCTCGCGCAAGCCGCCAGCGTCAGTGAGCCCACCGTTAACCGTTTTTGCCGCAGCTTCAGCGCTAAAGGCTTTCCCGACTTCAAAATCAAACTGGCGCAAAGCCTCGCCGGTGGCACACCGTACGTCACCCGTGCGGTCGAGCCGAATGATGCCGCCAGTCAATACACCCAGAAGATATTCGGCGCCACCATCGCCGCCCTTGATGAGGCTCGCCGCACAGTGGATGCCGACGCCGTTGAACGGATGGTCGATTACCTCATTCAAGCCAAGCAGATCCATTTTTTTGGCCTGGGCGCCTCCGGGGCGGTGGCCCAAGACGCCCAGCACAAGTTTTTCCGCTTCAACTTACCGGTGATGGCGTATGTCGACGTGCTCGTACAGCGCATGGTCGCCGCCGCCTGCCACACCGGCGATGTGGTCGTCGTTATTTCCTACACCGGGCGCACTCGGGAGCTGGTTGATATCGCTCGCCTAGCGCGCGAATCAGGTGCAGTGGTGCTGGGAATCACCGCGCCCGGCTCACCACTGGCGTTTGAATGCACCGCCACGCTTGACGTCGCCACCCCCGAGGATACCGACCACTACATGCCGATGACCTCGCGGATGATTCAGCTCACGCTGATCGACGCCCTAGCGACCGGTGTTACCCTTCGCCGTGGTGAAGACTTTCTGCCGCACCTGAAAAAAATCAAAGATAGCTTGCGCGACACCCGCTTCCCCGCCGAGAAAAAGCCCGAAAACTCCTAAAAAATCGCATGCAGCCGCTTATTCACCCACCGCCGCCGTCACGGTAATTTCCACCTTGAGCTCGTCGGCGGGCATCGGCGCGCACACGCAGGTGCGTGCCGGCGCATAGCCTTCGGGCACCCAGGCATCCCAAACGCCATTCATGGCGGCAAAATCACTGCCGTCTTTCAGGTAAATCGTCGCGGTTAAAAGCTGCTCGCGGCTTGCCCCAATCTCTTTTAATAGCGCCTCAACGCGAGCCAACATGCTGTGGGTTTGCTCGGTAATATCGCCATGACGCGCCTCCGGACCGGCCACTTGGCCGCACAGATAGGCAACACCTTGATGAATGACCGCGCGGCTCATGCGGGCTTTGGTATCGTGACGTTCGATAGACATAAGTACCTCAAAAACGTATAGGGAATTAGCCACGACTATGTTACCCAGTCCGTCTGCAATCAGCACCTCCGCAGACTGACTTTATCGCCGTGAAGCGCTATGCTATGCCGCCTGTTTGGCCACCGATAAGAGCCGTTTCATGCAGCGTGCCGATTTTGCCTATGAGCTACCCGAAGAGCTGATTGCTCGCTATCCGTCCGAGCAGCGCAGCAACTGCCGTTTGCTGTGCGTGGATGGCCGCGACGGCCACCTGGAACACCGCCGTTTCACCGATTTACTCGAGATTCTCGAGCCGGGGGACCTGTTGGTGTTTAACGACACCCGCGTGATCCCCGCGCGCCTGCACGGCCACAAAGCCAGCGGCGGCAAGGTGGAAATGCTCTTGGAGCGCCCGTTAGACGCTCACCGCGGCCTGGCCCATCTGCGTTCAAGTAAATCCCCTAAGCCTGGCACCGAGCTGATCTTCGAGGGCGATATTCACGCCGTGGTCGAAGGCCGCCGCGATGCGCTGTTTGAGCTGTGTTTTCTGGGCGAAACGCCGATGATTGCGCTGTTAGAAAAGCATGGCCACATGCCGCTGCCGCCGTATATTACCCGCGAAGATGAGCTCAGCGACCGCGAGCGCTATCAGACCGTCTACGCCCGCCGCGATGGCGCCGTGGCCGCTCCCACGGCGGGGCTTCACTTTGATCAGCCGCTGCTCGATG
Organism: Pseudomonadota bacterium; assembly: GCA_051746485.1. Classification (GTDB taxonomy): domain Bacteria; phylum Pseudomonadota; class Gammaproteobacteria; order Pseudomonadales; family Halomonadaceae; genus Vreelandella. The sequence goes on from JBNJFC010000087.1 coordinate 1,862, forward strand.
CACTGGCAGAAAAAGGCATCGACAGTGCTTATGTCACGCTGCATGTCGGCGCCGGGACCTTTCAACCGGTGCGCGCGGACGATATCCGCGAGCATCACATGCACAGCGAATGGATCGACGTCACCGAGGCGGCGTGCCAAAAAGTACGCGCCGCCCAACAGGCGGGCAAGCGCGTCGTCGCGGTGGGCACCACCAGCGTGCGCTGCTTGGAGAGCGCCTGCATGAATAGCCCGGACGGACAGATAACCCCCTACAGCGGCGATACCGATATTTTCATCTACCCCGGCTATCAGTGGCGCTGCGTCGATGCGTTGATTACCAACTTTCACCTGCCGGAATCGACGCTGTTAATGCTAGTCTCCGCCTTTGCCGGCTATGAGAACATCATGCACGCTTACCGCGCCGCCGTGAGAGAGCGCTATGCGTTTTTCAGTTACGGCGACGCGATGCTGCTCACGCGCTAATTAACGAGTTATTTTGATGCGAAACGAATGCTTTATGCGCTTTGAGCGCTTAGCCGATGACGGTCGCGCCCGCCGTGGTCGCCTTCACTTTCCCCGCGGTACGGTCGAAACCCCGGCGTTCATGCCGGTGGGCACCTACGGCACGGTCAAAGGGATGACCCCGGCGGCGGTTGAAGAGATCGGCGCGGAGATCATTCTCGGCAATACCTTTCACCTGTGGCTGCGCCCCGGCACCGATGTCATCGAGGCCCACGGCGACTTGCACGATTTCGCGCAGTGGGACAAGCCCATTTTGACCGACTCGGGCGGCTTCCAAGTCTTTTCGCTCGGCGAGATGCGCAAAATCACCGAGGAAGGCGTGCACTTTCGCTCCCCCGTCGACGGCGCCAAGGTCTTTATGGGGCCGGAAGAGTCCATGGCGGTACAGCGCGCTCTGGGCTCTGATGTGGTGATGATTTTCGATGAGTGCACGCCTTACCCGGCAACCTTCGCGGAAGCCGAAAAATCCATGGAGCTCTCGCTGCGCTGGGCCAAGCGCTCGCGCGAAGCGCATGGCGACTCGCCTTCGGCGCTGTTCGGCATTATCCAAGGCGGGATGCACCCGGAGCTGCGCGAACGCTCGCTCAAAGGCCTATTAGATATTGGCTTTGATGGCCTCGCCATTGGCGGGCTCTCGGTCGGCGAGCCAAAAGAAGAGATGATCAAAACACTGGATTACCTCCCCTCTTGGATGCCCGACGATACCCCGCGCTATCTCATGGGCGTGGGCAAGCCGGAAGACTTGGTCGAAGGCGTGCGCCGCGGGGTGGATATGTTCGACTGCGTGATGCCGACCCGCAACGCCAGAAACGGCCACTTGTTCACCGCTGATGGCACGGTCAAAATCCGCAACGCCAAGCACCGCTATGATACCCGCCCGCTTGAGGAAGGCTGCGATTGCTACACCTGCCAGCACTTCTCGCGCGGTTACTTGCACCACCTTGACCGCTGCAATGAGATGCTCGGCTCCATGCTCAATACTGTGCATAACTTGCGCTACTACCAGCGTGTCATGGCGGATTTGCGCACAGCTATCGAAGCGGGTACATTGACGACCTTTGTGGAGGGCTTCTACGCTCAGCGCGGTCTGCCAGTGCCTCCCGCCCCGAATTAATCGCTGCCTGCCTTCTGGCAGGCCACTTGATTAACACGTTCCACTCAACCTTAGCCATCAACGCGTTGTTAACTAGGAGTTCACTCAATGCTGGATTTTTTCATCTCTCCCGCCCACGCCCAAGAGGCGGCTGCCGGCGGCGGTATCGCTCAAATTGTGATGCTGGTCGGCTTCGTGGCGATTTTCTACTTCCTGTTGTGGCGCCCGCAGTCCAAACGCGCCAAGCAGCATAAACAGCTCATCAGCAACCTGGAAAAGGGCGATGAGATCGTCATTGGCGGCGGTTTGGTCGGCCGTGTCACTAAGGTCAGCGATGAATTCCTGAGCATGGAAGTGGCTGACGGCACCGAAGTTAACGTGCAAAAGAATGCCGTTGCCGCCGTGCTGCCCAAGGGCACCATCAAGTCCATCTAAGCTCATTTCCCTCCTGCCGGCCAGTGCCTGACGAGCTAGCGCCAGCCACCCCGGCAGGGGTGTCATCGTCTGAAAGATGGTGAGCGCTACAAGATGGTGAACTATGCCGTGTTCGCGCCCGCGACACGGCATTCCGTTTGACGTTGAAGGCAGGGCCTGCATGCTCAACCGTTATCCCCTGTGGAAGTATCTGATGATACTGGTCATTTTGGTGGCTGGTCTGATCTACTCACTTCCTAATCTATTTCCTGAAGATCCCGCCGTTCAAATCAGCAGCGCGCAAAACGATATCGCGGTGGCACAACGTGATATCGAGCGTGTGGAAAGTACGTTAGCTGACAACGACATCGAAGTGAAAGCCGTTGAAAAAACGGGGAGTCAGTGGCTCATTCGTCTGCAAGATGATGACGACCAGCTACGCGCGCGCGATCTTATTAGCGAGACGCTCGGTAACGACGTGACCGTTGCGCTCAACCTTGCCGAAGCCACACCGGGCTGGCTACAAGCGTTCTCAGCCTCGCCGATGACGCTCGGCCTTGATTTGCGCGGTGGGGTGCACTTTTTGCTTGAAGTCGACATGGAGGCTGCGCTCACTCAGCGCTTGGAGGTGAACGCCAGCGCCATGCGCGAGCTTTTGCGCGACGAGCGTATTCGCTACCGCAACACTGAAATTGAACAGCGCAGCGTTTCGCTTGAGTTTATTGACGCTGAAGATCGCGATAGCGCTCGTAGCCTGATTAGCCGCGAATTCCCCGATTTCGATTACCAAAGCGAAGGCGAGGGCCGTGGCGCAAGCTTGGAAATGACGCTGACCGATGAATCGGTCAATGAAATCCAAGATTACGCCATCAATCAAAACCTTACGACGCTGCGCAACCGTGTCAACGAGCTAGGCGTTGCTGAGCCGCTCGTCCAGCGCCAAGGGCCCAACCAGATTGTGGTCGAGCTACCCGGGGTTCAGGACACCACGGCCGCTAAGCGCATTGTGGGCGCCACGGCGAACCTGGAGTTCCGCCTTGAGGCACGCCCCGACACGCCCGAAAACGAAACCGAGAGCTACCCCTTTCGCAACGAGCCCTCGCGTAGCGCTGAGCTCATGCGTGACGTGATTATCACCGGCGATAGCGTCTCCAGCGCCAACCACAGCTTTGACGAAAACGGTCGCTCGCAGGTCAATATCGACCTGGACGGCACCGGCGGCACGCTGATGAACCGCGCTACGCGTACCAACATCGGTCGCAATATGGCGGTACTGTTTATCGAGCACAAAAGCGAAGAGCGCACCGTGACCGACCCAGAAACCGGTGAAGAGACCACCGTCCGCGATCCCTATGTGGAACGCGGCATTATCAGCCTCGCCACCATTCAGAGCGCGCTGGGCAACAGTTTCCGCATTACCGGGTTAGACTCCCCGACGGAAGCCTCTGAGCTTGCGTTGCTGCTGCGTTCAGGCTCCCTTGCCGCACCGATCTACTTTGCGCAAGAGCGCACCATCGGCCCGAGCCTTGGTCAAGAGAATATCGAGCGCGGTATCATGTCGGTGCAAATTGGCCTGCTGCTGGTCGTGCTCTTTATGCTGGTGCGCTACAAGGTTTTTGGCGTATTCGCCAATATCGCCCTCGCGTTTAACTTAACGCTGCTAGTCGCGGTCATGTCGATGCTTGGCGCCACGCTCACGCTGCCCGGCATTGCCGGCATTGTGCTAACACTAGGTATGGCCGTGGATGCCAATGTGCTGATTTTTGAGCGCATACGCGAAGAGCTACGCAACGGGCTGTCTATCCAGCAGGCCATTCATGCCGGCTACGAGCGCGCCTTTACTTCTATCGTGGATGCCAATATCACCACGCTTTTGGTGGCGGTGATTCTGTTCTCGATTGGTACCGGGCCGGTAAAAGGCTTTGCCGTCACGCTCTCCATCGGCATCTTGACCTCCATGTTCACCGCGCTGCTGGTCACACGCGCCATGGTCAACCTGACCTACGGCAGCAAACCGGTCAAAAAGCTGTGGATTTAATCCCGCTCAGCCCAGACATTACGAGGTGAAAATGAAACCGATCACAGACCGGCAAATCGATTTTATGGGGCGACGCAACCTTGCCTTTATCGTATCCGGCGTACTGCTGTTAGTCGCGATTGGCGCCCTGATCTTTCAACAGCTTAATTTAGGCCTGGATTTCACCGGCGGCACCCTCATCGAAGTGCGCTATGGCAGTGCACCATCGCTTGACGCCATTCGCCAACTGCTTGAAGAACAAGGCTTTCGCGATGTCGCCGTACAAACCTTTGGCGCCTCGACGGAAGTGCTCATTCGCTTGCAGCAAGCGTTTGATCCCGATGTGGGCGAGCGGGTTGTCGGCCTGCTACGCGATCAGGGCACAAGCGTTGACCTTGTGCGCGCCGAGTTTGTCGGTGCCCAAGTAGGTGATCAGCTCCGCGATCAAAGCGGCATGGGTATGCTCGTGGCGCTGGGGGTGGTGATGCTTTACGTCGCTTTTCGCTTTCAGTACAAGTTCGCCATCGGCGCGCTCTTGGCCCTACTACACGATGTGATTATCGTCATCGGCGTTTTCGCCCTGTTCGGCATTGATTTCGATCTCACCGTACTGGCGGCAATACTCGCAGTCATCGGCTATTCGCTAAACGATACGATTGTGGTCTATGACCGTATTCGCGAGCAAATTCGCACCTCGCAAATCGATGATATGACGCAGATTTTTAACGAAGCGATCAACGCCACGCTGTCGCGCACGCTAGCCACCTCCGGCACGACGCTTCTAGTGCTACTGGCACTGCTCTTCCTCGGTGGGGATATGATCGAGAACTTCGCCATTGCGCTGTTAGTCGGCGTCGTGGTGGGTACGTTCTCGTCGATCTATATCTCCGGGGCGCTTTTACTACCGCTGAAGCTCACGCGCGAAGACTTAATCCCCTCGCGCAAAGAGATCGACGAAGAGGAAGAAGAGCTGCCCTAACCAAGCATTTCTTTTTTACCTCACCAAAACGCTGCACCAACAAAAACGCCCCGCTGGCATCACTGCCAGCGGGGCGTTTTATTTAACACCGCAATCGCGCAATGAATTACGCTCCGGATGAAGTCAATTTTAAGAACCAGATTTATCGGGCGAATTGAAGCCTTGAATACTTAAAGGTGCGGCGCTAGCTGCTTCATCATCGCCTTGTAAAGACGCGGTCCGGCCGCCATTAGCTGGC
>JBNJFC010000088.1:0-1621 GCA_051746485.1 Pseudomonadota bacterium
CCGCAGATATTGATGGAGGATTCCATGAAGGTATCCAGCGTGTGGTTAACCACGCCTTCGGTGGAATTTTCTACCGGCACCACACCGTAGTTAACTGCCCCCGCTTCTACCTCGCGGAACACTTCATCAATGGCGGCCATTGGCAGGCTAACCGCGCTTTCACCAAAGTGCTTAAGCGCTGCCTGTTGGGTGAACGTTCCTTCCGGGCCGAGATACGCGACTTTGACCGGCTGCTCTAGCGCCAAACACGCGGACATAATTTCACGGAACAGCCGGGCCATCTCTTCATCATCTAGCGGCCCGTTGTTTAGCTCCATAATGCGACGCAATACTTGGGCCTCGCGCTCAGGGCGATAAAACACCGCCGAGGCGTCATCAGCGAGTTTTTCGCGGGCGACTTCTTGCGCGCAGCTCGCGCGCTCACTGATGAGACGCAAAACGTCGCTATCGAGCTGGTCAATGCGCTGGCGAAGCGCTTCAAGCTTATCGGAAGTGTCAGACATCGTGGCTTTAACCCCTTCTCTGTTCAAAATCTGCCATGAAGGCAATCAGCGCATCCACGGCGTCTTCCGATACCGCATTGTAGAGACTGGCGCGCATGCCCCCGACGCTGCGATGCCCTTTGAGATTTAATAGCCCGGCTTTGTCGGCCTCGGCTAAAAAGGCGCTGTCCAACGCCGAATCCGCCAGCACAAACGGCACATTCATGCGTGACCGGTTAGGCTTTGCTATCGGGTTGGCGTAGAAATCGCTGGCATCAATCGCGGCGTAAAGTTTGTCTGCTTTACGCTGGTTGATCGCCTCCATTTGCGCAAGTCCGCCAATATCATCTTTCAGCCATTGAAACACTAGCCCCGCTAAGTACCACGCGTAAGTCGGCGGCGTGTTGACCATCGAGTTCGCATCGGCAATGGTTCGATAGTTAAATAGCGACGGTATTGGGCTTTGTGCCTGGTCGAGCAGATCATCGCGCACGATCACCAGCGTTAAGCCTGCCGGGCCGATATTCTTTTGCGCGCCGGCGTAAATGATGCCGTACTCCGACACATCAAGCGGCGCAGCGAGAATATTCGATGACATATCGCACACCAGCGGCACTTGAGTGCCATCGCTGCGCTGCGCACTGGGCGTGTAATCAAACGCCAGTCCGCCAATGGTCTCGTTGGAGGTAAAGTGCAGGTAAGCAGCATCGTCGCTTACCTGGATCGCATCCTGACGCGGTACCGCCGTGTGTCCGTTCGACTCGCTGCTGGCCGCCAAATGGTGCGGCAACCCAAGGTGGTTAATTTCTGCCAGTGCCTTTTTGCCCCAAATACCGGTATGGACAAAATTCGCACTGCCGCCGCGACCCAAGAGATTCATCGGCAGCATCGAAAATTGCAGGCTAGCACCGCCCTGTAAAAACAGCACCTTATAGTTATCCGGCACGCCAAGCAGCGCACGAAAATCGGCTTCTGACTGCTCGGCGATGGCGATAAAATCATCGCTGCGGTGACTCATCTCCATCACCGAGAGACCATGTCCTTGGTAATCAAGCATTTCCGCCTGCGCGCGTTCGAGTACCGCCGCAGGCAGGGCCGCTGGCCCCGCGCAGAAATTATAGTGACGCGTCATCGTCTCC
>JBNJFC010000088.1:1721-7069 GCA_051746485.1 Pseudomonadota bacterium
CATCAACCACGCCGTTTTCATCGAGCACGTCGAGTTCGGTATCTTCCGGCTCATCAACGCGCACTGTTTTCACGAGTTTTTCCTCTTTACCCAAGCGAATCAGCATCACGCCCTGAGTGTTGCGCGAGGTCGTTGAGACTTCCTCAACCCGGGTACGAACCAGCGTGCCGCGGTCGGTGATCAGCATCATTTCATCGCTGTCATAAACCTGCATGCTGGCGACAAGCGCGCCGTTACGTTCGCTCGTCTGCATCGCAATCACCCCCTGGCCGCCACGTCCGCGCAGCGGGAACTCACCCAGGCGCGTGCGCTTGCCGTAGCCGTTTTCGCTCGCGGTGAGGATGTAAATCGGCTCTTCTTCCGCTCCGGCTTCCGCAACAGGCAAGGTTTCGTTGCCTTCTGCGTCCGTCTCGGCATCGATTTGCTGATGCTTGGGAATGATCAGGCTGATGACTTCCGCGTTGCCTGCCAGGCGCATGCCGCGCACACCGCGCGCGGTGCGACCCATCGCGCGAACGTTGCCCTCTTCAAAGCGGATCGCTTTGCCGTTGGACGAGAGCAGCATGGCGTGGTCATCACCAGTGGTAATCGCCGCGCCGACCAAGCGGTCACTCTCATCGAGATCGATGGCGATCAAACCAACGCTACGCGGACGCGAGAACTGCTCAAGGCTGACACGCTTGACCGTCCCTTTGGCGGTGGCGAAGAAAATATAGTGGCTAGGCTCGTAGTCCCGCACCGGAAGAATCGCGTTAATCGCCTCGCCTTCATCCAGCGGCAGCAGATTCACTAGCGGCTTACCTCTTGATCCTCGGCTTGCGGCCGGCATCTCGTAGACTTTCAGCCAGTAAACCTTGCCGCGATTCGAGAACAGCAGCACGGTATCGTGGGTCGAGGCCACCAGCAGATGCTCAATGACATCCTCATCCTTCATGGCCGTGGCCGACTTACCGCGCCCGCCGCGACGCTGCGCTTGATAATCCGAAAGCGGCTGCGTTTTGGCGTAACCCGAGCGCGACACCGTGACTACCATATCCTCTTCGGCGATCAGATCTTCCATGGAAAGATCAAGATGGCTGGCCTGAATGACCGTGCGACGATCATCGCCAAACTGATCGCGAATGGCGTGCAGCTCTTCGCGAATCACTTCCATCAAGCGATCTGCGGAGGCGAGGATTTCCGTAAGCTCAGCAATTTTCTCAAGGATCGAGAGGTACTCGTTGAGCAACTTCTCGGTTTCCAGTCCGGTTAAACGGTGTAACCGCAGCTCGAGAATCGCTTGCGCCTGAGCGGGCGATAGGCGGTACTCCGTCGCTGAGGGATTAAGGCCGAAGCCTTCTTCTAACTCTTCCGGCTTGCAGGAGGTAGCGCCAGCGCGTTCTAACATGCCGGTCACTTGGCCCGGTTGCCAGTTACGATCAAGCAGCTTCTGCTTGGCTTCTGCGGCGTTAGGAGACGCTTTGATCAGCTCGATCACTTCGTCGATGTTGGAAATCGCGACGGTCAAGCCTTCCAAAATGTGGCCGCGCTCACGGGCTTTTTTCAGCTCATATAGCGTACGGCGCGTTACCACTTCACGGCGGTGGCGTATAAAGGCTTCTAAGAGCTCTTTCAGATTAAGCGTACGTGGCTGACCGTTTTCCAGCGCGACGATATTAATGCCGAACACGTTTTGCAGCTGGGTCTGAGCAAAGAGGTTGTTGACCACCACCTCGCCGGATTCGCCGCGTTTAATTTCGATCACCACGCGCAAGCCGTCTTTATCCGACTCATCACGCAGCTCGGCAATGCCTTCAATACGCTTTTCTTTGACCAGCTCGGCGATTTTTTCAATCAGCCGCGCTTTATTCACCTGATACGGTAGCTCGGTGATAATAATGTGGTCGCGACCGGTTTTATCGTCGTGCTCGATGGTGTGGCACGCGCGAACGTAAATACGCCCACGACCGGTGCGATAGGCTTCCAGGATGCCGGCACGACCGTTGATGATGCCACCGGTGGGGAAATCTGGGCCTGGGACATAGTCCATCAGGTCATCCACCGAGAGCGTGTAGTCATCGATCAACGCCAAGCAGGCGTCGATCACTTCACGCATATTGTGCGGTGGAATATTGGTCGCCATGCCCACGGCGATGCCCGAGGAGCCATTAATTAAAAGGTTCGGGACTTTGGTGGGCAGGACATCGGGGATGCGTTCGGTGCCATCGTAGTTATCGACCCAATCGACGGTCTCTTTTTCCAGATCGGCGAGGAGCTCATGCGCCAGGCGCGCCATGCGTACCTCGGTATAACGCATGGCGGCGGCGCTATCACCGTCAATCGAGCCAAAGTTACCTTGGCCATCAACCAGCACGTGGCGCATCGAAAAGTGCTGCGCCATTCGCACGATCGTGTCGTAAACCGCACTATCCCCGTGGGGATGGTATTTACCGATGACATCGCCGACTACACGCGCCGATTTCTTATACGGTTTATTCCAGTCATTACCCAACTCGTGCATGGCGAACAGAACACGCCGATGAACAGGTTTTAAACCATCGCGCACGTCTGGAAGCGCGCGGCCGATGATAACGCTCATCGCATAGTCGAGGTACGACTGTTTGAGCTCGTCTTCAATATTGACGGGCAGAATTTCTCTGGCGATGTCACCCATGAAAGTCAGATCCTTTGCACTGCTTTGGCACTGCGAGAGTTGAAAGCGCTTAAAAATACCGCCTTGAGTCATACAACACGGCGGCGCGCAAATACTTCAACATCATACCATTGCAGACGCGGCAAGGGCAGTCAGGGTAAGCAGGATTCCCTCTGCCTTTAACCTAAACGCTAAACACCTCTTTACTCAGGGTGAGCGTATTCAGCGCGTCTCGCACATCGCCCTCAATCGATGAGGCTTTATTGGCTTTCACATCCAGCAGCACAAAGGTGAGGTCCGCTTTTGCGACCAAAGCACTATCCTGGCGACGAATAATCTGATGATGGCAAACGGCGCTGCGATCACCGACTTCTACAATGCCGGTTAACACCACCAGATCATCCCCGGCCACCGCGGCAGCGCGGTAATCGATGTTTAAGTTCACCACCACAAAGGCTTTGCCCGCTTGATGCAGCTCTTTTATTAACGCGGGATGCTCGTCAAAGAACGCCCAGCGCCCTTCTTCCATAAACTCTAAATAGCGCGCGTTATTGACATGGCCGTAGCCATCTAAGTGATAGCCGCGAACCCGCAGTGTCGTGCGTGAGAGTGAATCGCTCATTATCAAGACTCCTATCTTTTGAATGTGGGGCAAAATGCGCAAGATCAAATCAAACACAGGTTTGAAACACATACAACAGTATCGCGTCTTAGAGCTTGGATTCAGGAATCGTGCTGGCAGGCAGGCGCCGCTTTCGCCATAATGATCGCCCTTTTCTTTAGGACAGGCGATATGTGGTTTAAAAACCTGCTGTTATACCGCCTTCATGGCGCACCGGGAGACGCTCAAGAAAGCGCGCATGCTCCCCCACTCGACGCATTAGGCGACGCACTAGAAGCTCACGCGGCCCGACCGCTTGGCAGCGCCGATGCGCGCCGGCTCGGCTGGACAGCGCCCGCCGGTCGCTTGGGTAGCGGGCAATACGTGCACGAAATTCAAGGGCATCGGCTGCTTTCGGCCCTGCGCCAAGAACGCCTACTGCCAGCCTCCGTGGTCAAAGAAGAGCTGGATGAGCAGGTTGCCGACATTGAGGCAAGTGAGGGCCGCAAAGTCACCCGAAAAGAAAAAACCTCGCTCAAAGAGCAAATCACCGAAGAGTTATTGCCCCGAGCCTTTGTCCGCAGCCAAAAGACAGACCTTTGGTGGGATACACGCAGCGGGCTTATCGGGATTAACGCAAGCTCTCGAACCCGGGCGGAAGACATTTTAGACTTGCTGCGCGAAACCCTCGGCAGCTTAAAAGTCACGCCGCTGGCCACGCAAACGTTGCCCATTCGTGCGATGACGACCTGGCTTAACGACCCGACAACACGCCCAACGGATATGCAGCTTGGCGACCAGGTCGAGCTCAAAGCCAAAGGCGACGACGGCGTACTGCGAGCGCGCCAAGTGGATCTTGACGGCGACGATATTCAGCAGCTTTTAGAAACGGGCCGCCAAGCAAGCAAGCTAGCGCTAGGGATCGAAGGGCGACTAAGCTTTGTGTTACACGATGACTTAGCGCTGAAGTCGCTGCGTTTTGGTGACGCGCTAATCGAGGAAGCTGACCACGCCGACGACGGCGACGATGCTCTTCTTCGCTTGGAAACCGATTTTATCTTGATGGCACAGGCATTGACTGAAGACATCGAGCGCTTAATCGGCTGGCTGGGTGGTGAAACACAATCCCAATCGCCATCCTAGATACCCGCGTATAACGCTTGGGTGACACCCTTTCGCATCGCTTTCGATTTTGACGGATCGCATGACAGAGACCAACGCTACCGGCGCCGCCACGCGCGCCAACACACACACAGCAAACACTGACGACCCTTGGGCCGAGATTCGCCCGTACCTGGATCATGAAGTGGCCGACGTGCTTGCTCGCCTTTCACGCGATAGTGAGCTACTCGATGCCCTGACGCGCTTTCGTCTGCCCAGGCTTGCTCGCTGGGCGCCACCACTGGCGCGCGCGCTGGCAAGCCACGCCGTGCGCCGCGAGGTGAAAGGCGTCAACACTGTGTACGATTTTCAAATGCGTATCGCAAGCTACATGGAGCGCATGATCCGCACCTCAACCGAAGCGTTTGAGGTCGCGGGGCTGGATAAGCTGGATGATAATAGCGCCTACCTTTTTATCGGCAATCACCGTGATATTTCGCTTGATCCGGCATTTGTGAACTATGCGCTGTATCAAGCAAACCGCGATACCGTGCGCATTGCCATCGGCGATAACCTGCTGAAAAAGCCCTATGTGACCGACCTGATGCGGCTTAATAAAAGCTTCATTGTGCCGCGTAGTATACGCGGCAAGCGCGCGATGCTCGCCGCTTACCAGCAGCTGTCGGCCTATATTCGCCACTCGATTACCGTCGATGAACACTCCATTTGGATGGCACAGCGCGAAGGGCGGGCAAAAAACGGCATCGACCACACTGATCCCGCTATTATTAAGATGCTTACCATGGCGCGCCGTGGTACTGATCGCCAAGCCAATTTTGGCGACGCCATCGCCGAGCTCAAGCTGGTACCTGTGTCGATCAGTTACGAATTTGATCCCTGCGATACACAGAAAGCCCAAGAACTGCACGATATCGACACCCAGGGCAGTTACGCCAAAAGCGAGTTCGAAGATATTAAGTCCATTGTGGCCGGCATCACCGGCGATAAAGGGCG
>JBNJFC010000089.1:0-7033 GCA_051746485.1 Pseudomonadota bacterium
GAGCACGGTGTTAGCCATTGGCAGCACGAGCGGCGCATCCGTAACGGCGGAGAGCTGATTCGCGAGTACCGCCGTCACGGCGAAGCGTTGCGCGATCTGTCACGCGAGCAGGCGCTGGAGCGCTTAGCCCGCGGTGAAGACCCCGCCGCCGTGGTGGAGCGCCTGGCTCACCAGCTTGCCAACCGGCTGATGCACCAGCCGACCCAAGCCATTCGCGATGCGTCCTCAAAAGAGGAGCACGCGCTGCTTGAAGCGGTACCGCGCTTATTGATGCCCCCAAAGCCTGCCTTTGAAACCCATTCACCCGCGACCCCGCGCCGCCATAAGGATAATACGCCCGCATGAAAGAGACGCTGCGCCAACGCCTAGACAGTTTCGTCGAACGTTTTGAGGAGCTTGCGCTACTGCTAGCGGAGCCTGACGTGATCACCGATCAGAAACGTTTTCGCGACTACTCGCGCGAATACGCCGAATTAGACGAACTTGTGGCCGCATGGAAGCGCTATCGTGGCATCGAAAAAGACATGCAGGGGGCCGAACAGCTGGTGCGTGACAGTGACGCCGAAATGCGCGAGCTGGCGGAAATGGAGCTTGAAGACGGACGCGAAAAACTCGAAGCGTTAGAGATCGAGCTCAAGCGACTGTTAGTGCCGAAAGACCCCGATGATGGTCGCAGCGTGTTCCTAGAAGTGCGCGCTGGCACCGGTGGCGACGAAGCGGCGCTGTTTGCCGGCGATCTTTTCCGTATGTATTCACGCTATGCCGAAAATCACGGCTGGCGCGTGGAAGTGATCAGCGCCAATCACGGTGAAATGGGCGGCTATAAAGAAATCATCTCGCGAGTGAAAGGTGACAGCGTTTACGCGCGGCTAAAGTTTGAATCCGGCGCGCACCGCGTGCAGCGCGTACCGGCGACGGAATCCCAAGGCCGCATTCACACCTCGGCGTGCACTGTGGCCGTCATGCCCGAAGTCGACGATGTGGGCGATATCGATATCAACCCTTCGGATCTTCGCGTGGACACCTTTCGCTCCAGCGGTGCGGGCGGGCAGCACGTCAACACCACCGATTCCGCCATCCGCATCACCCACTTGCCCAGCGGCGTGGTGGTTGAGTGCCAAGAAGAACGTAGCCAACACAAAAATCGCGCCAAAGCCATGTCGCTACTGGCCGCGAAGCTCAAACAGAGCGCCGAAGATGCCCAGCGTCAGACGCAAGCGGATGCGCGGCGCTCGCTAGTGGGTTCGGGTGATCGCAGTGAACGGATTCGCACCTATAACTACCCCCAAGGGCGAATTACCGACCACCGCATTAATTTAACCCTTTATAAGCTTAACGAAGTCGTCAGCGGCGAGCAGCTCGACGATGTGATTGACCCGCTGATCCACGAATATCAAGCGGAGCAGCTTTCGGCGCTACAGGGCGGCGAATGACGCTGGATGCACTGCTTGCAGAGGCGACGGCTCGGCTAACCCGAGCGGGTTCCGCAACGCCCCGCCTTGATGCCGAAGTGCTGCTTTGCCACGTGATTGGGCGTGACCGCACCTGGCTTTATACTTGGGGAGACCGTGAGGGTGGGCGCTGGCAGCACGCGCGATTTGCCGCCCTTGTTGCCGCTCGTGCGCAAGGGGAACCGGTGGCCTACCTGATTGGTGCGCGTGAGTTCTGGGGCTTGAAGTTGATGACCTCACCGGACACGCTGATCCCCCGCCCCGATACCGAAACCCTCGTCGAAGCCGCGCTCGCGCGCGCCTGCTCCCCAAACGGCGCACTGCTCGATCTTGGCACGGGCACTGGCGCCATCGCGCTCGCTTTTGCTTCCGAACGTCCCCACTGGCAAATCGTGGGTGTGGATATTCGCCCTGAGGCCGTAGCGATTGCAAAGCATAATGCTGCTCGGCTAGGTATCGCCAACGCCCGCTTTGCGCAGAGTGACTGGTTTAGCGCTTTAGACGCATACGATGAGAGGCCTGCTTTCGATATTATCGTGAGTAATCCACCCTATATTGCCGCGGATGACCCACATTTGAAGTGGGGGGATGTGCGCTTTGAGCCACGCTCAGCGCTTGTGGCCGAAAACGATGGCATGGCCGATTTGCTCCACTTAGTCGCATGTACGCGCCAGTTTTTAACCGTCTCGGGCTGGCTAATGTTGGAGCATGGCCACACGCAAGCCAGTGCCGTTCGCGCTGCGCTCAGTCAAGCCGGTTATCACAACGTTGAAAGCCTGAGTGACTTGGCTGGGCACGAACGCGTTACGCTTGGGCGTTTGAATAAGTCGATTTAATGACCGTAATGGATCCCGCCATGAAAGCCAAAAACAGAACGCTGGACCGCATTGACCTTAAAATTCTGCGCTGCTTGCAGGAGAACGCGCGTATTTCTTACGTTGATTTGGCCGCTGAAGTGGGGCTTTCCACTACGCCGTGTTTGGAGCGCGTGAAGCGGCTAGAGCGCACTGGCATTATCCGCGGCTATCAAGCCATTCTTGACCCGCGGGCGCTTAAGGCTAATTTGTTAGTGTTCGTGGAAATCAGCCTAGAGACCCAGTCACCGACGGTGTTTGATGAGTTTCGCCGTGCCGTCGAGACATTGCCACAGATTCAAGAGTGCCATTTAGTCTCCGGCCAGTTCGATTACATTTTAAAGTGTCGGATTCCGGAGATGTCAGCTTACCGGCAGTTGCTCGGCGATGTGGTGTTGACCCTGCCCGGGGTGAAAGAGTCAAAAAGTTACGTAGTAATGGAAGAAGTTAAAGAAAGCTTTACTTTGCACGTGCCCGATATTGAAGAACTTGACGACAAGGTATGAAACACCAAGCTTGAGGATAGCTAAGCGATGATGGACGACCAGGCGCTGCTGCGCTATAGCCGCCAAATTATGCTGCCCGAGGTCGAGATCAACGGCCAGGAGCGCCTGCTTGCCGCCCATGCGCTAATCATCGGCGCCGGCGGGCTAGGGTCGCCAGTCGCGCTGTATCTTGCAGCTGCTGGTGTCGGTCGTCTTACGATTGCCGATGCCGATGAGGTCGAAATATCCAACCTGCAGCGCCAAATTGCCCATCAGCAGGCAGACTTAGGGGACAACAAAGCCGACTCGGCCTGTAAAAGTGCCAAGGCATTAAACCCTGAGTGCGAAGCGGTCGCTATCAGTGAACACGTGAGTGGCGAAGCGCTCGCCGCTCTCGCGAAAAGGGCCGATGTGGTGCTCGATTGTACGGATCGCTTCTCCAGTCGTTATGCGATTAACGCGGCCTGCCAGGCGGCAGGCGTGCCGTTGGTTTCCGGCGCGGCGATCCGTTTTTCCGGGCAGCTTGCGGTGTTTGACCCACGCGACCCAGCGTGCCCCTGCTATGCCTGCCTGTATCCACCCGATGAGAGCGGCGATGAAACGCTCTCCTGTGCTGAAAGCGGGGTAATGGCGCCGCTGGTCGGTTTGATAGGTAGCTTCCAAGCCGTGGAAGCCTTCAAGCTTTTAAGCGGCGCAGGATATGCTCACAAGGGGCTTTCCACCTTTGACGGTTTAAGCGGTCAATGGCGCCACTTTCAAGTGCCCCGAGACCCCGGCTGCCCTGTGTGTGCAAATCGTGGAGCGTAAAACAAAAAAAGCCCGCTCGGTGAGCGGGCTGACGTCAAGGACAACGTCTAGGGGAAACATTCAGCGCCAAATGGCTAGTGACGGATGAGATAATCGAAAGCGCCAAGAGAGGCCTTCGCGCCTTCACCCATCGCGATGACGATCTGCTTGTAGGGCACCGTGGTGACGTCACCGGCGGCAAACACGCCGGGCACTGACGTCATGCCGTGGGCGTCGACGATGATCTCGCCGCGCGGGGTCATTTCTACCAGCGAGCCTTTGAGCCACTCGGTATTGGGCACAAGGCCGATCTGCACAAAAATGCCGTCCAGCGCAACGTGTTTAATTTCATCGTTGGTGCGGTCTTTGTAGCTTAGGCCGTTAACGCGACTACCGTCGCCGGTGACCTCGGTCGTCTGGGCGTTGAGGATGATGTCGACGTTCGGCAGGGTCTTAAGCTTTTTCTGCAGCACGGCGTCGGCGCGCATTTCGCCCATGAACTCAATCAGCGTGACGTGGCCGACAATACCCGCTAGATCAATGGCGGCTTCCACGCCGGAATTACCGCCGCCGATAACGGCTACATGCTTACCTTTGAACAGCGGGCCGTCGCAGTGAGGGCAGTAAGCCACGCCTTTGTTGCGGTACTCCTGCTCGCCGGGAACGTTCATTTCCCGCCAGCGTGCGCCGGTGGCCAGTACCAGCGTTTTGCTCTTGAGCGTGGCGCCCGACTCAAAGGTAATCTGATGCAGACCGCCTTCTTGCTCCGCCGGGGTAAACTTCACCGCGCGTTGCAGGTTCATGACATCGACGTCGTAATCTTTGACGTGCTCTTCCATCGCGGAAACCAGTTTCGGGCCTTCGGTTTTCGATACTGAAATAAAGTTCTCGATGCCCATGGTATCCGAGACTTGGCCGCCAAAGCGCTCGGCGGCCACGCCGGTGTTGATGCCTTTGCGCGACGAGTAAATTGCCGCCGCGGCACCGGCCGGACCGCCGCCGACGATGAGCGTATCAAACGCCGCCTTTTCGTTCAGGGCTTTGGCCTCGCGCTCAGCGGCACCGGTGTCGACCTTGGCCAGAATCTGCTCCAGGGTCATACGGCCCTGATCGAACGGCTGACCGTTCAAGAAGATGCTCGGCACCGACATGACTTCACGGCTTTGCACTTCGTCTTGGAACAGTGCGCCATCAATCGCCACATGGCGGATTTTTGGATTGAAAATCGCCATTAGGTTCAGTGCCTGCACCACGTCAGGGCAGTTCTGGCACGATAGCGAGTAGTAGGTCTCAAACTGCATCTCGCTATCGAGAGATTTGATCTGCTCAAGCGTCTCGTCGGAGACTTTTGGCGGATGGCCGCCGACTTGCAGCAGGGCCAGCACCAACGAGGTGAACTCGTGTCCCATGGGGATGCCGGCAAACACCACCCCGGTCTCTTCACCGGGACGGTTGATCGCAAACGACGGTGCGCGTGCATCCTGGCCGTCGGTTGAGAGGGAAATCTTATCGGAAAGGCCGTTGATGTCTTCCAACAGGCCCAGTAGTTCGCGTGACTTGTCACCGTCATCGAGGGACGCAACGATCTCGAACGGTTGAGTCACTTTTTCCAGATAAGCTTTCAACTGATTTTTTAGATTAGCGTCCAGCATGACAGTGCTTTCCTCGCAATGGCAAAGATCAAAAAGATAAACGTGGGAATGAAACACGAACTCTAAAGAGAACACCCGGGGAGCCCCGGGTGTCTCGCAAAGTCCGCTAAGCGCTCGAAACAGCGTAGGGGCTTTGTCTTATGGTGAGGCGATGAGGTTTTCGTAACCTTAGATTTTGCCTACCAGGTCGAGAGACGGTGCGAGGGTCTCTTCACCTTCTTCCCATTTGGCCGGGCAAACTTCGTTCGGGTTGGCACGAACGTACTGGGCGGCTTTTACTTTGCGCAGCAACTCTTCGGCGTTGCGGCCAATGTTGCCAGCATTGATTTCAACGATCTGAACTTTACCGTCTGGGTCAACAACGAAGGTGCCGCGCTCGGCGAGACCGTCATCTTCGATCAGGACTTCAAAGTTGCGCGAAATCTTAAGCGTTGGGTCGGCTACCATCGGGAACTGCAGCTTACCGATGGTTTCGGAGCTATCGTGCCAAGCTTTGTGAGTGAAATGGGTGTCGGTAGACACACTGTAAATTTCAACGCCCATCTTCTTGAACTCTTCGTAGTTGTCGGCCAAATCGCCGAGTTCAGTCGGGCAAACAAAGGTGAAATCGGCCGGGTAGAAGAAGAAGATTGACCATTGGCCCTTTAGATTGTCGCTGGAAACATCAACAAACTCGCCGTTGTGGTAGGCAGTGGCTTTAAACGGCTTGACTTCGGTGTTGATAAGGGACATTCAGGTTATCTCCTAGTGGTAGAAATACGTTATGACTAAAATGTGCTTATATTTTAGTCGTAGATGCTGCGCTGCGAAAATTAATAATAGCCATGCAATCGATAGGATATAGCTATGTTAAGCGGCGCAATCAGCGGCTTGTGCGCTGTCAGTCACCGTAGGTGGGGATAAGCCGAGCGAAATGCAACATTTTGTCCGCTTTAACTTGCGATACTCGACCCCGCGCCGCAAAATTTAACCGACATGGCGAGATGCGAAAATAGTCAACCAGGAGGTATTTTGATGGGGAATATGCACAAACTTTCCGCGGCCGTTGTGGCCGTCTCATTGGCCACAACGGCGGCGACTGCTCACGCAGAAGAAGTCCGGGTGTATAACTGGTCAGACTATATCGCTCCCGAGACGTTAGATGCGTTCACCGAACGTACCGGCATTGAGGTGGTTTACGATGTATTCGATAGCAACGAAGTGCTTGATGCTGCCCTGCTTTCCGGCCGTTCCGGCTACGACGTCGTGGTGCCTTCCACTTATTACCTGACACGGCAAATCAAAGCCGGCGTTTATCAGGAGCTGGACCACGACTTACTGCCCAATTTAGATAATTTGGATGATGTCCTGCTGAAGAATCTGGATGTCGTTGACGAAGGTAATCGTTACTCGGTGCCGTATATGTGGGGCACTAACGGAATAGGCTATAACGCCGACCGTGTGAAGGAAATTTTAGGCGATGACGCGCCGGTGGATAGCTGGTCGCTATTGTTTGACCCGGCAATTACCGGGAAGCTAAACGAAGCTGGCTGTGGTCTTTCGATGCTGGATTCCGCCGCCGAGATGATAACACCTGCTTTGGCTTATCTTGGTTTGGACCCGCACAGTAACGCCACCGAAGACCTTCAAGCCGCCGGGGATCTGCTCGCCTCGGTACGCGACGACATGACCTACTTCCACTCATCGCGCTATGTGTCCGACTTGGCCAACGGTGATATATGTGTAGCGGCCGGTTACTCGGGTGATGTGTTTCAGGCGGCTGACCGTGCTGAAGACGCGGGGCGCGATTTCACCGTGGCGTATAC
>JBNJFC010000090.1:0-6910 GCA_051746485.1 Pseudomonadota bacterium
TCTGGCTTTCTTGCCACTGCGCGCGCGCTTGAGCCAAGCGTTCGGGCAACTGATCGATAAAGCGTTGGCGAAGATGGTAGAGCTTCTGCTGTAGCGTCGCGGCGGGCGTGGGCATGACGTCGACCTGGAAAAGTGAATTTAAGGCGCTAGGGCCTGACGTAAGGTGCGGGCAAGCACGTCTTCCATATCCGCATCTTTCTGTAAGCACGCGGTAAGCCCGGGCGTTTGAGCCAGCGCCGCACTGGGATTTTCGCCGCTTAACAGGATAAATGGTAGCGTCACGTTTTGTTCGCGCAGGGTGTGAAGAAGCTCCACGCCGCTAATGAGCGGCATGAAGTGGTCACTCACGATCAGGCCGATATCATCATGGGTATCGAGTTTATCCATGGCGTCCATCGCATCGCTGGCTAACAGCGTTTCATAGCCGAGCGATTCGATGACCGCAGCGGTCATTTCACCTGCGAGGGGGTCGTCGTCAATCACCAGTATGTGCATAGTGTTCCCTGTCTATACATAAATAAAACGTAGTGTCCGTGACGGGCGATGTCAGAAAAGGCGTCGCAGCGCCTTACCCCAGCAGCGCCTTTAGTGTTTCCACTAAGTTGTTTTGGTCGAAACTGCCCTTGACGATATAAGCATCGGCGCCAACCTCAATGCCGCGGCGCCGGTCGGCCTCTTTTTCCCGGGAGGTAATGATAATAATTGGCCGGTGGCGGTAGTCGTCATTTTTACGTAGTTCAGCCGTAAGCGCAAAACCGTCCATCACCGGCATTTCCACGTCAGTAAGCACGGCGTCAAACGGCTCAGCAAGCGCTTTAGTAAGGCCGTCGCGGCCGTTTTCCGCCAGCGTGACGTGATACCCCCAGGCTTCGAGGACGTCCTTTTCGATCTCGCGGGTGTTAAGCGAGTCGTCCACCACCAAGACCCGGTGCGCGGTGCGGGGGGCAGCGGTTGGGGAAGTCGTTGATGCGGCATCGCGGCGTGCTTGCGCCATCAGCGCGGGCACGTGAAGTAAGCTCACTAACGCATTGCGTCCAACGTTCACCATGCCAGCAACCAGCGGCAACTGGCGCAGATGGGCGGGTAGCGGTTTGATAATGCGATCACGTTCGTCGATTAACGCCTCTACCTGTAGCGCCAGTTTATGTTGACCCTGGCGGACTACCATCAGCAATACAGGGCGCTGGGCGGTGGCGGGAGAGGGAACGTCGTGGTCGCCTAACAACGCGGCGAGCGGCACCACGGGCACAAACTCATTGCGCAAAATCAGGGTTAGACGACCGGCCGCCTCGATAAAATCGCCCGCGTTGCGCTCAACGACTTCGGTCACATGGGCGGCGGTGATGCCCACTGTGAGGGTTCCGGCGCGCACGAGCAGCACCCGCAGCATGGCAAGCGATAGCGGCATCCGCAGGGTGAAGCATGAACCCTGCCCTCTTTCGGTTGCTACCTGCAGACTACCGCTTAGCTCGTCGGTAACCGTGCGCTTTACCACATCCATCCCCACCCCTCGACCGGAAAAGTCGGTGATCAGCGCTTTGGTGGAGAACCCGGGAAGAAAGATAAGCTCCAGCGTTTCCTGCTCGCTCAGTGTTTCCAGTTGTTCAGCGGTCACTAACTGCTTGGAGAGCGCTTTTTGGCGTATGGCGTCTAACGCGATGCCGCGACCGTCGTCGCGCATTTCCACCACCACCCAGTTGCCGTCTTGGAAAGCCCGCAGGGTGATACGCCCCTGCTCGGGTTTGCCTGCGTTTTTGCGTTCCTCGGGAGTTTCCAGGCCGTGGTCCAAGGCGTTGCGCAGCAGGTGAATAAGCGGATCGGAGAGGCGGTCGATCATTTGCCGATCAAGCTCGATATCGCTACCGCTCACCTCGCACACCACCTGTTTATTCAGCGTCCGGGCTAACTCCCGGGCCATGTGCGCGAGGGGATCGAACACCACGTTGAGCGGCAGCATGCGCATTTGCAGGGCCCGATCGTGTAGATCGCTCATTAAGGTGTCGTGGGCCTGCACGCTCTCTTTTAGCTCACGGCGAAACGCGTGCGCGGGATGCTCGCGCGGGAGGCTATGGGTCAGGCGGCGCGCCTCTTCCACCAAGCTATGCATATGTTGGTGGCCGGAAAGCACCTCACCCATCAGGCGAATGACGTCGTCGAGTCGCTCAAGGCGTACCCGCACCGTGTCGTTTAAACGCAGCGTGGTAGGGGAGGGAATAGGGGTGGAAATAGAGGAAGAGGCGGTTTGGGGTTCCGTGTCGGGCGTTGGGGCTTGAGGCGCGACAACCTCTGGCGCATTCGAGGCCCTGTCCACGCCTGGCTGCGCCGCCTGTTCAAGCGCCTGGCACAGGGCGGGGTCGGCTGGCGGTAGGGTGTCCGGGGTCGCCCCACCGGCGAGCTGGCTTACACTATCCTCCAGCGCGTCTACCGCCTGGTTGAGGAGGCGTATCACCTCGTCATCCGGCGTTTGCGTGCCATCGCGTAGTGCGCTCAACAACTCCTCGGTACTGTGTGCGAGAGCCGTGATCGGCGTGAGCTTGAGCATCCGGGAAGAGCCTTTGACCGTATGTGCGGCGCGAAAAAGCTCATTAATCTGCTCGTGGCTTGCGTTTTGCTGTGCCAGGGCATGAATGCCGTCGCGCAGGCGCGGCAGGTGATCGGCGGCTTCTTCGATAAAGCGCTGTATAAAGCGGCGAGTGTCGAGCGCCATTCCTTTAACCCCCTGCCCGTTCAGTGGTGGACGTGCTTAAGCGCCGCGCCGCCAGAAAGCGCGCATCGCCGGGCGGTAGCGGTGGCGGTAGCAGCGTCATTCCGCCGCTGGCGATAGGGCTGGCGGTGAGAATTCTCACCACGGTGGCATAACCATTCGCTTCATAGCCCCGTGCATCGCTGTTGTCGGTGTCTAATGCGCCGCTACGGGCCAACTCCGCCTGATAAAAGTGCGCAGGCCAACACTCCGGGGTACTGTAAATGGCATACCTAAAATGCCGGTAGGCAGCCTCTGCGTCCTGCAGCCAGCGTGCGGCGAGACCGGCATAAACCCGGGCATCCACCCACCAAGGCTGCTCGATCAGTAGCGCATCCACACGCTCGGTGGCCTCTTGAAAGGCGTTGCGCTGAAACGCGAGATACGCCTGACATAACGCGGTGGCTTGCTGCTCCGCTGTGTCGAGCTCACCCGCTAAACGCAATGAGATCAGGGTGTCAGCGCGTGAAAGATCCCCCTCGGCGAGGCATTGCCGCAATGCGTCAAGGCTGGGCGGCACGGTTGGCGCGGTCGGGGTGACGGTCGCGGGCGAAGGCGCTGCATAAACCGAGGCAGACGCTTCCTGCGGCAAGGTGGGAAGTGGCGGCGCGGGTGCGGGAGGCGACGCCGTCGATGAGGCTCCCGGTTGGAAGTAAAAAATGCCCTGATCTTCATAGAGCGACATCTCACCCAAGTCATTACCTAACACCTCCGTCACGCCGCAGAGCAGAATACCGTCTGGGGCAAGATGATCCCGGAGACAGCGCTGGATACGTCTAAGGGTTGGCGTGTCAAAGTAGATGGAAACATTGCGAAACAGAATCACATCGTATACGTCGGATGTCTGGACGCGTTCATCGAGCACGTTGAACGGCGTGAATGTGACCAAGCGGCGGATAGAATCGTTTAGCCGAAAGCCCGATTGGGCGGGAGTAAAATAGCGTTCGCGCAGGGCGGGGGACAAGGCACGAAAGGCCATTCCGGCGTAATAGCCCCGGCGTGCTTTTTCTAATACACCACGATCAACATCGCCGCCGGTAAGCGTGAATAAGGTGTGCGTCTTTTCGCCGAAGCGCTCATACAAGAGCATGGCAAGGCTGTAGGGTTCTTCACCTGACGAGCAGCCTGCGCTCAAAATGGTGATAGGCGCGCCTTTTTCTGCTAAGCGGCGCGGCAGATACTGTTCTACCAACCAGTGTAGGGATTCCAACTCGCGGAAGAAGTAAGTTTCATTGACGGTCACGTGGCTGATCAACGCATTGAATTGCGTATCGTCACGGTGAAGCCGCTCTAACAGTGCGGTGTTAGAGTCGAGACCGGTCGTGGCTTTTAATGCGTTGACTGCGCGCTCTAGTCGGGGGCGAGCGAAGCCATCAAGTTGCAGACCGCAGCGCTGGTGCACCAACGCTTGGAGTGCGGCGAGTTTGTCACGTGAGGGCCATTCTTTCATGCGCGCGGCTCCCCAAGGTGAGTGGTAAAGCCGGTCTCGCGTAACAAGCGGGCGGGCAACTTCTCTAGCGGCAGCACATGCTGAATCACCCCCGCTTTCACGGCCTCTTGGTTCATGCCGTAAATCACCGAGCTTGCTTCGTCCTGTGCCAGCGTCGTGCCGCCGGCTTGATAAATCGTGCGCATGCCATTGACGCCATCACGCCCCATGCCCGTCAGAATCACGCCAATCGCATCGGCGCTGTATACGGTGGCGACGCTTTTGAGCATCACATCGCCGCTGGGGCGATAAACAACGCCTTGCTCGCGTGTCAAAAGCTGCAAGCGGTGGTTGGGAGTGACGCTTAAATCGCGCTCTGAGGGTGAGAGATAAATGTGCCCGGCGCGTAACAGCTCTCCCTCAGCGGCCACTGTGACCGGCATGGCGCAGAGCGAGCTGAGCCACTTGGCCATGCCTTCGATAAAACCGTCGCTGATGTGTTGGGCAATTAAAATCGGCGCCGGAAAATTGACCGGTAGAGGGCGAAGCAGTTGCAAAAGCGCTTGAGGGCCGCCGGTTGAGCACGTGATGGCGACCACGCGTTGAAAGGCGCGCGCTACCTTCCTGGTATTCTCGGTGTGCATGATCGCGGGAGGCGGTAGAGAGCGGCGGCGTAGCCGCGTGATGACGGCCACGCCCGCGAGCAGACGTACGCGTTGGGTGAAACGCTCGGCATCCTCCTCAGAGGTGCTGGGTTTGGCGATGAGTTCAAGCGCACCCACTTCCAGCGCATGGTAGGCGGTCTGCGCATCCGAGCGGTCGCTGACCACCAAAATCGGCAACCCGCGGGTGTGCATCAGCTCTTCGATAGCACTTAGACCGTCCATCACCGGCATATTGAGATCCATGGTGATCAAGTCAGGCCGTAGTGAGCGTGCCAGCGTGACGGCTTCTTGTCCGTTTTTCGCCTCACCGACCACCTGAATTTCAGGGTCGCGGGCGAGAATGTCGCGCAGCAGTTCGCGCACCATTTGGCTATCGTCGGCAATGACCACGCGAATGTCACCCATAAGGCAGCCTTAGCGATGTGTCCCGTTTGGTGTGGGGTCTGGCGCGTCGGTAGTGAGCTGAAACTCCTGCACCAGGGCGGTAAGCTCCGCCGACATAATGACCATGTCTTCACTGATATCGGTGATACTGCGCATCGAATGAGCGTTGCGTGAGCTGGCGGCATCAATATCGCGCAGCGCCACCACCACCTGATTACTGGCGGTTTTCTGCTGCTGGGTTGAAAGCGATATCTGCTGTGCGGCGTTACTGGTCTGGCTGGCGGCCTTGAGCAGGGCTTCCAAGTCTTGTGCGGTGTTCTTGCTCACCTCCACCCCTTGTTCGATGGATGTCGCGCCTTTCTCTGAGGCGACCACCAATCGATTGATGGCGCTTTGAATTTCATCAGTGTGGTCTTCAATTTCCTGGGTAGAGTCGGTCACGCTATCGGCGAGGCGGCGAATTTCACTGGCGACGACGGAAAAACGACGCCCCGCATCGCCAGCGCTGGAGGCTTCCAATGCGGCGTTGAAAGCGATCAGTTTCGTTTGCGCCGCTAAATGGTTAATCAGCTCCATGACCTTGCTGATCTGTTTCGATTTAGCGCCGAGCGCCATGATTTCTACTAGGCTTTGCTCGTTATCGTGGCGAATATCCTGCATTTTGGTTTGCAGCGTCTGCATCGCGGCGGAGCCGGTGCGACTGCGTTCCAGCGTTTGGTTCGCGACATCGACCACTGACTGGGAGTGGTCGGCAATTTGGGTGGAGGACGTGGATAGCTCCTCCATGGTCGAGGTGATTTCCGCCACGGAAGACGCCATTTCTTCCACCGCGGCGGCCATGGTTTGGCTCGCCTCATGGTGAATATCGTCGCGCTGGGTATAGGCGGACGTGCCGGATAGCCCGGCCGTTTTCGCCAGCCGATCAGCCACCTCGTTAAGTGCTATGGCATTTTGTGACACTGCCTGGATGGCATGTGAAAGGCGCGCCAGAAGCTCATTGGTTTGGTTGGCTAAATCGCCCAGTTCGGCATGGTCATCTGTTTCGATGCGGCGTGTCAGATCCAGGCTGTACGTGATCTCTTTTAACTGTCGCTGAAACCTTATCAGCGGTCTGGTGAGGGTGCCGGTCAGCGGGTAGAGCACAGCAAGGCCCGCCAGCAAAATCAAAAGCCCAATCCCCATGGATTCGAGCAAGCGCTGCTGAAGCGCGCTCAGGTATTCCTCTTTAGCGACTTCCACCATTAAGTAGTGTTCGAGCTCGGGTAACCAGCGTGTGCTGACCAGGAAGGTGTCGCCATCGCGGGTGACTTCTTGAACGCGCGGCGGCTGTGTGGCGTCTCCGAGCAGGCGCGCGGCATCCGAGGGGGGTAAGGTCGCTGTATTCGCCGTGTCGCTTTGGATCAGCGTCTCGCCTTCCGGGCTCAGCAGGGCTGCACGGCTGCTACTGCTTGGGCGAAAGTCCTTAATCAGCGCTGCAATGCGAGTGAGGTTAAGCCCAGCGCCTGCCACGACCCGTGGGCGTCCGTTTTCAGCGCGGCTTTCACTGCGGAAGTTGAGGTACACAAAAGCTTCATCGGGAGAGAAAGAGTCGCTATCTAAGTTAAGTTCGTAGGCATCGCTGCTATCGGTAAAGCGGTAGTACCAGGGATCATCATCGGGATTCATGGTGCGTTGGAGAAACTCGCCGTC
>JBNJFC010000091.1:0-6833 GCA_051746485.1 Pseudomonadota bacterium
AAAAAAATGCCGGCCCAAACGGGCCGGCAACTGGAAGCTTACCTATTACAGTAAGCCTCCTCCCCTGACGACTGGTTGCTAATAACAAAACTTACTTCTTACGTTTGCTATCACGAACGATAAAGCCGATCCATCCCGCCATAAAAACAATCATTAGCCCGACGGTGACCAAACCAAAGATAACAGTGCCATCCCAATACATGTGCTTGCTCCCCCGCCGTGATGTGATGGGTTCATAGTAGTCCCGAATGCGGGGAGGAAAGCTGACCTGAATCAATTTTGCCGACACCGTTGCCAGCATGTAAAAGATAATTTGATATACATCACTTTTCTATTAGGGCCTGAAGCATCTTATGCTGGAGCAGCGGACTCATAACACCTTTCGATCCTCAACCTTGGCGTGATCGGTGCCTGGCGGTAGCGGGTGGCCTTTTGCCAACTCGGCCCGAGTGGCCTCACGCACATCCAAAATGCTCACCTGATAGTGAAGCGTTCGGCCTGCCAGCGGGTGGTTGGTATCCACGGTCACCTGATCCCCGTCTACACTGACCACGGTAACAATCTGCGGTCCCGCCTCGCCTTCGGTTTGAAAACAGCTGCCGGGCTGTAAGTCGGCGTTGCCAAACGAAGCGCGACCTACCTGCTGTACCAGCGACTCATTGCGAACGCCATACGCATCGGCTGGCATTAGCGTTACGCCAAGTTCAGCACCCGCCTTTTGGCCCTCTAGCGCGCGCTCCAGCCCTGGCACGATGTTATGGTGTCCATGCAGATACTCTAGTGGCTTATTGCGCGCCGTGGAATCGTCAAGCACCCGCTTGCCATCGCTGAGCACATCACTCAACACATAGTGCAGCGTCACCACCTGATGCGCCGTAATCGACATGGAAAACTCCTCTCCGGTAAGCTATCGGCGTTTCAATTTTCGCTACGCAGTTTACCACCTGACCTAGCCAACGTCTTTCCAGGAGACTTTATTGATGCCTACCCCGACTCCCCAGCGTAGCTGGCGGGCTGCCCTGGCGATTTATTGGCAAGCACCGGTGCTTACCATGCTGTTTTTAGGGTTTTCCGCAGGCCTGCCGTTTTTGCTGGTTTTCTCAACGCTGTCAGCTTGGCTACGCAGTGACGGCGTGGAAGTCGCGGCAATCGGCTTTTTTGCCTGGATTGGGATGCTCTATTCGATCAAGTTTTTTTGGGCGCCGGTCGTCGACCGTTTGGCGCTTCCTGTTTTGACACGCGCCTTTGGGCAGCGCCGGGGCTGGATGTTACTTGCACAGGCGATGATCGCCGGGGGGCTTATCGGGCTTGCCGGGCTTGACCCGGTGGGAAATCTAGCGTGGGTGGCTGCCTTCGCGCTGCTGGTGGCATTTGGCTCAGCCACACAAGATATTGCCATTGATGCCTTTCGCATCGAATCCGCCGATGACAACGTACAAGCCGCCATGGCGTCGACGTATATCATCGGTTACCGGGGCGGGCTAATGGCCGCTGGCGCCGGCGCACTATTTGTCGCCTCGGCGATTTCGTGGGATGTAGCGTATTTAACCATGGCGGCATTGGTGGGTATCGGTGTGATCACGGTGCTGCTGCGCCCGGAGCCAGCGCGCACCACCCTGAGTATTCAATTAATCCACGAGCCGAAAGTACGCACTTTTCTGCGCGCCAGCCGCGGTAAACCAAAAACGTTCAGGCGCTTGGGCGCTTGGGGCATCGGCGCGATCGTTTGCCCCTTCACTGACTTTTTTACCCGCTATGGCGTCAAGGCACTTTGGGTACTGGTATTTATTGCCGTCTTTCGCATTAGTGATTTGGCTATGGCGTCAATGGCAAACCCGTTGTATATCGATTTGGGGTTTTCGCTCGGCACCATTGCCAGTGTTACCAATATTTTTGGGATTGCCATGAGTATTGGCGGCGGCATTTTGGGGGGCTTACTGGTCGCCCGTTACGGTATTGGCCCGCTGTTAATCTTCGGGGCGGTGATCGTGATGCTCACCAACCTGTTGTTTGTCATGCTGGCGCTGATGGGAGATCAGCTGCCCATGCTGGTACTCACCATCGTTGGCGATAATCTGGCTAACGGCTTGGCCAGCGCGGTGTTTATCGCGTTTCTTTCGAGCCTCACGTCTCGGGCTTATACCGCCACGCAATATGCTCTTTTCTCGTCTCTTATGACGCTACCGGGTAAGTTTTTAAGCGGCTTCGGAGGGCTTGTGGTTACCTCACAAGGGTATGCAAGCTTCTTTGTGGTAGCAGCCTTATTGGGGCTTCCTGCGGTGGCGTTAGCCATCTGGGTGAACCGTGATGCTCAGCTAGTACCGCCGCCGCAGAAAGCTGGCGCCTGAAACAACATAAAAAGTAGACACTATTACCGGTGTTCCACCAGCCACTTGAGCGCACCGGTTGAAGCGCGCCACTGATCCCGCATCAGCGTGCGATACTGCCAGGCCTCTTCTCGGCTACCCGGTTTAATATCGCTATCTCCAGTGGGCAGCGCCGAACGTGGGTTATCCGCACACAACATATCAATCGCGTAACGGTTATGCTGTCTCACCATCTCTAGCGCCGTACCGGCTTCTTCATAGCGGGCTAGACGATAAAGCGCGAGCGCTCGCCCGAGCAGAATATTCAACGGCATCGAGCCATCGTCACTGTTTTCTTCTGCCAGCGCTAAGGCGTCTTCGTTACGCTCGTCGCGCAGCAGCTGGTCAAGTACGAGTTCGCGAAGCCCCAGGCTATCCTCGCGGTTGATGGCCAAAAGCTCTTCGGCGAGCTCCCGCGAGTGTTGACGCGCACCGCGTTCCATCCCGACTACCAGCGCAAGGCCTGTGCGCAGTAAAATCGCGTTATCCGCGTCATCCCAGCATAGACTCCCGTCACCCTCGGCACGGGCTTGCTGTAGCCAACGCGAAAGTCTTATCGCCAGTGGCTCCAACAGGCTGGGCGCCATCCACGGCAAACTGCCAAAGCGGCTAGTTAACGCTAACGTGAGGTCCTGCACGACTTGGGGCGCATCTAGCCACTCAGGGTGCGCGCAAAGCGTCGACATCCACTCCACTGCATTGCCCCAAGGATCATCGCGAAAGCCCAACGCTACGTCCTCATCCACCAGCACCTGAAACTGCTCATGCCAGGCGGCAAAGAGCGTGGCCTCGCGAGCGCTGACGTGATAGCACAAGCGGCCACTCTCTGGCGCCACGCTGATATCAAGCTTGGGTGCCGTCGGCAGTGCTGCCAGTAGGGATTGCAAACCAATCAACGGCGTGGCGAGATCTTCTTCAGCACTTAATAGTTGATCCGCCAGTGTGGCACCCGGGTTATCCGCCAACGCAGCGAGAAAATCGAGCTGTTCGTCGTCAAGATCGCCCTGGCGCACCAAGCGCCGATACCAGAAGTTAGCCCGCTCTTTGGCCTCATTCTCGTGGCCTTCGTGGAGTAGCAGCATCGCTTCGATATAGGCAAGCGTCGGTGAATCCGGTAGTGCCTGCTGCGCCCGCACAAAGGCGGCGCGTGCGCTATCGAGATCATCGCTATCCAAGTGCATCAAGCACAAACGCTCAAGCGCCACACCGCGCAAAAACAGCGGCCCTCGCTCCAATACCTCGTCGAGAAGTTCAGCACGCTTACGCGTAAAGCTCCGCTCTTGGTAGATATCGAGCAAGATTTCGAAGGCAGGCTCGGCCTGTTCCGGCAGGCGCGACCAGTCGCTGCCGTCGAACAGCGATTCTAGAATCTGCATAGCACGGCCCGTCTGCCCGCTTTCCGCGGCAATCAAGCCCGCTTCCAGAAGCGCCTGAGCTGGCGCGTGCTGGCTCGCCAATGCGGCTTTCAGCGTGGCGCCCTTCCATTCGCGCAGTGACAGCATCCACATCATTTGATCGGGGATCTCTGTCGGAAAATCAACGCGGTAGCAGCACTCTTTATATTTACGCCCGGAATCGCACCAGCAAGGTTCATTGCGAGCCGGTGTTGCCAGCGGCTCGCAGGCAAAATCTAAGCGCACAAGCGGCGTCTGCGACCATAAAATGGGCGCCAATGCCTGAGCGATGGCAGCGTCGCCGTTAAAGTAGTCGGCGCCCTCGGCCCGCACCCAGATCATAAAATCGGGGTAGTGCTCTTTTTGCCTAATTGCCGAGAGTGCCCCAGAGGCAAACCCCAGCAGCTGATCGACCCATACCGCCAGCATTGCCGTCTCCATAAGATGTTAAAAGGGCCGCAGTTTAGCATGTTGAGAGAGGCTTAAGCAGTGGTACCTTTTGTCAGACGCCTTACTCAGCATGATTTAGGCTGGCTGACGTGCCCACGCGAGTAACGGCTTGGTGCGCGCATGCATATCTAGGCGGGCGCCAAGACGAACCAAGTTCCAGTAGTGACCATTCAACGCCCGCGAAAGCAAAAGCGTATCGGCAGGCGGCTGGAGGCGATCCATCGCCGCCCATACCCTGGGAGTCAATTCACGCAGCTGGCGATGCACACGCACGTCGCTGAAGTCCTGCTCGCCCGGCGCGAATAACATCGCCACACACTCGGCGGACTCTTTATATAGCGAAAGCGGCGCGCCTTGCCCTTGGCGACCTCCCATTTTAAGGAGTGCCTCGTCCATCGCCATGGGATCTTTGGCAAGCGTCGCGTCCAAGAGCTGCATCATCGCCTTCAGGCGCACCTCCGGCACCGGAATCACCGCGCCAAAGTCGTAAATTACCAGCCGGCCTTGCTCATCCGCGGCAAAGTTTCCCGCGTGGGGGTCGGCGTGGAACTCGCCGTAGGTAAACAGCTCCTCGGTGATCCAGTCCGCCAACGCCACGGCGACTTTCTGACGGGTGTCGTCGTCGGCGCTTTCCAGATCGCGCAGCGGCGTACCGCCCACAAAGCGCATCGCCAGCACATGCTGGCCGGAAAGCTCGAAAAGCGGCTCAGGAATCACCAGGCGGCTATCGGACTGGTAGCGTTCGCGGTAGCGGGCCATGGCGTCGGCCTCGGCGCGGTAATCAAGCTCGTCGCGCAGCCCCGCCGCCAGCTCTTCAAACAGCGCGTCCAGGCGCGCCTGGGGCACCTTGAACCAACGGCCCAGCCCCATGATGCGCCTCACCTGCTTGAGGTCGCTTTCCAGCACGTCGGCAAGCCCGGGGTACTGCACCTTGAGCACCACCGTCTCGCCTTCAAGGGTCACCGCCTTGTGTACCTGCCCCATGGAGGCGCTGGCAAAGGGCCGCTCTTCGATTTCGCTAAAGCGCGTTTCCAGGTCGCCGTACTGCATCACCAGCGCCTCGCGGATGCGCGGCCAGGGCATGGGCTCCGCCTGGCGCTGAAGGCGCGACAGCTCCTCGGCCAGGTCCGGCGGCAAGAGGTCATCCCACTGGGACATGATCTGCGCCAGTTTCATGGCCGGGCCCTTGAGCTCGGAAAGCCCCTCAAACAGCGCTTCGCCCAAGGCCCGCCAGTCCGCCTGGCCACCCAGGCGCGTCTTGAGCAGCGCACCGCCGGTGCGCGCTCCCAATCCCATTAAACGTCGTGTTCTACCGCGATCTCGCATGGCAGCTACCTCATTGACCATCTGCCCACAGCTTACGCAATCATTTATATTTATACAAAAGCTATACGCATAAAGGTTATGTATCATTTAACCGACAGCCTTGTAGGATGCTCAGGACCGCCTGCTGTCTGGTACCATAACGGTCACGTTCAACCACCCAGGCCTAGCCCGCATGCGCTTGATTATCGCCGAAAAACCCAGCCTAGCCCGGGCGATTGCCGACGCGCTTCCCGGCAGCGCCCAGCGCCAGGACGGCGCGATTACCTGCGGCGATACCACGGTGACCTGGTGCCTTGGTCATCTGCTGGAACAGGCCGCGCCGGAAGCCTACGATCCCGCCGACAAACAGTGGCGGCTCGACCGGCTGCCGATTGTGCCTTCTACTTGGCAGCTCGCGCCGCGCCCCAAGGCCCGTGGGCAGTTGGCGGTGATTCGCAAGCTGATCAAGCAGGCCAAAGAAGTGGTTCACGCCGGTGACCCGGATCGTGAAGGCCAGCTGTTGGTCCAGGAAGTGATCGAGCACATGAAATATCGCGGCCCGGTGCAGCGGCTGCTGATCAGCGACCTTAACCGCCCAGCAGTGAGTCGAGCCCTCGCAACACTGCGCTCCAACGCCGAGTTCCAGCCGCTTTACCAGGCGGCCCAGGCCCGCGCCCGCGCTGACTGGCTTTACGGCATCAACCTGACTCGCGCCTGGACGCTTACCGGCCGCCAGGCGGGCCACGACGGCGTGCTTTCCGTGGGCCGCGTGCAGACTCCGGTGCTCGGGCTGATCGTGCGCCGCGACAACGCTATCCGCGATTTTGTGCCCCATCCCTTCTACCCACTATGGGTAGACCTGCAGGTTGCCCAGGGGCAACTACGGGCCTGGTGGGTGCCCAAGGAACATCAGCCGCTGGATGATCAAGGCCGTTTGATCGACCGTACCCCTGCGGACGAACTGGCGTCTCAACTGCCGGGCGCTTCAGGTCAGTTAACCAAGCTTGATCAACAAGAGAAGCGCCAGGCACCGCCGCTGCCCTACTCGCTTTCTGCCCTGCAGGTCGACGCCGCCCGCCGCCACGGGCTTTCCGCGCAGATGGTGCTGGATATTTGCCAGCGGCTTTACGAGCAGCACAAGCTGATCACCTACCCGCGCTCCGACTGCCGCTACCTGCCCGAAGACCACCTCCCGCTTGCCCAGCGCAGCTTGAGCGGCGCCTGTCAGAACGACGATACCCTGCGCCAGTGGCTCGACGGTGCCGACTTCTCCCTACGCTCCAAGGCCTGGAACGACAAGCAGGTAGGCGCGCACCAC
>JBNJFC010000092.1:0-6749 GCA_051746485.1 Pseudomonadota bacterium
TAGGCGCATCGTCTGTGGCCTCAGAAGCCGATAATGTTGAGTGACTTGCCGGGTATTGGGTTAAAAGATCGCGTTCACTCATGCGGCATGGCTTCCTTTAGCAAAAAGACGCGCGATGGCATCGCAAGCCATAGCGTCGTTGATCCATTCAATTTGGGACTCGGGTAACTCTAGTGCATTAAATTGGCGTTTCAGCGAGCGCTGCTCGGCGTCGTTAAAGCGAGTATCAGCACTGATATACCAGCCGATATGTTTACGGGCGATTTTTGGCCCCATGACGTGACCGTAAAAGGCGTGGAGTGCCGATAAATGCTCGCTTAGAATCGCGCGTCGCTCGCTAAGCGCTGGCGCAGGCAAATGCTCGCCATGCGCCAGAAAGTGGGTGATTTGCTGAAAAATCCAAGGATTCCCTTGGGCGCCACGCCCCACCATGACTGCATCGGCTTGGGTGTAATGAAGCACATTGGCCGCTTTTTCCGCATTGGTGATATCGCCGTTGGCAAAGACGGGGATGTTAACGCGCGATTTTACCTCAGCGATGGTGTCGTATTCCGCATAACCTGCGTAGCGCTGCTGACGATGGCGGCCATGCACGGCAAGCGCTTGGATGCCAGCATCTTCGGCAAGCCTCGCGATGCGCACGGCATTATTGCTCTCCGCGCACCAGCCGGTGCGGATTTTGAGCGTCACCGGGATATCGACCGCGGCAACAACGGCGTTAACAATCGACGCCACCAGGGCTTCATCACGCAAAAGCGCCGAGCCAGCGGCTTTGTTGCAGACTTTCTTCGCCGGACACCCCATATTGATGTCGATGACCTCGGCACCAAGGTTGGCGTTGAGGCGGGCGGCCTCGGCAAGCATGTGCGCGTCGCCACCGGCAATTTGCACCACGCGAGGCGAAGGTTCGCCGCTGTGGTTCATGCGCTGTTGGGATTTACGCGTATGCCAGAGGCTGGGATCTGAGGTGACCATTTCGCCAACCACCCAACCGGCACCCAAACGCCGACACAGCTGACGGAATGGTCGGTCGGTTACCCCTGCCATAGGCGCCAAAATAGCGCGATTAATCAACGTGTGGTTGCCAATCGAAGGCAGTGATGAACATGAATTTATGGCATTGCGTGTCATAACTTTCAGGTCGTGGCAACGAGTCAGTGGCGAGAAGGGGAGATATGATACGCCGACTCACCGCTAGGGTGAAGGCCGGCGTTAGTGACAGCACGTTATCTCGCTCGTGTACCGGTCAATCTCACCCAGCCTTCGCGCTGTACGGGCGCTTGCATCACAAGCCCTTGTGCTTGGTAAGCTTCCAGCACTTCATCGGCCTGATTGGCCAAAATACCCGAGAGGACTAGGCATCCGCCCGGGGCAACATAACCCGCAATGGTTGCGGCCAGTTGTACCAGTGGGCCAGCAAGAATGTTGGCCGTTACCACGGGGTAGGTGCCGGCAGGTAACTGTTCGGGGTAGTAAAGCGATAGCTGCTGCGTTTCAATCGCGTTGCGTTCGGCGTTTTCGCGGCTGGCTTGAAGCGCTTGGGGGTCGATATCGGTGGCGTCAGCGCTTACCGCGCCCAGTTTTAGTGCGGCAATGGCGAGAATTCCCGAGCCGCAGCCAACATCAAGCACTTTTTTGTCGGCTAGCTCGCCATTGACGGCCAGGTCATCTAGCCACTCCAGGCAAAGCGCGGTCGTCGGATGGGTGCCGGTACCAAAGGCAAGGCCTGGGTCTAAAATGAGGTTCACCGCCCCCGGCTCCGGTGGCGTGTGCCAGCTCGGCACAATCCAGAGGCGCTCCCCCATCTGCAGCGGCGTGAAATCGTCCATCCATTCGCGTTCCCAATCGCGGTCGGCAAGTAGCTCGTATTCGATCTCGGGGCATGGCTCGCCGGGTATTTGCTCTGCCCAGGCGGCGTGGATGCGGCCGAGCATGGTATCGATCTCTTCGAGGTCGTCGTAAAGGCCGGTTAAGATCGTGTCTTGCCATAACGGCGTTGTACCACGTTCCGGCTCAAACACCGGGTCATCGTGGGCATCCTGCAAGCCAATCGCGGTGGCTCCTTCGTTTAGTAATAGCTCTTCAAGTAGCTCTGCTTGCTCGGGGGCTACGTGGGCTTTGAGTTGTAGCCAAGGCATGATGCGGTCTCCACAAGGCGGGGAAGAATAACAAAGTGGGTAATAAAGGCGAGTATCGGCATTAAACAAGAACGGGGCGGCATGGCCACCCCGTTTTATTGAGCGTTTACGCCAAGTGATTAGCCGAGTTTCTTTTCCAGATAGTGGATATTGACGCCGCCTTGACGGAAGTAGCTATCCCGCACCAGATCTTTTTGCAGATCAATATTGGTTTTGATGCCTTCCACGAGTAGCTCATCAAGCGCGTTGCGCATACGCGTGAGCGCAATATCACGATCCTCTCCCCACGTAATCAACTTACCAATGAGAGAGTCGTAATACGGCGGTACGGTATAGCCGGTATACAGATGCGAATCCATCCTTACGCCCAGGCCACCGGGAGCGTGGTAAAGCGAGACTTTACCGGGTGAGGGCATGAAAGTACGCGAATCTTCGGCATTAATACGGCATTCGAACGCGTGTCCCCGTATCTTTACGTCATCTTGCGAGATGGACATGGGGATGCCGGAGGCAATGCGCAGCTGCTCTTTGACGATATCTACGCCGGTCACCATTTCGGTTACCGGGTGTTCCACCTGCACGCGGGTGTTCATTTCAATAAAGAAGAAATCACCGTCTTCGTAAAGGAATTCGAAGGTGCCGGCACCACGGTAGTTGATTTCGAGGCAAGCCTCTCGGCACGCATCTAATACTTTGGCCCGAGCAGCCGGGTCAATGCCCGGCGCTGGGGCT
Organism: Pseudomonadota bacterium; assembly: GCA_051746485.1. GTDB lineage: Bacteria > Pseudomonadota > Gammaproteobacteria > Pseudomonadales > Halomonadaceae > Vreelandella. The sequence continues at coordinate 2,871 of JBNJFC010000092.1, forward strand.
TCTTCGAGCACTTTTTGGTGGCGACGTTGCAGCGAGCAGTCGCGGTCATACAGGTGAATCGCGTTGCCCTGGCCGTCGGCCAGTACTTGAACTTCCACGTGGCGCGGCTTTTCGAGGAATTTTTCCATGTATACCGTGCCATCGCCAAACGACGAGTGCGCTTCGGTGCGCGTGACGTTGATCGCCGAGAGCAGGTGGCCTTCGGTGTGAACCACGCGCATACCACGACCGCCACCGCCAGCGGCGGCTTTGATGATGACGGGATAACCAACGCGTCGGGCGGTGGCGAGGTTAATCTCATCGTCATCACCCAGCGGGCCATCGGAGCCGGGTACGGTGGGAACGCCGGCTTTTTTCATTGCTTCAATCGCGCTGACTTTGTCGCCCATCAGGCGAATGGTTTCAGCCCGCGGGCCGATGAAGGTAAAGCCCGAACGCTCTACCTGCTCGGCAAAATTGGCGTTTTCGGAAAGAAAGCCATAACCGGGATGTATAGCGCTTGAGTCGGTGACTTCGGCCGCACTAATCAGCGCCGGGATATTAAGATATGACTGCGCAGAAGAGGCCGGGCCTATGCAAACGGCTTCATCCGCGAGGCGCACGTGCATGAGTTCGCGGTCGGCTTTGGAGTGTACCGCCACGGTTTTGATGCCCAATTCTTTGCAAGCGCGCAGAATGCGAAGGGCAATCTCGCCGCGGTTGGCGATAAGTACCTTGTCCAGCATGGTGAGTCCACCCGTGTCAGAAAGAGAAGATCAAGCAATCACGATCATGGGTTGATCAAATTCGACCGGCTCGCCGTCTTCAACTAGGATCGCCTCGATAACGCCGTCGCAGTCGGCTTCAATTTGGTTCATCATCTTCATCGCTTCCACGATGCAGACAGTGTCACCTTGCTTCACAGTATCACCGACTTCGATGAAAGATTTTGCTCCCGGTGCGGGGCTCCGATAGAAAGTACCCACCATGGGTGAATTAACGGCTTCACCACGGTAGCTTACACCAGGGTCTGCCGCCTCTTCGCTGGCCACCGGCACGGTGGCTTGCGGGGCGCTTACGGCTTGTGGGGCATATTGCGGCATCGCTTGCGTTGGCTGGTCGCTGCCGTTGGGGTGACGGCTGATGCGAACGGACTCTTCGCCTTCTTGGATTTCGATTTCGCTGATGTTTGACTCTTCCAGCAGCTCAATAAGTTTTTTGACTTTGCGAATATCCATGACGTGGCCTTTGTTTAAAAGTGGTAAATAAAAAAGCAATCAGCGTGTGGGGAAAAAACAGCAAATAGCAAGGTATTGAGCGTATCGCTATCGCGCCTGCTAGCGCAGTAAACCTGGATCAAAATATAAGAGAACGCGACACGTTAGCGAACGTTACCCCTTTGCTAGCTATTTTAAGCGCTAAATTTTGACCAATGTGCGGTCGAGTTTGCCGAAAAAGGATGAGCTTGTCCAGCGGTAGCACTTAACACGCCACTGTCGGGATATTTAAACGAATGTTTGACGACGTTCGCGGCATAAAGCGAGTAGTTGATCAGTAAGCTCTCGTCTTATCCTGCTTTCATCAGCCGGTAAGCCAGCTACTTAGCGTTTGCAGATGTTGCTCAAGCTCGGTTGCGTTGACTTCTCCCTGGATGCGGGCATCAAGAATCTCTTCTCCTTTATGGAAAAAGAGCAGACTCGGTGGGCCAAATAGGCCGTAGTGCTTAAGCAGGGTGCGGCTTTGCTCATCCGTTTGGGTAACGTCAGCTTTTATTAGCGTGTACTCCTGCAGCGCTCGGGCAACGCCAGGGCTAGGGTAGACTTCACGTTCCATTTGCTTGCAGGAGATACACCAGTCAGCGGTGAAGTGAACGAACGCAGGTTTGCCCTGAGTGGCGGCGGCGTTTATGGCGGCATCTAAATCGCTAAGCCGGTCGACTTCTTGAAACGCCAACGTTTGTTCGTTGCCTGAGCCAGTGTCCGATGACGTGAATTGCAGTGGTCGCAGTGGGTTGGTACCCCCCTGAGCTGCGCCAATGACCAGGGCTAGCCCCCACGCCAGTAGCAAAATCCCCAGCGTTTGGCGCACGCGCGCCCAGCCTTGTGGCTGATTCAGCTGTAGTGCGCCGAGTGTTAGCGCACTGCCGATAGCCAACGCCGCCCATAGCAGTAGCGTCACTGTGGCGGGGACTAAGCGCTCAATCATCCAGATAGCGACCCCTAATAGCAGTATGCCAAAGGCGATTTTAACCCCGTTCATCCACGCGCCTGAGCGCGGCAATAGTGTTGCCCCAAAGGTGCCGACGAGCAGCAGCGGCACGCCCATGCCAAGGCCTAATGCAAAGAGTACGGCTCCACCCAACGCGGCATCACCCGTGGAGGAGATGAAAACGAGTGCCCCAGCGAGTGGTGCGGTCACACAAGGCGATACCACCAAAACCGAGAGCGCCCCAGCAACCGCTAAACCTAGCGGGCCACTTTGCTGTGCGCGCGCTTGCCATGCGTCCACGCGGCCTGCAAGACGAGGAGATAAGCGCATGTCAAAAGCACCAAACATGGCCAGCGCAAAGAGGGTAAAGAGCAGGGCGAACACCAGGAGTACCGGAGCCGACTGTAAATGCGCCTGTAAGTTTAAACCGGCACCGAATAGCCCCATGAGAATGCCGACGAGCGCGTACGTCGCCGACATCCCCATAACATAGCTCGCTGAAAGAACAAAAGCGCGCGGCTTTGTCGGGTTTTGACCTACTACAATCGACGACAAAATAGGGATCATCGGCAGCACGCACGGAGTGAAAGTGAGCCCGAGCCCGGCGATAAAAAACAGCCCCAATGCCAGCGGGAGACTCGCTTCGTTTAAAAGCGTGGTAAAACGGCGATCATCACTTTGCGGGCCGTCAAAACTGCTTGCGCCGTTTTCAAGTGGGCTTGAGTTTGCCGCTTCGCTTGTGTCTTTGGGCTCTGACTCTGTGTCATTATTCTCCCAGTCGGAAAAGGCGGGCGGCGCCTCGGATTGCATCGCCTGTAAGGTTGTGCGCTCGGGTGGGTAACAAAGTCCGGCATCCGCGCAACCCTGGAATGTCAGTTCAATGGGCAGTGGCCCGCTATGCGCTGGATCAAACGGCACCTCAAGTACCACGCGTTGGCGAAATATGTACACATCACCAAGAAACTCATCGGTGGTGAAAGTGCCTTCTGGCAGGTTAGGGGGTTGAAGCTCAATGCTTTCGGCTTGGCTTTCAATGGCAAACTGGTGACGGTAAAGATAGTAATCGTCGGCGACTTCCATGCCGATAAAAAGCGTCTCGCCATCGTGCCAGGCGCTGGGCTGAAAGGCTTCCATCACAGGAAGGAAATCGTCTTGTGCGTCAGACGAGGAGAACCACTGAGCACTAGCGAGCAGCGGGTTAAGCAATAAAGCCAATAAGAGGCTAAGCGCGAGCAGCGGGCGTCGAAGCGGCAACACGGAATCTCCTTAAGTCATCAGCGTCGGGAAATCGGGAATACGTCACTACGCCATAAGGTGGGTATAAAAGCGTTTGATAGCGTAACTCAGTCAGCAATCTCGCGTGGGTAGCTGCGCTCACATGACGCAGGGTTTCATTGTTAGTTAATGGTGCTGCTAAATGTAAACGGGCCGCCCTTACAAGGGCAGCCCGTTTGATAACATCTCGCGCGTCAGCGCATTACGCTTTTTGGTACGCGGTAATCGATTTTTCAATGGCTTTGCGCGCGGCGTCGGCGCCTTCCCATGATTCCACTTTTACCCATTTACCTTTTTCGAGATCTTTATAGTTCTCGAAGAAGTGAGCAATTTGCTGACGCAGCAGTTCCGGTAGGTCGGTCACTTCTTGAACATCGTCGTAAAGGGCGGAAAGCTTGGCGTGGGGCACACACACCA
>JBNJFC010000093.1:0-6652 GCA_051746485.1 Pseudomonadota bacterium
GTGCGCGCTTTTCGCTGCACGGCATCAACGGACGCTTCTGTTTGTCCAATACGAAAACCGCCATGCGATTTCCTCCTTAAAATGTACCCTTACGGGTCTGGTGTCGCGGGGTAAATACCCCATCTCCCCTCGGGAATGTTGATAACCGGCTCCTGCCTTACGGCAGCGACCAGGACCTTCGGCGTTACCTAAGCGCCAGCATGATCCTGACCTTTCAGTGCCCACCGCTAAGGAAGCACGGTGGGGTGAGTCTTGGCGACCTGTTATCAACGTAGCGGCGATACCGCCCGCTCTCCCTGTTCAACCAGGCTTGTGGTTACAAGCCTCCGGCTTCAGCCGGAGGTAGTTGACGTGCAATACCATCCCTGCTGGCTATCTGCTCTTCCGCCTTATACACCTTCAAGGCCATGCCATACCCGAAGAATAATGATGGCACTGGTATGGAGCGAATATCGAACGACGTACTTCCCGAAAACCATATCTCGAACAGAGCCAGGCACCGGTGCCATTTCAACTGGCGTCCCCATCTTAGGACAATCAGGGAGTAATTCGATTTTGCCAACCAGTTCGGTGGCAATCCGGGCTGCCGCCGATGGATTGTGGACTGCAATGAACTCCCTGAGGCGCTTTAAATCTTCAATGGCTTCATCCGTGTAAACCAGTTTCACTTACCTGACCTCGGTGCATCCTGCTCGTTGTCGGTTCCCCAATTATTTAGCCAGCTGTGAACCTCGCTGGCATCAACAACCTTGCCTTGGGCAGCGGACTCCATTGCTTCCAGGGTCTGTTTCCAGCGCTCTTGCTCCAGCTGCTGCTTTTCTATGTACTCCGATAATGCTTGGTTAATTACCCAACCTTTACTCCGGTGCAACCTGCCAGCAATTGCTTCCAGGTGCTGCTCAACTTCTGCTTGAAGGCGAACTGTGGTGACGCTCATAACTATACCCTCGAGTTTGGCGACTACAACGTATTACAGCATAGTCGATGAGGGTGCGGCAAAAAATTTAACGCCAGCCAACATGCGTGGCTACGAAGTGGAGGCGAAGCCGCAATGTAGTAGGCGTCGCCGTGCTTGGCTACACAAAAAGACGCTACCGCCCCGGTACGACTGGGCTACATTAAACGCACCGCTCGCGGGCGTTTTTGTTTGCATTTTTGCTCAATAGACAGCTTTTGATAGCAAAGTCTTTCAACTACTGAGCTCGCTATACAACACTCAAGTGCTATGTCCTTGTCATCGCTCGACCAGCCTAGCTCTTCACCCTCTGGTCTTACAGATCGGTTCAGCACTGGCCTTCCTTCGTAAATCCGATTAGCCTGCTAACTCGATTAATAAGGGATGGCGATGCAAGAGACGACTCCTCGGCAGCGTTTGGCGGGCATGCTGATTCTGCTTGGTTTAATGGCGCAAATAGTCGGTTTTACCGGCTGGGTGGCGACGATTCACGCGGTGAGCTATTTGCTGTGGGCGGCGGCTTTTTTGCTGTGGCGGGATATTCCCCAGCGCTCGCGCATACAGGCAGATGTATTGATTGCACTGGGCGCGGGCATGCTTTTGGTAGCGAGATTTGTGTACGGCGCCGAGGTGGATTGGTCCGCCATGCTTCAGGGCAATGCCTTTGTCGTGGCAATGCTGGTGGGCGTTAGTTTTATTTCGCTGATTGGCAAGCAAGGTAACAAAGGAACGGCGGGCCAACGCGTAACCGGCGCGGGCGGTGTGTTGCGTACTTGGCTGGGCGTGCACTTTTTGGGCACGATTTTAAACCTTTCCACCGTGTTCATGGTCGGCGATAAGCTCGCCCGGCGTGGGCCGCTCACATCGCCGCAGCTATTGGCGCTGAACCGTGGGCTTTCCAGCGCAGCGCTATGGTCGCCGTTTTTTGCCTCAATGGGTGTGGTTCTTTCGCTGGCGCCTGAGGTGCAGTACGCGCAAATTGCTTTGGTCGGTTTTCCTCTGGCGATGCTTTCGGGGCTGTTGACCACGCTAGAGCTTCGGCGGCGGTTTGATTTACGCGAGGTAGACGGCTTTTCGTTGGCGCCGCGCAGCCTATTAATGCCAGTGGGCATGGCGGCACTGGTGATGCTGTTCCACTTCTGGCTGACGCCTTCGCTGACCATTGTCAGCATTATTACTTTTTTGCTGCCGGGGGTTGCGGTGCTGAGCAACCTGCGCGATGGGCCGCTGTTTACCCTACGTCGCGTTCGCCAGCATACCCTCTCGCGGCTACCCGCCATGCGCGGGGAGATTTCGCTGTTTTTAGCGGCGGGGTTATTAACGCTGGGGCTTTCTACTCTGGTATCGGCGGCAGCCGGTAGCGATTGGACCTTGTTTGCCCACTTTGGCACGCCTCAGGCGATGATCAGCTTCGCCGCCATCGCGCTAAGCGCGCTGGCCGGGCTGCACCCGATTATTGGCGTGTCGGTATTGGCCTCCGTGCTGAATCTGCAAGGCGGCGAGCAAACACTGTTTGCCTTTGTGGCGCTGGGCTCCTGGGCGGTGGGTACAAGCGTCGGGCCGCTTTCGGGCATCAACCTTTCGCTTCAGGGGCGCTACGGCGTAAGCGGTTATCGCATGATGCGCCATAACCTGCTTTACGCCGCTGTTATGAGCGCGCTAATCCTCGTCGCCATTGTGTTGCTGTCAACGTGGATGAACGCTTAGTGGTGACTACCAAGTGGTCAAATGCCCAGCCGCTAAACAGCTCAGGCGTTGACGCGATAAAAATAGCGGTGCCCACACTGATGGCACGGCTCAATACGCGCCACACTATCTAAAACCACCGAGGCATCGCAGTGAACGCAGGCCATCTTGCCGGGGGCAGCCATTTCGCCTTCGCAGTAGTCGGCGCGAGCAGCTTCTAAGTCCTCGTCAAAGCGTTCACGCTCAACCACGCTACGGTCAGCAATAGACAGCAGTGACTCTGCTACACGCCGCGAAAGGTGGCTGATATCGATGTCTAGCCACTGGGCGACCTGCTTGCCGGTATCCGCCATGAAATAACGCATATCTTTGATGTCGCGCTCAACCCATGCGCGCAAAAGCGACAGTTCATCTTTGGTGAATTCTTCTAGCTCGCTTTCGAACTCAACAGCTTCATCCAGGTCTTTTTGCAGATTTTCCCAAGTGAGCTCCTGAGCGCCGTCTTGCAGGCGTTCGAGCAGCCGCTCGTAACCTTCGCGTAGGCGGTGGTCGTTATGCTCTGCCATCTCGTTCTCCTGTGTTGTGAAACACTGCCTTTAAATTCTGATCTTAAAAACAGTCAAATCCAATAAAATACGTTTCGGTGCGCTCTTATTGCCTGCACTTTTTCGTTGTGCTGGGTGGCGCCATAACGCGTTGGCATTCAAGGTTATCCCTTCATAGGATACAATCGCACAGATCAACTAACATTCGTTTTTTATCATTCACCGTGCCCGATGTTTCGGGCGAGCACCCCAAGGCATGAAATAAACCGATGGACGCACATTACAGCCCTCGTGATATCGAACGTGACGCGCAGCAGTATTGGGACAAGCATCAGTGCTTTAAAGCCGTAGAAGATGCTAACCGCGAGAAATTCTACTGCCTATCAATGTTCCCCTACCCTAGCGGCAAGCTGCACATGGGTCACGTGCGCAACTACACCATCGGCGATGTTGTCTCACGCTTTCAGCGCATGCAGGGCAAAAACGTGATGCAACCGATGGGCTGGGACGCCTTCGGCATGCCGGCAGAAAACGCCGCGATTCAAAATCAGGTGCCGCCTGCTAAATGGACTTACCAAAACATCGACTACATGCGAAACCAGCTGAAAGCACTGGGGTTTGCCTACGACTGGAGCCGTGAATTCGCCACCTGTGACGTGAGCTACTACCGCTGGGAGCAGTGGTTCTTCACAAAACTGGTGGAAAAAGGGCTGGTCTACAAGAAGATGTCGACGGTGAACTGGGACCCGGTCGACCAAACCGTGCTCGCTAATGAGCAGGTCATCGAAGGCCGCGGCTGGCGCTCCGGCGCTTTGGTTGAGCGCAAAGAGATCCCGCTGTGGTTTTTGAAAATTACCGATTACGCCGATGAGCTCCTAGCGGATCTCGACAACGTCGAGTGGCCCGAACAAGTCAAAACCATGCAACGCAACTGGATTGGCAAATCTCAGGGCGTTGAAATGACGTTCGGCATCAAAAATGCCGATGGTAGCGACTGTGAGCCGCTCTCGGTCTACACCACCCGGCCGGATACGCTGTTGGGCGTAACCTACGTTGCCGTCGCAGCGGATCACCCCCTCGCCAAGCAAGCGGCTGAAGATAACGCTGAGCTCGCGGCCTTTCGTGAAGAGTGTGCCCGGGGCGGCACCTCGGAAGCCGAAATGGCGACCAAAGAGAAGAAAGGCATGCTCACCGGGCATCATGCTGTCCACCCGCTCACGGGTGACACCGTGCCGGTGTTTGTCGCCAACTTTGTGCTGATGGAGTTTGGCACCGGCGCTGTGATGGCAGTCCCCGCCCACGACCAGCGCGACTGGGAGTTTGCCACCAAGTATGGCATCGAGATCAAGCCGGTTATCGCCGATGACAACGGCAATGCGCCCGACCTCTCGGAAGGCGCTTATGTCGAATACGGCACGCTGATCAACTCCGGTGAGTTTGATGGCTTAGCGTTTAAGGCAGCCTTTGACGCGGTGGCGGACAAGCTCGCTGAACTCGGCCGCGGCGAGGTAAAAACCAACTTCCGCCTGCGCGATTGGGGGGTTGCCCGCCAGCGTTATTGGGGCGCGCCGATTCCGGTGAAATACGGCCCAGAAGGTCAGACCGTGCCGCTCACCGATGACGAACTGCCGGTGGAGCTGCCGATGGAAGTGACCGTTGACGCATCCGGCTCGCCGCTGAAAAAAATGCCCGAATTTTCTGAACTCGGGGACGGCTGGGTGCGTGAAACCGATACTTTTGACACCTTTATGGAGTCCTCGTGGTACTACGCACGCTTTTGCAGCGCCGATAACCCTGACGCGATGCTTGACGAGCGCGCCAACTACTGGCTACCAGTCGATCTTTATATCGGCGGTATTGAGCACGCGATTTTGCACCTGCTTTATGCCCGTTTCTTCCACAAATTGATGCGTGATTTTGGCCTGGTGGAGTCCGATGAGCCGTTCCAACAGCTGCTCACCCAAGGCATGGTGATCGCGGAAACCTACTACCGCGAAACCGCCAATGGCGGTAAGCAGTGGTTCAACCCGGCGGATGTCGAGGTTAAGCGGGACGACAAAGGCCGCCCGGTGAGCGCGATATTGCTCGAAGATGATCAGGCGGTGCAAACTGGCGGCATCGAGAAAATGTCGAAATCCAAAAATAACGGCGTCGACCCGCAGTCGATGATCGACAAGTTCGGTGCCGACACCGTCCGCTTATTTATGATGTTCGCCGCCCCTCCTGAGCAATCACTCGAGTGGTCGGACTCCGGTGTAGAAGGTGCGCACCGTTTCTTGAAACGCCTCTGGCGCCAGGTCCACGAGCACTTGGAAGCCGGTTCGCCGGGTGAATTGGATATCGCTGCGCTAAACGACGACCAGAAAGCCCTGCGCCGCAAAACCCATGAAACCATCAAAAAGGCCAGCGACGACATTGGCCGCCGGACGACCTTTAACACGGCGATTGCGGCCGTGATGGAGCTTTCCAACACGCTGGCGCGCTTTGATGATGACTCGGCACCGGGACTTGCGGTTAGCCGTGAAGCGTTGGAAGCCTGCGTATTGCTGCTGGCACCCATCACACCGCACGCTTGCCATGCTCTCTGGCAGCGTTTAGGGCATACCGAGCCTGCCATCGACGCCGCCTGGCCTAAGCTCGATGAACAGGCGCTAACGCGCGACAGCATTGAGCTAGTGGTGCAAGTGAACGGCAAGCTGCGCGCGCGCCTGCAAGCACCGGCCAATGCCGATAAAGCCGCGGTAGAGGCGATGGCGATGGAAGATGACAACGTCCAGCGGCACCTAGAAGGCAAAACCGTGCGCAAAGTGATCGTTGTACCAGGTAAGCTCGTCAATATTGTGGTCAGCGGATGAGGCACCGTCCTATGAACCGGCGCGCATTTCTTGCCAAAAGCGCTCTCACTGTCAGCATCGCCGCCTCGGCGGCGGTGCTAGGCGGCTGCGGCTTTAGGTTGCGCGGTTCCAACAGCCTGCCCAAATTGCCCGTTTTCACCCTAGAAGGCGACACGCGCAGCGATGTAGCCCAGTCACTGCAAACCCAGCTAGAGGCTATCGGCGCGGGCCTTCGCGAGGATGCGCCGTGGCGTCTCACCCTCGACACACCCGAGCTGTCTGAACGTCGGCTAGGCGCAGCTGGGCGTGGTAGTCGTGAGCATGAATTTACCCTAAGCACTCACGTATCGCTGCAGCAGCAATCCAACAATGCCTACGTACTCAATAGCGAGCGAGTCAGCACCTCGGCTCGCCAACGTATCAACGACGATGACCTTCTCAACCGTGATGTGCTGATGAGTGAGGTGCGCCGAGAACTTTCCCGGCAACTCGCCCAGCGTATTATCGAGCGCTTAGCCACGCTTAAGGTGCTTCGCGCGTGAAAGTCTTCGCCGATCAACTGCCTGCCGCGCTGGACAAACAGCTTCCCAAGGTCGTGATAGTGGCGGGCGACGAGCCGCTTCAACACCGCG
>JBNJFC010000094.1:0-6639 GCA_051746485.1 Pseudomonadota bacterium
AGGCGCGGTACAGGCGGTGGCGTAACCCGGTCGCTCTGCGAGCGACGCGCTACCCCTCCCGGCGCTAAAGCAACCGGGTTTCCCGCGCAAAACAGATGAAAGCACATGCCAGCCACTCCCCAGGCCGTAGCGCGCTACAGGGCGTGCGTGAAGCTATCCCATTATTGGGCGGCTATATCCCGGTGGCGCTGTCGTTTGGCTTAGTGGCAACCCAAGCAGGCTTTAGCACTTGGGAAGCCACGGCGATATCCGCGTTAGTTTACGCTGGCGCGTCGCAGTTTCTGTTTGTGGGCATGATCGCCACCGGCGCACCGCTGTGGCTGGTGGTGGCGATGACGCTGCTGATCAACGTCCGCCATGTGGTGTACGGCCCTAACCTCGCGGCGTTATTACCGCGCAGCCGCCACTGGCCCTGGCTAATGCACGGCCTCACCGATCAAGTGTTTGCCCTGGCGTTAACCCGGCTGCCGCAACTGCCCGAGGTAAAGCGTTTTAGTTGGTTTGTCGGTGCATCGCTGCTGGCCTGGGGGGCCTGGATAATTGGCACCACGGTAGGCGCCACCGCCGGGGAAACGTTAACAGCCCGCTGGCCGCTACTGGGTGAGATTATGCCCTTCGCGCTACCTGCGCTGTTTTTAACCATGGTGGCACCGCGCTTTACCGACAAGCGCTGGGCAGTCGCTATGGGCTGCACCATTTTAGCGGCACTGTGCTTAACGCTGGTTGGCTGGAGCAACGTAGCCATCCCCCTCGCGGCGGCCTGCGGCGCGCTTTGCTTCTATACGGTCAAATTCGAAACGAGGAGGCATACATCATGAGCCCCGCACTTTGGCTAGCCGTGGTCGTGTCGGCGCTGGGCACGTTGCTGATGCGGGTAGTGCCATTCTTATGGATGCAGCGCCGTTTAAACAGCGATACCGGCCTCAATAACATGCCCCAGTGGTTGGGCATTCTTGGCCCACTAATGATTGCCGCCGTGCTGGGAGTATCGATTGTGCCGGTTAACCCAAATGTCGTTTCCTGGGTCGCCACCGCCATCGGGCTTTCCGTCACGCTGCTGGTATGGTGGCGGGTACGCTCGTTGGGTTGGCCGGTCGCTGCCGGGGTCGCGGCGTTTGGGGTGGTGGAGGTAGTGGCCCTCATTTGGTAATTTTTTGCATTATTTTTACGCCATACCACTGTCCTGGCTGTACACTCTAAGCCTGTCGGCGTGCTCGATTCATAGACGTAAAAGCCCAGCAGCGCATTCGCACTGCCGGGCTTTTAGCTGTGCTTACTTAGCCGGATTTTCTTCCGTTTCAACGGGCATATCGTCTTCGACATGAATCGGCTCTTGCTCTTCCGCCTCTTTCGCCCCACTGGCGCGATGCTCGATCAAAAAGTACAGAATCACGCCGATACCTAAGCCCCAGGCAGCGCCGTGCGTGGCCAATACCACGCCCATAATGCCGGCAACGCCCATGGCGGTAGCGTTTTTGATCTGCTCAACTGCCACGGCAATACACAAATACCCCGTGATCAGCAGCGTAATCGACAACGCAATGGGCAACACCGGGCGAAACAGCGTGACCAGCGGCAGTAAAAATAGCGCCAGAAAGCCGACAATCCAGAACACCGCCGCCCCTGAGTAGATGGTATCCATCGCGCTACGGCCGTAACGGTAACGCTCGGCAATCGTTGCCATCGCGCCGGTAAAGAGCGGCCCAGCAAGCCCTGGGTACGGCGCAAACATCGAGTGCATGAGGTTGCGCAGGCCGGTAATCAGGTGCACACGATCAACGTTCACCTCGATTTTTTCATCCGGGCGCAGATGGTCCACACGCTTAATTAGCGTTTGGCCTACGATAATATCGCCAAAAGCGATGATATAGGCGATAACAGCCGTCGGGATGGCGGCCACAAGAAGGTCTAACCCTGGGGCACCAATGCTAAAGGGCAAATATGACCAAATACCCGCGAAATCCGGCAGCTCCACGCCCCACTCCACGGTAGGCATTGGGTATTCGGCCACGCCCCAGCCAATCGCCATGGTGATCAACATGCCCGGCACCATACCGTATGCGGCGATATTGCGCGCCCAGCGATACGTCTCGGTCAAATCACGGAACGAGAGCGAAAACAGCACATATAACGTGATTAATCCGCCGATGCCGAGCGAAATCGGCGTTTCATACAGGCGCCCGCCTTCACTGATTTCCCCACTGATCGCGGCGATACCCGCGCCCAACAAAATACCGGCTTTGATGGAGTTGGGGACGCTATTCACCAGTTTAGAGCCTAAACGCGTGACCGCCATGAACAAGAAAATCGCGGTTACCATCAGTTGCAGCGCCACCATCGCGCGAATCGCATCGGGCCCTGGCTCATATTGGCCGATAAAAAGCAGCACCACGGGAATGGCCGGTGTAATCCACCCGGCGACAAACGGCACACCCAAAAGCGGCGGCAGGATAAAACCGATCCCGCACACCACGACATACGCGAGCGCAACGTCATAAGGTAGGCCCAGGTACTGCTCAAGCAGCGGGATCATCCCCAACCCGATGACGAACATCACCAAAGCTTGGATGGTTTCAGGAATTTCCCAGCGGAAATGAATAAAAGGCAGGCGAACTTTAAAGGGGCCAATAGGCCAGTAGGGGTGTTCTTCCCCATATTCACGTTTGAGCAGCACGACGTTTCCTCACGGTGGCTGGTTATTTATCATTAAACCCTCATATATATTGTTATTGTTTAGTGGCTGCTTTTTTACGTGGCTATTTAACGAGATAACATTCGACTTTTCGTGTATAACGCCGCCAGACACACCGTAAATTGTCGACAGAAAATTCACTTCTTGCGTTTAAAACGCAAAAAAAGCGAGAAAATTGAGCTTAAAAGCAGGAAATGACGCTTACGTGTCGACAATGTTTCTTGCAAAAATCACCTTAACGTAAACGTCGTTCTTTGGTCGCAGAGGAAGGTTAAATGCCTAAAGCGTCTCAGGGAACGCCGCCAATCCCTCGACAAAGCGCTGTTTGTCTTCCTCGAAACGCTTGGGGTCGTGCTTGAAACGGCGCAGGATGGCGTGCTCATCGATACTCAAGGTATCGGTCAACTCACTGATATCGTGGGCAGGATGACGCGCGCCGAGGCCAATTCGTTGGTTATCCGCGCCATCAAACCAGCGCGTTAAGCCGCAGGATTGGTAGAAAACTTCACCGGCTGAGTCTTCCACTTCGACTCGCAGCGGTGCCTTGAGCGAAAGTTCCTCAATTAGCCGCCGCCGCGGCTCGATATCATGGGTCAACGAACAGGAAAGCCGCACGGTCATACCCTCCCCCGCCTCATCCAGCACCAGCAACGCCAAGGCCTGGGGAGCGCCCTGGTTATCCACCAGCGCCAGCAGACGCGCGGCCTCCTGGGCGAACAGTACGCGCCTTGTGCCCGCGAAGATCACCAATGGCGTCAATCCCGCTTGCTGGCCAAAGACTTCGGCACACAAACGCGCCAGACAAGCCTCACGTTGCTCCACGGCGTTGACAGTTACCACTTTCATTTCATTATCCTTCCATAACGGGCATGACAATACGCACTGGCATAGCAGTGTTAGCTCTGCCAAATGACAAAGCCTAGCATATTCATTAAGCGGCTTTCGGATGAAAAAAAACTGCCTTCCTAAACTGGGATATCTGCGTCACGCCAACCATCGACAAGAGGAACAACGCCTATGCATATCAGCATCCTTACCATAAAGATTTCTCTGCCGGGATGCGGCTCACTCAAGGAAAAACGGCAACGGGTCGGCGGTCTGCACGAACGTTTCGGGCGCAACCCCGCCATTGCCGTTTGCGAAAGCGCCGACCATGACAAGCTCGACGCCAGCGAATGGACCTTCATCGTGGTCGCCACGTCACCGCAAAAGGTCGAATCCCTTTGCAGCGAGATAGAAGACAAGATACAGCGAACGGTCGAGGGTCGAATGCTCGATGTGACCCGAGAAATACTCTAGCCGCCATGTAAAAGCCCGGGCTAGAAGGCAGGTATTAACGCAGCAATGATTCGATAAACGCCATATCCAGATGAGCCTCCACCGCATCCGCCAACCGATCCAGCTCGGCCAACCGGTGGGTGGCGTAATCCACGGCGCTGCCCTCACCCTCTAGGCCGCAACGTTTCAGCAGCGCCGTACACGCATCAACCTGATCGAACAGGCCGTGCAGGTAGGTGCCCATGATCTGACCATCGGCGCTGATAGCGCCATCAGCGCGTCCTTCCAGCTTCAGCAAAGGATTCGCCAGCGCCGCCCCCTCACTGATGCCGTTGTGAATTTCATAGCCGCCGATGGGGGTACCTTCCGGCAACAACAGCCCCTTAACGTTTTGCAGCTGCTTGCCCGCGACCATGCGGGTATCGAAGTCCAGTAGCCCCAAACCAGGGGTCGAGCCGATAGCGCCCTCCAGCCCATCCAAATCGTGAACAGCGCGCCCCAGCATTTGAAACCCGCCGCAGATGCCCAGCAGTTTGCCACCGTAACGCAGGTGGCGCTGGATCGCGGCTTCCCAGCCCTGGGCGCGCAACCATTCAAGATCGTCTCGAGTGCTCTTGCTGCCCGGCAGAATGATCAGATCCGCAGGGGGAATGGTCTGGTTCGGCCCGACGAACGTAAGCGCCACCGCCGAATGCAGCCGTAGGGGGTCGAAATCATTGTGGTTGCTGATACGCGGTAGCGCTGGCACCACCACCCTGAGCTTGGGCGCCTCACTTTGGCGGCCGCTGAGACCGACGCTATCCTCGGCGTCCAACAGCAAACCTTGCAGATAAGGCAAGGTGCCCACTACCGGCTTGCCGGTACGCTGGGTAAGCCAGTCAAGTCCGGGTTCCAGCAGGCCGATATCGCCCCGAAAGCGATTGATGATAAAACCCCGGGTGCGTGAGCACTCGGATTTCGAGAGCAATTCCAATGTGCCTACCAGCTGCGCGAAGACCCCGCCGCGGTCAATATCGCCCACCAGGAGTACCGGGCAATCGGCAGCCTCGGCAAAACCCATATTGGCGATATCGTTGGCGCGCAGATTGATCTCCGCAGGGCTGCCCGCGCCTTCGGCGATGATCACATCGAAACGCGTCGAAAGCGCCTTCCAGGCGGCCATGACAGAGTGCTTGGCTTCAATTTTGTAAGCGTGATAATCCAACGCCCCCATATGGCCGTGGACTTTTCCGCGCAGAATCACCTGGGCGCCCCGGTCACTTTCCGGCTTGAGCAGCACTGGGTTCATGTCACTGTGAGGCTCAAGCCCGCACGCCAGCGCTTGCAACGCCGTGGAGCGGCCGATCTCGCCACCATCCACGGTCACCGCGCTGTTGAGCGCCATGTTCTGGGGCTTGAACGGCGCCACCGACACGCCGCGCCTCGCAAACGCCCGGCACAGAGCTGCCACCACGGTACTTTTACCCGCATCCGAGGTGGTGCCCTGGATCATCAATGTGGCCATACGTAAATCTCACCCAGGCGAACTAAAGGCGTGACTGTAGCGGGCGGCACTAAAGGCCGCAAGACTGTATCGAAAGCTATTCACGAACAAGATTAAGGATTTAGCGAGGGCTCGAGCATTGCGCTGTCTACCTGCGCCAGCGCCAACTCCCAGGCCTGCACCATTTGTTTTTTCTCAACGCCCCAGCGGTAGCCGCCCAAGGCGCCGCTTTGTTGGATTACCCGATGACAGGGAATCCACAGCGCGATGGGATTAGCGCCCACCGCATTGCCCACTGCTCGGGACGATTTAGGTGACCCCAACGCCTGGGCAATATGGGAATAGCTGGCAAATTGCCCCTCCGGAATCGTTAGCAGCGCCCGCCAAACCGCTATTTGGAAGTTGGTACCGGTGACATGCAGCGGCAAAGCGGCAACGTTTGTCCCTGTTTCTTCCCCGCGCCTGGTAAATAACCTGTCCACTGCATAGCGGGTTGTTTCAGTGCTGTGGTAAATGGTACTGCGCGGCCACTCTTTGGCCAGCCGTGCCAGCAGTTCTTCCGAATTAGTCGTATCGACAAAGCCCATTCGGCAGATACCCCGAGGCGTTACCGCGACGAACAGGCGGCCTAAAGGCGTTTCATGAACGCCGTACGCAATCTCAACGCCCTCCCCCTGGCGCTTATATTCACCAGGGGTGGCCGCCTCTAGCTGGACAAAATGATCGTAAAGCCGAGAGCCACCGCTTAGCCCCAGCGTGTGGGCAATATCCAGCAGCGAGGTGGACGACTGCATCAGCTGCTTGCCACGCTCCAACGTGAGCGCCTGCAAAAAGCGTTTAGGGCTAATCCCCGCGTAACGGCAAAAAAGCCGCTGGAAGTGAAAGGCACTCAAATGAACATGAGCAGCCACCGTTTCCAAATTGGGCTGTTCCGCAGCATGGGCCACCATATAGGCCATGGCTTTTTCGATACGCGCATAATCGTTCATTTTCGCCTCACTCACCGCCACGTTATCGATTGTCTAAGTGCTTATACTGGAAGCCTAAGCGATCAGGGCCTGAGTGCCGACCCGAATCTTGCGCACTGGCGGGTGATCAGACACGCTATGTTCCATCGACATTTCCACTTATTTCCGCTTGGGCGAGGATTGCCTTAATCCATGGTAAACGACCAACACATGCAAGA
>JBNJFC010000095.1:0-6627 GCA_051746485.1 Pseudomonadota bacterium
CGCGCACGCGGCCTTCCAAGTGGTTAACGTCGCCTAAAAACTCAAACACAAAGCGGTTCTTAGGTACGCGATAGAGCGTTTCCGGCGAATCGATTTGTTCAATGCGACCATCACTCATCACCACCACGCGGTCGGAGAGCTCAAGTGCTTCTTCCTGGTCGTGAGTCACAAACACGCTGGTGAAGTTGAGCTCGTCGTGTAAATGGCGCAGCCAGCGGCGCAGCTCTTGGCGTACCTTGGCATCCAGTGCCCCAAACGGCTCATCGAGCAATAACACATCGGGCTCGACTGCTAGCGCGCGTGCAAGCGAAACCCGCTGTTGTTGCCCCCCGGAAAGCTGAGCCGGGTAGCGATTGGCCAAGTGCTCCAGTTTGACCATTTCCAACAACCGAAAGACTCGCGAGCGAATTTCACCGCTGCTCGGGCGGCGTTTGCGCGGCATTACCGTTAGGCCGAAGGCGACATTATCGTAGACCGTCATGTGGCGAAACAGCGCGTAGTGTTGGAACACAAAGCCGATGCGGCGATCACGCACGTGAACGTTGGTGACATCGCGCTCGCCAAATAAAATCTTGCTGGATTCACGCGAGCGGTCGGCGTTTTCCAGTCCTGCGATAATCCGCAGTAAGGTGGTTTTGCCTGAGCCAGAAGGGCCTAGCAGGCCGACCAGCTCACCCTCGTGGATATCGAGGTTAACCGGTTCTAGCGCCCGAGTAGCACCGAAGTGTTTACCAATATTTTGTAAGTGAATGCTCATGCGAATGCCTCCCGGCGTGATGCACGCCATTCAAGGCCAGCTTTGGCGGCCAGTGTCAGTAGGGCAATGAGGGCCAACAGCGCCGCGCAAGCAAAGGCGCCCACGGTGTTGTAATCCTGATAAAGCTGTTCTAAATGCAGTGGCAGCGTATTGGTTTTGCCGCGAATCGCGCCGGAAACCACCGACACCGCGCCAAACTCGCCCACTGCGCGGGCATTGGTCAGAATCACGCCGTATAACAGCGCCCAGCGGATGTTAGGCAGCGTGACGCGCCGAAACATGGTCCAGCCGCGGGCTCCGAGCGTGACAGCCGCTTCCTCTTCCCGCGAGCCTTGCGCCTGCATCAGTGGGATGAGCTCGCGGGCAACAAAGGGACAGGTGACGAACACGGTCACCATCAAAATCCCCGGCCAGGCGAACATCAGCTGAATGTCGTGGCTATCCAGCCACGTTCCCATCCAGCCGTTGCGCCCGTAAAGCAACAGATAGATCAAGCCCGCCACCACCGGTGAGACGGCAAATGGGATATCGATCAGTGTTTGTAAAAGCCGCCGACCGGGAAAGCTAAAGCGCGTCACGAGCCAGGCGAGTGCCACACCAAACACCAAACAGATCGGGATGGTCAAAAGCGCCACACCAAGTGTCAGGGCAATGGCGTGCAGCGTGTAGGTGTTGCTGACGTTTGCCCAGAAAACCACCGCCCCTTGGGCAAAAGCCTGGGCGAAGATGGCCACCAGCGGCAACAGCAGAAAAAGCGCCGATAGCAGCACCGCTGCGCTAATCAACACGCGGCGCACGGCCGGCGCATCACCGATACGACGCATTAGCCTTTTCCTCCGTGTAAGCGACGAATGAAGCGGCCTTGCCAAATGTTGATGGCCAGTAGCAGGGTTAGCGAGACAAACAGGACTACCGAGGCAATCGCCGAGGCCCCGGCGTAGTCGTACTCTTGGAGTTTGACGAAGATCATTAATGCGGTAATTTCGGTTTCGTACGGTGTGTTGCCAGCGATGAAAATGATGGCGCCGAACTCCCCCAGCGAGCGTACAAACGCAAGCCCTGTGCCGGTGACAATGGCTGGCCACAGATGAGGAAGAATCACGCGTCGAAACGCCACACCATCACGTGCCCCGAGCGACATGGCCGCCTCGTCCACTTCATTGGGCATGTCCTCAAGCACCGGCTGCACCGTGCGCACCACAAAGGGAATGCTGGTGAACGCCATGGCCAGCGCGATACCTACCCAGGTGTAAGCGACTTGAAAACCTAAGGGTTCCAGTATGCCGCCCATCCAGCCGCTGCTGGCGTAGAGGGTGGCGAGCGTGATGCCCGCCACTGCCGTGGGCAGCGCAAAGGGTAAGTCCATCAGCGCATCGAGCAGACGTTTGCCGGGAAATTCGTAGCGCACCAATACCCAGGCCAACAGCAAACCAAAGATCGCATTTACGATGGCGGCGACGGCGGCTGCGCCGATGGTGACCATATAGCTCGCTACGACGCGGCCTTCGGTCACAATCGCCCAATATTCAGCCAGGCTGAGTTCAGCTAGCTGGCCAAATAAGCCGGTCATGGGCAGCAGCAGTATCAGCGAAATAAACAGCACGCTGATGCCCATGGATAGGCCAAACCCGGGGAGTACCCGCTTTTGACCAGCGGCGATGCGACGAGTGCGAAGCGCAGCCAAGCTCATGGGATACCTCAGCGACGCTGGAGCTGGTCAAGAAGACCGCCGCTGCCGAAGTGAGTCTCCATAACGTTGTCCCAGCTGCCAAAGACATCGTTGACTTCCAAAAGCTCGGTTTCCGGGAATTGATCGGCGAATTCAGCGACCACGTCTTCGTTGTGCACGCGGTAATTGAAGCCCGCGAGCAAACGTTGCATTTCCTCGGTGTAGAGGTAGTCCAGATAGCCACGCGCGAGGTCTTCATTGCCGTTGCGTTCGGCATTTTCCTCTACCACGGCCACCGGGAATTCCGCCAGAATGCTCACCGGCGGCACGATGACTTCATAATCATCGCTGCCGTACTCGCCGCGGATGTTGTTGACTTCCGACTCGAAACTGATCAGCACATCGCCCATGTCGCGCTCAATAAAGCTGGTGGTTGCGCCACGGCCGCCGGTATCAAATACCACCACGTTGCTTAGGAACGTACGCATGAAGTCGTGAATTTGCTCTTCATCGCCATCGAATTCGTTCTCGGCGAAGCCCCAGGCCGCTAAGTAGGTATAGCGACCGTTACCCGAGGTTTTCGGGTTGGGGAAGACGATATCAACATCTTCACGCGCTAAGTCGTCCCAGCTTTCGATGTCTTTGGGGTTGCCGTCGCGCACCAAAAAGGCGGTGGTGGAGTAGTAGGGCGAAGCGTTGTTATCGAAAGCGTCCTGCCAGTCTTCGGCGACCAGACCGGCATCGGCGAGCACTTGCACGTCGGTGACCTGGTTGAAAGTCACCACATCCGCGCTCAGGCCTTGCAAAATAGCGCGCGCCTGAGCAGAAGAGCCGCCGTGGGATTGGCTGACGCTCACGTCTTCGCCGTGTTCTTCTTGCCACCACGCCTCAAACTTAGGGTTAATCTCACCAAAAAGCTCGCGCGCGATGTCGTAAGAGGAGTTCAAAAGCTCACGCTCTTCTTGTGCCACCGCCGTGGTGGAAGCGCTAGCGGCAATCGCCAGTGCGAGTACGCTGAGGCCCAGATTTTTACCGAGGGTACGTTTCTTACTTAGTAAGAGATGAGTGGATGACATGAAAATACTCCTTCAATAGCGTGTGGCCTGAAAGGCTCAGGCGAATAACACAAGAGATTAAACCTGCATTTGTGGAATTACAATCATGTTTTATATTCTATTTTAGAATATATGTGTATGGGGTTAGCTGAGTCATTCCCGGTAGAAAAAGCAAACGCAGAACCCCAAGCCCATGCTCTGGTATCATGCGGTTTTTTCGCCAGCCAAGGTTTCACTCATGACGACTTCCCGCGATTTTGTGATTGCGCCTTCGATTCTTTCTGCCAACTTCGCCCGCTTAGGCGAAGAGGTCGATAACGTTCTCGCCTCCGGTGCCGACTGGGTTCACTTCGATGTGATGGATAACCATTATGTGCCCAACCTGACCATCGGCCCGATGGTGTGCCAGGCGCTGCGCGATCACGGCGTGACCGCACCCATCGACGTGCATTTGATGGTCAAGCCGGTGGATCAGCTGATCGGTGATTTCATCGACGCCGGGGCGAGCATGATTACCTTTCACCCGGAAGCGACTGACCATATCGACCGCTCATTGCAGCTGATCCGCGACGGCGGCTGTCAGGCGGGGTTGGTGTTCAATCCGGCTACGCCGCTCTCGTACCTTGATTACGTGATGGATAAGGTCGATATCGTGCTGTTGATGAGCGTCAACCCAGGATTCGGTGGCCAGGCGTTTATCCCCGCCACGCTGGATAAACTGCGCGAGGCGCGAGCCAAAATTGATGCGTCAGGGCGAGAGATTCGTTTAGAAGTCGATGGCGGCGTCAAAGTGGACAACATCGCCGAGGTTGCGGCCGCGGGGGCGGATACCTTCGTCGCTGGCTCGGCGATTTTCAAAGCGTTCGAGTCCAAGGATGCCAACGGTTACGATAGCGTGATTAAAAAAATGCGCGCTAAGCTGGCCGATCAAGCGCAATAACGGAGGAAAGCGGGTGCACTCAAAGCTGAAGGGCAAGCGGTTGGTGGCGTTCGACCTGGACGGCACGCTGATTGACTCCGTGCCGGATCTCGCCGTGGCGGTGCAAAAAACCCTCGAAGACCAGCGTCTGGCGGTACCACAAGAGGCGCATGTGCGCGATTGGGTCGGTAACGGCGCCCCGGTGCTGGTGGAGCGTGCGCTCACCTGGGCGCTAAATGAATCACCCTCCGAGGAGATGCAGGCGGGATGCTACCGCGGGTTTTTGACCCACTACGCTAACGCCCCTAACCGGCTAACCCAGCTCTACCCCGGCGCTGCCGAGGTGCTTTCCGTGCTTAAAGATGCTGGTTTAACGCTGGTGTTGATTACCAATAAACCCGAAGATTTTATCGCGCCGATTCTCGAGCACTTTGGCCTCGCGCCATACTTTGACCTTTACTTAGGCGGCGATTCTCTGGCGCGTAAAAAGCCCGACCCGCTCCCGCTTCTTCACGCCGCTGAGCACTTTCTTGTTTCTGCTGGCGCATGTGCCATGGTGGGGGATTCCCGCCATGATATCGCTGCCGGAAAGGCGGCGGGTTTCACGACTTTCGGTCTGCCTTACGGCTACAATCATGGTGAGCCAATCAGTGAAAACCACCCCGATGTGCTGCTCGACAGCCTTTATGACCTGATTTCTTCAACGACTGGTTTTTCAACGACAGGGACAGCTTGATGATGACGCCCGAACATTTTGCCGAGCTCGCCGAGGCGGGCTACAACCGCATTCCCGTTTCGCACGATGTGCTGGCGGATTTAGATACGCCGCTTTCCACTTATTTAAAGCTTGCCAACACGCCGTGGACATTTTTGCTGGAGTCGGTGCAGGGTGGCGAAAAGTGGGGACGCTACTCGATTATTGGGCTGCCGTGTCACGAACGCATTGAAGTGCGCGGGTTTACCGTCCGCCACGTTAAAGATGGCCAAACCCAAGGCGTCACCGAGGTAGAAGACCCGCTGGCGTGGATTGAGCAATTCCAGGCGCGTTTTAAGGTACCCAAACTGGATGATCAACCGCGTTTTGACGGCGGACTGGTCGGGTATTTCGGTTACGACACCATCCGCTATATCGAGCCGCGCCTGCGCGGGGTCGAAAAGCCCGACCCCATCGGGGTGCCGGATATTTTGCTGATGGTATGCAACGACCTGGTGGTGTTCGACAATCTCTCGGGGCGCTTGACGCTTTTGACTCACGCCAACCCGGCAGAGCCAGATGCGCTCGACAGCGCCGAACGCCACTTGACGCATTTGGAAAGCCGCTTGCGCGACGCCTACGTGCGTCCGCAAGGCGGAGGCTCTGGGCGCTCGGCGGTGGAGGAAAGCGATTTCAATTCCGGTTTTACCCAAGAAGGCTTTAAAGCGGCGGTGGAGAAAATCAAGGAGTACGTGCTGGCGGGTGACATCATGCAGTGCGTGCCCTCACAACGGATGACGACTCCCTACCGGGCCGCGCCGCTGGATCTTTATCGCGCGCTGAGAAGCCTCAATCCGTCGCCCTATATGTACTATCTCAACCTTGACGATCATCAGGTTGTCGGCTCGTCGCCGGAAATCCTCACCCGGACCGAAGAAGGCGAGGTCACGGTGCGGCCCATCGCCGGCACGCGAAAACGCGGCAAAACCGAAGAAGAAGACAAGGCACTGGAAGCGGAACTGCTGGCCGATCCAAAAGAGCGCGCCGAGCACTTGATGCTGATCGACTTGGGCCGCAACGATGTCGGTCGGATTAGCGAAGTGGGCAGCGTTGACGTCACCGATCAGATGGTGGTGGAGCGCTACTCGCACGTCATGCATATTGTCTCGAACGTCACTGGCAAGCTGAAACCTGGG
Organism: Pseudomonadota bacterium; assembly: GCA_051746485.1. GTDB lineage: Bacteria > Pseudomonadota > Gammaproteobacteria > Pseudomonadales > Halomonadaceae > Vreelandella. The sequence goes on from JBNJFC010000095.1 coordinate 6,291, forward strand.
CTTACGGCGATGGATGCGCTACGCGCGACGTTTCCGGCGGGCACGGTGTCGGGGGCGTCGAAAATTCGCGCGCTCGAGATCATCGATGAAGTCGAGCCGGTCAAACGGGGTATTTACTCCGGTGCGGTGGGCTATCTCTCCTGGCACGGCAACATGGATACTGCCATCGCCATACGCACCGCCGTGATCAAAGACGGCCAAGTCCACGTGCAGGCTGGCGCTGGCATTGTCGCCGATTCCGTGCCGGAAATGGAGTGGCAAGAAACCCTGAACAAAGGGCGCGCGCTCTTTCGCGCCGTGGCGATGGCCGAGCGTGGGCTGGATAATCTTTAGCCTA
>JBNJFC010000096.1:0-6617 GCA_051746485.1 Pseudomonadota bacterium
CTGTGCCTCTGGGGGCTTTACGTTTACCTCGCCGATAGCTTCGGCAAACTTGATCTCGGCGCGGTGTTTTTTCACCTGCAAGCGGGAATGTCCGATCATGGTGGCTCAGGGCGTATGGTTGCGGCGGCATTATATACGCTCTGCATGCTGGGTGTACTGATTGCATTTACTTGGTTAACCCGCAACGACTGGCGCTGGCGGCGAGTCGAGCCGCTTCTTGCCGTCATACTGATCGTGTCGAACCCACTCATTTTAGGTCTGGGCCAGCGCAGTGCGGTAGTAGTAACAGACGATGGCAGCTGGCTAGAGCGACGCTATGTACCCCCGCGTGTTCAAGCACAAGACGATCCGCCCAACTTGGTGCTGCTCTATCTTGAAAGCATTGAGCGTACTTACGGCGCCCCGGCTTTTGGCGACGCCTACGCCGACCTTAAAGCGCTCGGCGAGCGCGGCGTGGTATTTGAGGGGATTCGCCAAATTGCTAACACTGGCTGGACAATGGCTGGCATGATTGCAAGCCAGTGCGGCACACCGCTAATGCCGGCAGGGCTTCTACACGACCGTCAATTTGAGCCGCTCTCCGCCGTGGTGCCAGGCGTTAACTGCTTAGGCGATGTGCTCTCTGAGCAGGGATACCGCCTGAGTTATTTCGGGGGCGCCAGCGCCGAGTTCGCAGGGAAAGGGCTATTTTACAATGGTCATGGTTTTCAACATGTGTATGGCCTAAAAGAGCTGCAGCCACAGCTCGACGACAAAACGTACGTCAACGATTGGGGACTTTATGACGATACGCTTTATGAATTCACTCTAAACGAGATTGAGCGCTTAGAAGCAGAAAGCGACTCGCCGTGGGGCGTGGTGAATTTAAGCATTACCGGCCACGCGCCTAATGGCTACCCTGCGCGGCGCTGCCTTGAACGCCAAGGCGAATGGGATGGCGAAGATATCCTGTATTCAGTCGAATGTTCGGCCTGGCTAGCACGCAATTTTGTCGAGCGCTTAGATGCAAAAGGGCTGTTAGACAATACCGTGGTGGCCATCGTCAGCGATCATTTGACCATGCGTGTTCCGGTGTGGGATACGTTGGAAACCTTACAGCGGGAAAACACCTTTATTTTGCTTGGCGGCGGCCTTGAGCCGCAGCATATTTCTCGCCATGCCTCGACACTGGATATCTTCCCTACGCTGTTAGACGCTCTCGGCTATCCGGCTAAAAATCATCAAGCTGGGCTTGGTGTCTCGCTTCTGGATGAAACGACCTCGACGCTGCTTGAGCGCCATGGCGAGGAGGCAATTAACCGCCGCTTGCATGAAGAAAGCGCCTTGCAACAGCGGCTTTGGGATGGGCTTTCGCCTCAGCAAGAGAAAACACCACCCAGCCCCAAACCAACCGAGCAAGTGCTAGAAAATCCCAACGACAGCGCGGATGAAATAAACCTAGGGCTTTAAGCGTTCGCTAGCATCCGCTGACACGGCTTTATAAAGCGTTTCAGCGTGCATCTGATTAAGGCAGTTGGTGTGCCCTAGTGGGCAATGACGCTGGAAGCATGGTGAGCACTCAAGGCCAAGATAATGGATGCGCGCGTTATGTGTCAGCGGCGGCGTGTAATCTGGTGAGGACGAGCCATAGATCGCGTGTACTCGCGTGCCCACCGCGGCCGCAACGTGCATCAGCCCAGAGTCATTGGTCACCACTTGGCGGCAATCAGCAAGCAAATCGACCACATCGGCCAGCGCCGTTTTGCCACACAGGTTATGTGCTTGCGGAAGGCCTTGGACGATCTCCTGCCCCGCGGCATGATCCTTGGGTCCGCCAAAAATGCGCACTTCAAAACCATCGTCCACCAGCCGCTTGGCCAGCGTATGAAAGTACGCTAAAGGCCACTGTTTTGCGGGGCCATACTCGGCACCTGGCATCATGCCAATCGCAGGGCGCGATGACAGCGCATGCTGAATACGTAAATTGACGAGGTTATCGCGGTCGATTTCAAGGCGCGGTTGAGGAATCGCAAACCGTCCGTTTGCGGCTTCCTCTTCGGGTAGCCCAAGCGCGACGAAACGCTTCACCGTTTGGTCCAGCACCTGCTTATCGAGCTTACGCCGCTCTTTTAGCAGGCCGTAACGCTGCTCGCCCAGAAAGCCGACACGCTCCGGGATACGAGCAAGAAACGGCACTAACGCCGCCTTCCACGAGCGTGGCAGCACAATCGCGCGGTCAAAACGGCCTTTCAGCCGATTCGCGAGTTCACGCCGGGTCTTCAACCCAAACTCACCATGGCCGACAGATAACGGCAGCACTTCGTCCACTTGGGGCATACGCGCAAGAATCGGTTGCGACCAAGCGGGCGCCACCACACCCAGCGTTGCGCCAGGGTAGCGCTGCTTTAGGGTGATAAATAGGCTCTGGGCCATCACCATATCCCCCACCCATGAGGGGCCGATCACCAATAGACGTTTTGCCGGCTCATTCATTAAGCCACTCCAAGTACGCCTTCACCCCCTGAGCGACGGTTTTGAATTCTATATCGCAGCCGGTCTCGCGCAGCTTGGCAATATCCGCCCGCGTATAGCTCTGATAGCGCCCTTTTAGCTCTTCGGGGAAGTCAATGTAGTTAACCTCGCCTTGGCCGTAGTAGTCGATGACGGCCTCGCCAATGGCTTTAAACGGCTCTGCGCGGCCAGTGCCCAGGTTAAAAATACCCGATTGTTCTGGATGATCAAGGAACCACAGATTCACATTCACCACGTCGCCCACGTAAACAAAATCGCGGCTCTGCATACCTGCCTCGTAGCCGTCGTAAGCCCCGAACAGTTTTAGCGTTTCGCCGTTACGCACTTGCAGGTGGTTGTGGTAGGCAACGCTTGCCATCTTGCCTTTGTGTTGCTCTCGCGGACCGTAGACATTGAAGTAACGAAAGCCAACGACTTGGGTGGTTAGCTCTTCCCAACGGGCACGCACGTGCTGATCAAACAGCAATTTCGAGTAGCCGTAGACGTTAAGCGGTTTCTCGAACGCCGGCGCTTCTTTAAACACGCTGCTACCGCCGTAGGTCGCGGCTGACGAGGCATAGAGGAAGGGGATACCGTGCTGCTCGCAGAAATTGAGCAACACCTTGGAGTATTCGTAGTTATTTTCCAGCATAAAGCGTCCGTCCCACTCGGTCGTATCCGAGCAGGCGCCCTCGTGAAAAATCGCCTCGATACGGGGAAGGTCGACTGACTCACCGCGTAAGGCGCTTTTCACTCGCTGAATAAAATCCTCTTTATCCAGGTAATCGGCCAACGTGCAGTCGGCGATATTAACGAACTTGGTACCGTCACGCAGGTCATCGACCACCATGACATCGGTGCGCCCGCGCGAATTCAGTGCTTTTACAATATTGGCACCGATAAAACCGGCACCGCCTGTCACGACGATCATCACTGTCTCCTTAACAAGTAGCCTGTACGGACTTGCGGCCTATGTGGGCCTGCGTCTATAACCTATCTGCTTGGGATTGTATACTTGACGCTTTATGAATTCATGGCCAATGGTGCTTTTCCCGATGAGTGTTTCCAGAAGCGTTTCAAGTCATAGCTCGACACCAGACGTGTCGACCTTTCAAGGATTAATCCTTGCGCTGCAGCAGTACTGGGCGGAGCAAGGCTGCGTTGTGCTCCAGCCACTGGATATGGAAGTGGGCGCCGGTACCTTTCATCCATCGACGTTCCTGCGCGCCATTGGCCCCGAGACGTGGAACGCGGCTTACGTTCAGCCATCACGCCGCCCCACCGATGGCCGCTACGGCGAAAACCCCAACCGCCTGCAGCACTACTATCAGTTTCAGGTGGTGATGAAGCCTTCCCCCAGCAACTTGCAGGATCTTTACCTCGGCTCGCTTAAGCGCCTAGGGCTGGACCCGCTGATTCACGATGTGCGCTTTGTCGAGGATAACTGGGAATCGCCTACGCTAGGCGCTTGGGGCCTGGGTTGGGAAGTATGGCTCAACGGCATGGAAGTGACCCAGTTTACCTACTTCCAGCAAGCGGGCGGCATCGAGTGCTACCCCGTTACCGGCGAGCTCACGTATGGCATCGAGCGCATCGCCATGTACTTACAGGATGTAGACAGCGTCTACGACTTGGTATGGACCATCGCCCCCGATGGCAGCAAAGTCACTTACGGCGACGTTTACCTACAAAACGAGCGCGAACAATCCGCCTATAACTTTGAACACGCCGATGTCGAGCAGCTATTCAAATCGTTCGATCATCAGGAAAAAGAGTGCGGCAAACTGCTAGACGTGAACCTGCCTCTGCCGGCTTACGAGCAAGTGCTGAAAGCGTCTCACACGTTTAATTTACTTGATGCCCGCCACGCTATCTCGGTGACCGAGCGGCAACGCTTTATTCTGCGCGTGCGGACCATGGCGCGCGACGTGGCGCAAGCCTACTTCGAATCGCGCAAAGCCGCAGGCTTCCCCATGGCGCCAGACGCACTGCGGCGTGAACTGTTAAACGAATCCTCCGATGCTCAGGGAGACGCATGATGGCCGTTGATACGCTCTTACTCGAACTTGGCGCCGAAGAGCTTCCCCCCACCGCACTGGATGCGCTCTCGGACGCGTTTGCCAGCGGTATTCAGCGCGGTCTACAAGACGCTGAAATTCCCTTCGAAAGCGTTGAAGCATTCGCTACGCCGCGACGGCTCGCCGTTCGCGTTACTGACCTTGCCGACAAGCAGCCCGACCGCGAAGTTGAAAAGCGCGGCCCGGCATTGGCCGCTGCCTTCAAAGATGGCCAGCCGACCAAAGCGGCGGAAGGCTTTGCCCGTTCCTGCGGCGTCAGCGTCGATGAGCTCATTCACCTAGAGACCGACAAAGGCACTTGGCTAGGCTACCGCGAACAGCAGGCCGGTGAGACCGTCCAGGAGCTGCTGCCGGATATCCTGCGCAAAGCCATTGCCACACTGCCGGTTCCCAAAAACATGCGCTGGGGCGCATCACGGGTCGAGTTTTCCCGCCCGGTCCATTGGCTAGTCGCACTTTACGGCAGCGATGTGATTGCCGCGGAAGCCCTCGGCCTGGAAGCCAGCCGCACCACTTACGGCCACCGCTTTCATGCGCCTGGTGCTATTCAGCTCGCTCATGCGGATGATTACCTAAGCACATTAGAAAATGCCTACGTGTTGGTCGAACGTGCTCAGCGCCGCGAGCGGATTCGCGAGCAGGTACTCGCCGAAGCAGAAGTCCAAGATGCTACCGCTGTTATTGATGAAGATCTGCTGGTGGAAGTCAGCGGATTGGTGGAGTGGCCGGTTGCGCTTACCGGCAGCTTTGATGAGCGCTTTCTGGAGGTACCGGCAGAGTGTTTGATCTCGTCAATGAAAGCCAACCAGAAGTACTTCCACTTGCTGGATGAAAACGGCAACCTCATGCCGCTTTTTATCACCATCGCCAATATTGAAAGCCTCGACCCGGACCAAGTCATTCACGGCAACGAGAAAGTGATTCGCCCACGCTTGGCCGATGCTGCCTTCTTCTACGAAACCGACCGTAAGCAGACGTTGGCTAGCCGTCTACCCGCACTTGAGAGCGTGGTCTTTCAGCAACAGCTTGGCACACTGGCAGATAAAGCCCGCCGCAGCGAAGCCGTTGCCGGCTATATTGCCGAGCAAATTGGTGGTGATGTGGCGTACGCTAAACGGGCGACGCAGTTAGCCAAGTGTGACCTTGTCACCGAAATGGTGCTCGAATTCCCCGAGCTTCAGGGGATTATGGGCCGCTATTATGCTGAGCAAGACGGCGAGCCCGCCGAGGTCGCCAAAGCAATCGAGGAGCAGTACCTACCTCGCTTCGCCACCGATGCAATTCCGCATACGGCTACCGGTAAGGCATTGGCTCTTGCGGACCGTCTTGACACCTTGGTGGGTATTTTCGGCATTGGCCAGCGCCCTACCGGCGCAAAAGATCCCTTTGCTTTGCGCCGCGCCTCCATCGGCGTGCTTAATATCTTGATTAAGGGCGAACTCAATCTCGACTTGCACGAGCTTTTGACCCGCGCCGCCCAGCAGCATCAGGCGCTCCCCAAAGCAGAAGGCTTGGTCGACGACGTGCTGACCTACATGCTGGATCGCTTCCGTGCGTGGGGACAGGAAGAAGGCATTACCGCCGAGATGTACCTTGCGGTACGTGCCCGCCCGGTGACCAAGCCGCTCGATTTTGCCCGTCGCCTGCGCGCGGTTAAAACCTTCGCCCAGCGCGAAGAGGCCACTGCGCTGGCCGCCGCTAACAAGCGAGTTTCCAATATTTTGGCTAAGCAAGCGCACGATGGCAGCACCCAAGTTAACGGCGAGCTGTTAAGCGAAGAAGCCGAAAAAGCGTTATTCCATGCGCTTTCTACCAGCCGTGATAGCGTTGCCCCGCTATTTGCCGAGGGCCATTATATGGAGGCGCTTGATGCCCTCGCCACGCTGCGTGAACCGGTGGATAATTTTTTCGATCAGGTGATGGTGATGGCAGATGATGAAGCCATCCGTCGCAATCGCCTTGCTCTGCTCGCCAATCTACAGGCGCTGTTCCTAGACGTCGCGGATATTTCGGAGTTGCCACAGTAATCTAGCGCTTCTAAAAATCCAC
>JBNJFC010000097.1:0-6492 GCA_051746485.1 Pseudomonadota bacterium
AGAGAAGTTAGCCACATCAACATGCTGATGAAGGGAACCACCAGGCAATAGCGGGCGATTACCTGCAATCGGCCGGGAGCCGCCCCCGGAAGCGCCAGGGCAGGATTGTAGAGGCCGACCAGTAGCCAGGGCAGGCAGGTCATAAACAGGCCATAGGAAAGTCCCTGCAGGAATCCCAACATTGATACGGCTATCCTTCATTTATGGAACGCAAACACCGTGTGTAGAGTAACTGAGATGGGACGCTAAGCACCAGCTGGGCTCACTAGGGCTTTCGCAATGCCAAAGAACCATCGAATCGCGGGGGATGCATTATCCGAGTGCCAAGCGAGTTTATGGCGACGATGCGGTCGGCACAGGCGATTGTAGGTGGCTGAATATGAATGTTAGGGCGGGTGCGAGACTTTCCCGCCAAACACGCCAAGTATGACCGCCAGAAAACACGTCCAACGGGACTTGCTCGGGTTGGTGCGGCATTAGAGCGGCCTGTAAGCGGCGTGCATGGCTCACGGCGTCGTAGGCATCGCGGCTGCCCGCACTTAAATAAAGCGGCACCACTCGCTCCTGGTTTAGGTAGCTGTCCAAGTGCGTGGTGTAGTTGAGCTTTTTCCAGAGAGCTTCATCAAAGCGTTTTTTGTCGTTTAAAAAAGTCGGATGCTTACGCGCCGTCGAGTTAAGCGGCGGCAACGGATAGTAGCTAGCGGGACTCAACGCCGCTGCGGCAGCGAACAGTGCCGGGTTCTCAAGTGCCAAATTGATACTGCCATACCCTCCCGCAGAGAGCCCACCAATGCCGCGCCATTCACGCTCAGGCACAACGCGCCAGAGTGCTTCGATATGGGGAATAAGATCTTTTAAAAACGCCGTGCGTGCCGCTCCGTTATGCCCATCAACCCACCAACTTCGGCTGCCGGGCATGACAAACACGGCGGGCGGAATATCCCCACGGCGAATGAGTCGGTCTGCTACCTGTTTGAGCGCTCCGCGGCTCACCCAGTCACGGTTGGTGCCAAAAGAACCATGAAGTAGATACACCACCGGATAGTCGAGCTCTGAATCATAATAGCCATCAGGCAGATAAAGCGTATAGGGATAATCATGCCCCAACGTTTCGGCGTGGAAGCGATGGTGGGTTACTTGGCTAGCCAGTACGTGATTTGGCACTAATGGCGTCAAAACGAGTAGCAAGAGAAGAAAAAAGGAAGAAAAGATGTGCGGTCGTATGCGCCATCGTGCTGTCTTCATACCTGATTCTCCTCGTCATTAAATGAATAATAATGCCAGTCTTGAAGGAATTTGTATGGTGCCGGGGTGTCGGACAGCGCGTGAAGACTTGATGTTCCTCTTCAACAAGGACAAAAGGAAACCCCGGCCATGCAACGTATTGAGGAAATTTACTGGCTGCGTGCCTACGGCTGTCTGGCCGTCTTCTTTTTTCACCTTCTTGACCATCTAGAACAGCACGTTGACACCTTGGCACTGAGTTTGGCACGGATTCCCACTGTCCTCGGTACCCCCATCTTTATCTTCATCTCGATATTTTTATTTTCTGCTCGTTACGGGGGCAATATCCCAGACGGCTTTTTAGGCAATCGATTGAAATACGTGATGTTGCCCTATCTCGTCTATGGCCTGGCTTACTCAGTGGCGGAGTTTATGCGTCAGCGTACCCTAGGTATCGACGCAGGTTTATGGGCGATCCTGCAGGAGTACCTTCTGTTTGCAGGGTGGCATGGTTACTTTTTAATCATTGCCGCGCAATTCTACGTCTTCTACTGGCTTTATGGGCGCCTAAACTTGGGTCGTTGGTTGCCTGCCACACCGTGGCTTTTGATCGGCAGTCTGATCAGTATGTGTTGGTGGGGGTACTGGCAGTGGAAAAGCACACTACCCCCTGGCTATCTGCACTGGATCGCGCCGTTGGGCTGGCTTTACTTGTTTTTCTTAGCACTGGTGTTGGCGCAATATTATGGCGCCACATTCGATAAGCGCCCAAACTGGATGGTGAATCTCGCTCGGCCCCGCTGGTTAATGACCATGACAAGCTTGATCATACTGCTCTCATTGCCAGGTTGGTTACACTATTCTTCCAAGGAAGTATGGGTGGTGCCGCTGTTTCTTCTGTTTACGTTATGGATGATGAAATGTTTGAAAGGCCGCCGCGCACCGCCGTTGGTACGGCGTCTTAACGAATTTTCCTTTGGCATCTATCTCGCCCACCCGATGTTCTTTAACTTCGTCGACTCGTTAGGCGCTGGTGAGCACCTATCACCGGTATGGTACGCCCTCGTGCTTGCAGTGGTGGGGATGGTGGGATCTATTGGCTGGAATATGATCGCCAATCGTTGGCAGTGGGGTGGGCTACTGTTCGGCAAACGTATGCAAATTGCTTGATGACACGAAATGACTCTTTGATCCGTCATGAAACGCTTGGTAACAAAAACAGCGGAACGGTTATTTTAACTTCGCGTCCCATGTTTGACTGCAATCAACCAAGTTGCAGTACTTTTGGATTTGGTTCGCGATATACGCGCCATGATGGCAAACATTGATGAAAACGAGGTACGCATGAAACAGCAAAAGATGTATGCGCTTTTCGCCGCCGCCCTTCTGAGTGTCGGGGTGATGATCTCTGTGGCGCACGCTCAAGAGGATTCTGTCGCTCCCGAAACCACGCAGACGAGCAGCGCAGATTTTTCAGATGCACAACTAGAACAGTTTGCTGAGGCGTCTCAAGAAATTGCTTCCATCTCTCAGGAATATACCGAACAGCTTAATGCTGCCGAAGACCAAGCCGCACAGCAAGAAGTGCGTACAGAAGCGAATGAAAAGATGGTTGAAGTCGTTGAAGATAGCGGCTTGGACGTCGATACCTTCAACATGATTGGTCAAGCTGTGCAGCAGGATCCCGAACTAATGTCGCGGGTTCAGGAGATGGTCGAGTCTTAAAGATAAATGCCTGAACAGGAGGTTTAGAATATATCCACGGATGGTCCTGATCTCAGTCAACGCTGGGGACGCCTTGGGTGAGGCGCGCCCCACCATGAGCGTTCTCACTGATACATAGCTGGTGATCACTTATTACCTCAATGATTCGGCAGCTCTCCACCTTGCCCCCGGCACATTGGGTGATCATCCGCTGAAGTTCGTCACGCAGAGCGGAGAGTCGCTGAAGATGAGACTCTACTTTTTCCAGGTGATGCCTGGCAATGGCGTCGACTTCCTGGCAGGGCATGTCGGGCTGGTCTGACATCGCCAATAACTCTCGCACCGCTTCCACCGAGAAGCCGAAGTCTCGGGCGTGGCGGATGAAGGTCAAACGCCGCACGGCATCCTCCCCGTAGCGGCGTTGCCCGCCTTCGGTACGCAACGCATCGCGCAGCAGTCCAATACGTTCGTAATAGCGCACTGTTTCCGGTTTGCAGTCGGCGCGCCGTGCCAGCTCACCGATGCTGATGATTTGGCGAATCGACGACATGGTAAAACTCCTTCCGAAAGACTTGAAGCTGTAGTTGCTACAAGGTTTAGACTTCAAAACAATAACGTACTGGAAGGAAAGGCGCCATGGAAAAGTCAACGCATACAGAAGCGTCTGACGTCTTGATGTTGCGGGTAGAAGGCATGGACTGCGGCGGTTGCGAGCGCAAGGTGGAGTCCGCGCTGGCAAGGCTGGACGGTATTGAAGCGGTGACGGCAAGCTCGGTCACCGGTTCAGTTAAGATTCACGCCCAAGATCACGGGGCTCCGTCGCAAGAGACAATTGAACGCATCCTGAACGAACTGGGCTACCAAGTGGCCTCCCATGATGATCACAAAGAAGCCTCGGCCTCTTCGACCCCCTGGTGGCAAACCGCCAAAGGCCGGCTGGTAATGGTCACAGGTGGCCTGCTGGCATTGGCGTTTGCCCTTCGCTTTATATGGCCTGCTTTGGGCAACTGGCCCTTTGTTGCGGCCACCCTGGTGGGCTTGGTGCCCATCGCGCAGGGTGCCTGGGGCGCACTGAAGATGCGCAACCCCTTCACCATCGAAATGCTGATGAGCATTGCCGCGCTCGGTGCATTGGCCATCAATGCTGCCGCTGAGGCGGCGATGGTGGTTTTCCTATTTGCCGTGGGTGAGCTGCTGGAAGGCGTGGCTTCTTCTAGGGCGCGTCGCAGTATCTCGGCGCTGGTGAACTTAACACCGTCAACGGCGAGGCTGATGGAAAATGGCAATATTCGTGAAGTCTCGGCGGAATCACTCAAGCCCGGTCAGCGAGTGCTGGTGCGCCCCGGTGACCGCGTTCCCTGCGATGGCCGTATCTTGGCGGGGGAGTCTGACCTTGATGAGTCACCGGTGAACGGTGAGTCGGTACCACGCTCACGTGCGCCGGGTGATGACATTTTTGCCGGGACGGTGAATCTTGATGCTGCCCTGGAAGTGGAGGTAACAAGGGGAGCCCAGGACAATACTATCGCTCGGGTCATCCGCTTGGTCGAAGAAGCACAGGCGGCCAAGGCACCGGTAGCGCGCTTTATCGACCGTTTTGCTTATTACTACATGCCCACGGTTATCTTGTTCGCCCTGACGATGGCAGTGGTGCCACCTCTGGTCTCGGCCATGTCGTGGTCGGAGTCGATTTACCGTGCTCTGGCGTTGCTGTTGATCGCTTGCCCTTGCGCCCTCGTGATCTCAACCCCCGCGGCGATTGCGGCGGGGCTCTCGGCGGGTGCTCGGCGTGGCCTGCTGATCAAAGGCGGCGCCGTGCTTGAGCAGTTGGGCAAGCTTCGTCTGATCGCTTTGGATAAGACCGGCACGCTTACTGCGGGCGCGCCCAAGGTTACCGACGTGGAAGGCTGGGCCACCGCGCATGGTGAAAATGAAGTGTTGAGGCTAGCCGCTGCCATGGAGCGTGATTCCAGCCACCCCATCGCCACGGCCATCGTCACTCATGCGCAGCAGTTGGGTCTTGCCATCCCCCAAGCGGTCGGCAACCGTGCGCTTTCAGGGCGTGGTGTCGCTGGCCAAGTAGAGGAGCGCGAGCTGAGCTTGATTACACCGCGCCACCTTGCCGAACAGATCATACTTGATGACGTTTTAAGCGCTCGGATCGCCGAGTTGGAACAAGCCGGTAAGAGTCTTGCCGTATTGGTCGAAGGCGAGTGCCCGCTGGGGCTGATCGCGGTACGCGATGAACCGCGTGAAGATGCCCGTGAGGGCTTGGCGGTGCTGTCACGTCTGGGTGTACAAACCGTGATGCTCAGCGGCGATAACGCGCGCACTGTCGCCGCTATCGGGGGTAGTTTGGGCATCGAGGCGTATGGCGAATTGATGCCCGAGGACAAGGCACAGCGTCTTCGCGACTGGCAAGCCGCAGGCCGCGGTCCCATCGGCAAGGTGGGCGATGGCATCAACGATGCGCCAGCTCTGGCCGCGGCGGACGTGGGTATCGCCATGGGTGGTGGCACGGATGTGGCACTGGAAACTGCGGATGCAGCCCTGCTCAAGAATCGCGTTACCGGTATCGCCGAGCTTATCGATCTGTCGCGTGCCACGCTGCGTAATGTTAAAACCAACGTTGCGCTTGCGCTTGGCCTAAAGGCTATTTTTCTGGTTACCACAGCCCTGGGTATTACCGGCATGTGGATTGCGGTGATGGCCGATACCGGTGCCACCGTACTAGTGACCCTGAATGCCATGCGACTGCTGGGCTATCAGTTTACGCCTTACCGTTAGCAAGGCTTACCCCGTTCCAAGAGTGGGTACGTTCTTTCATATCGGCCTGGCTGATCCATGCGTCATTGGCTGTATCAGTACACTGAGTGTCGGCCAGAGCGGCGGCGCAACCGGTGAGGAGTAACGGGGTCATTGCGATCTTGACGGTGCGAGCTTGCATGGAAGTACCTCGTGCCGGTGATGGGAGATCGTGCCTGACAGGATTGTCGATGGCCACAAACATCATCTTCAACGCGGTAGCTTAAGGCAGGCTTAACGACATGAGCTGTCTTGGAAGCCATTCGGTAGACGTCCCAAAGGTTATTTAACCATTCGGTGACGTCACGGTTGTCAAAACCGCCGTGATCAGCAAGATGACCGCGACTAGCACCATCTCCAACGCAATACTGTGCTGTAAACGGCGCGAGGCGGTTGCTTCACCGCGCTCAAAGGCCGGTACCAATCTTAAAATGGGGGTGGCGTGTTTTTGCTTGCGCCACTGCGAAAGTAACTCAAGCCCCGAACCATCGGGTAACCCAATGTCGAGAATGACAAGGGCGTATTCTTCGGTTGCCATGAATGATTCAGCCGCCTGAATAGAGGCGGCCACATCAACCAGGTAACCGTTGTCTTTGAGACTCTCTGCCAGGGTTGCTGCCAGCAGGTCATCGTCTTCTAACAGCAGCAGTTTCATCGCATCTTCATCTGTTTTGCGCGGGAAACCCGGTTGCTTTAGCGCCGGGAGGGATAGCGCGTCGCTCGCAGAGCGACCGGGTTACGCCACCGCCTGTACCGCGC
>JBNJFC010000098.1:0-6481 GCA_051746485.1 Pseudomonadota bacterium
TTTCGCGTCGACCACTGCCTAAAGCGTGTAGGCGGTCGTGGTGAACGGCGCTGGCAAAAAATCTCGTTTGAGCAACTGATTGAAGATATCTGCGAGGGGGGCGATCTCTTTGGTGAAGGCCATGTCGACGGCCTGCGCGACATTCACGATCACGACACGCTGATTGACCCGGAAAACCCCGAATACGGCCCCAAGGCCAACCAGCTGATGGTGATGGAGGCGACCGATTACGGCCGTTCCAGCCTGCTCAAACGCTTTGCTTTCAACGCCTTTGCCACCCGCAACTACGGCCACCACGGCTCCTACTGCGGCCTGGCGTTTCGCATGGGCTCGGGCGCGGTAATGAATGATTTAGCCAAAAACGCCCACGTGAAGCCGGATATTCAGCACGCGCGCTTTATCATGTACATCGGCACCGCGCCTAGCCAGGCCGGCAACCCGTTCAAACGCCAAGGCCGATTAATTGCTCAAGCGCGCGCTGCGGGCACCCTCGAATACGTGGTGATTGACCCCGGCCTGAATGCCGCTGCTTCGCACGCGTCTGATCATAACCGCTGGGTACCCATCACTCCCGGCACCGATAGCGCCTTTGCTATGGGAGTGATTCAGTGGCTGTTAAATCACCAAGGCTACGCACACGCATTTCTGGAACTACCGGGTAAAGCCGCCGCCGATGCCGCCGGTGAAGCGACCCACTCCAATGCGACGCATCTCGTCATCGACAGCGAGGATCACCCCCGCCGCGGCCACTTCTTGCGCACCAGCGACCTTGGCCTCGTTGAGGCCGGAAGCAACAACGACATCCCTATGGTGGTGACCGATGGCGAGCTGACAAACAGCGAAGAGGTGATGGCCGCCGAACTTTTTGTCGACCGCGAAGTAGAGCTAACGGATGGCGAGCGTGTGCGAGTCAAAAGCAGCATGACCTTGCTGCGCGAAGCGGCCAACGAGTATGACCTTGCCACATACGCCGAGCACTGCGGCATCCCGGAAGCCACTATTGTCGAACTGGCCACGCGCTTTGCTAAGCACGGTCGCCGCGCAGCGGTGAACTGCCACGGCGGCATGATGTCCGGCAATGGCTTCTACGCCGCGTTCGGCGTGCAGATGCTCAACTTGTTAGCGGGCAACTACAACATGAAAGGCGGCAGCGCGGTGGGCGGTGGCACCTTCAACGGCAACGGCGAAGGCCCGCGTTATGATCTGGCCAATTTCCCCGGCAAGCGTGGCCCACAGGGCGTTTTCCTCTCCCGCTCGCGCTTTCCCTACGAGAAGTCGTCGGAGTACCAACGTAAAGTCGCCGCCGGAGAAAACCCCTACCCCGCCAAAGCACCGTGGCGCTCCTTCGCGCCGCCAACGCTCACCGAGCACTTACCTTCAGCGCTTGATGGCTACCCCTACCCGATCAAAGCGGTGATCGGCTGCATGGCCAATCCAATCTACGGCCAAGCCGGGCTTGAAGCGCTGATTGCCGATAAGCTCAAAGACCCGAAACGCCTCGGGCTCTTCGTCGCGGTCGATGGTTTCATCAACGAAACCAACCGCTACGCCGACTACATCGTGCCGGATTCGGTGATGTACGAGGTATGGGGCTTTGCCGGCGCGTGGAAAGGCTCACTGGGCAAGATGACCACCGCCTGCTGGCCGGTGGTGGAGCCACGCCAGCAAAAAAGCGCCGAGGGCGAGCCGGTCTCGCTGGATAGCTTCTTTATTGCCGTCGCCAAGCGCTTGGGGCTTGCTGGCTTCGGCGATGACGCCATTCCTGATGCTGAGGGCAACCTACACCCGCTCAATCGTGCAGAAGACTACTACTTACGCGCCGCAGCCAATATCACCTTTCAAAACGACCCCCTGCCAGAAGCCAGCGATGCCGATATCGCCCACAGCGGTATCGCACCTTTGTTGGCCAAAATTGAGCGTACTTTGAAGCCCGAGGAGCGCGGCCGTGTGGCTTATCTGTACGCGCGTGGCGGGCGCTTTGAAGATTTTAGCGATCACTTCAAAGGCGAGCGCTTAACCAGCGCCTGGCATCGCACGCTCTGCGTTTACAACGAAACCGTGGGCACCAGCATCGACACCATGAGCGGCAAGCCTAATCGCGGAGTGCCCTACCACAGCCTACCACTGCTGGCGAACAAGCAAACCATGCGCGAGGTATTCACCGAAGACGATTGGCCACTTCTGGCATTCTCGTTCAAGTCGAATCTAATGAACTCCTACGCCATCGGTAACGAGCGGCTGCGTATGATCAAGCCTTACAACCCAGTGCAAATGCACCGCCAAGACGCTGAGCACTTCGGCATCGCCCACGGTGACACCATTCGCATCGAAAGCCCCGGCGGTAGTGTGATTGGGCTGGCCTTGGTGAGCGAGAGCGTGATGCCGGGTTCGTTAGGTATCGAGCACGGCTACGGCCACCGCGACCTTGGTGCCACCCCGCATGTCATCGACGGGGAATCGCAGCCCGATATGCCGTGGATGCGCGCGGGGATCAACATTAACAACCTTGGCTTCAAAGACCCCACCCGCAACGTCGATGGCACCTGGCTTGAACCCATCAGCGGCGCTAGCGTGCGGCAGGGACTGCCGGTAAAAGTCAGCCGCGTCTGATAAAGGCATAAACATCTCGGTGTGATACTAAAACAAACGGCCCCAGATCGCAGTTCACCTCATGCGCTCTGGGGCCGTTTTTATGCCGGACCTCGTTTAGAGAATAATGTTTAGTGGCGAGTGTTTAGGAAATAATATTTAGAGAGCACCGCTTAGGGCGCGATAAAAACACCGCCTAAAGCCAAAACGATAACCACCGCCCAGGCGGGCAGTTTCCACACGGTCAGCAGCAAGAAACCGGTCAGCGCCAGAGCAAACTCCGGCGGGCCGAGAATCGCGCTCGTCCACACTGGCTGATAGAGCGCCGCCGCGAGAATCCCCACTACCGCTGCGTTAGCGCCGCGCATCAGCGCCTGCGCGCTCCCCCACTGACGAAAACGGTTCCAGAACGGCAACACGCCCACCAGCAGCAAAAAGCCGGGAATAAAAATCGCTAGCAGCGCAAGAATGACGATCAGCACACTACCGCCTGCAGGAATCAACGCCCCGAGGTACGCGGAAAAGGTAAATAGCGGCCCCGGAATCGCCTGGGCGGCGCCATAACCGGCCAAAAATTCCTCCGCGCTCACCCAGCCCGACTGCACCACTTCGGCCTCCAACAGCGGCAGCACCACATGGCCGCCGCCGAACACCAACGCACCTGAGCGGTAGAAGGCATCGGCCACCCCTAACGCTTGCACGTCAGACACCGCCGCTATCAACGGCAGGCCGATCAACAAACCGACAAAGAGTCCCAGCGCGAGCGCACCGACTTTGGCCGTAACGGGGAAATGCAGCGAATCGATCGACGCGGTGGCAGCGGTATTTCGGCACAGCGCCAAACCGGCCAGCCCACCCACAACGATTGCCGCCACCTGTCCCAGTGGCCCGCTCACCGCTACCACAGCAAACACCGCCGCGAGCGCAATACCTGCGCGGGTTTTATCCGGGCACAGGTTTCGCGCCATGCCCCACACCGCGTGGGCGACAATCGCCACAGCCGTGACTTTTAAACCGTGGATAATGCCACTGGCGACAGGGCCATCCAACACTGCCGCGCCCAAGGCAAACAACACCAGCACGATGGCCGACGGCAGGGTAAACGCCAGCCAGGCCATGGCCGCGCCCCAGGGCCCCGCGCGCATCAGCCCCAGGGCAAAGCCCACCTGGCTGCTTGCCGGGCCGGGCAAAAACTGGCACAGCGCGACGAGGTCGGCATAGGCGGTTTCGCTCAACCACTGGCGGCGGGCGACAAACTCGCTGCGAAAGTAGCCCAAGTGCGCCACCGGCCCGCCAAAGGACGTCAGCCCCAGGATTAAAAACGCCTTAAAAACCTCACCGACCCGCGACGTGGTAGAATGCGGTTGCGTCGTCATCAAACGGTTTCCTTTGCGCCAATAAAAACGCCAGGTTAACCCTGGCGTTTGACATGCACATGACAACGTTAGCCTTCAATATCGGTCACCGCGCCGGTGCTGGCGGAACTCACTAACTTGGCATACTTGGCCAACACGCCACGGCGATAACGCGGTTCTGGCTGCTGCCAAGCAGCGCGGCGGCGCATCAGCTCCTCATCGCTCACGCTAACCTCAATGGTGTCGGCTTCGGCATCGATGGTGATGGCGTCGCCGTCTTCCACCAGCGCCAGCGGGCCGCCCTCGAAGGCTTCGGGCGACACATGCCCCACCACAAAGCCGTGGCTGCCGCCGGAGAAGCGCCCATCGGTAATCAGCGCCACGTCGCTACCCAGGCCCCGGCCCATAATGGCCGATGTCGGCGTGAGCATTTCGCGCATACCGGGGCCGCCTTTGGGGCCTTCGTAGCGAATCACCACCACGTCACCGGCGACCACGGTACCGTCGTTAATCCGCGTCTGGGCTTCTTCTTCAGAGCCAAACACCCGCGCTGAGCCGCTAAAGCGCGTGCCTTCTTTGCCGGTAATCTTGGCCACCGCACCTTCTGGTGCCAAGTTACCAAACAAAATGCGCAGGTGGCTCTCCGCTTTAATCGGGTTGCCCAACGGTGCAATGATTTGCTGATCCAGCGGATACGGCTCAACGTCGGCGAGGTTCTCCTCCAGCGTTTTGCCGGTGACCGTCAGGCATTCACCGTTTAGCAGCCCCACGTCTAGTAGGATTTTCATCAACGGCTGGATACCGCCGATGGCCACCAGCTCGCTCATCATGTAGTGGCCGCTAGGGCGCAAATCGGCCAACACCGGCACGCGTTTACCAATCTCGGTGAAGTCGGCAAGCGAGAGTTCCACACCGATAGTGCGCGCCATGCCGATTAAGTGCAGCACGGCGTTAGTGGAGCCGCCGAGTGCTATCACCACGGTGATCGCGTTTTCGAACGCCTCGCGGGTCATGATATCGGATGGCTTGATGTCGCCAGCCAGCAGTGCCAGCACGGCTTCCCCCGCCGCCTCACAGTCTTCGCGCTTATCGCGGGAAATGGCATTCTGCGCCGAGCTACCCGGCAGGCTCATGCCTAAGGCTTCAATGGCTGAGGCCATGGTGTTGGCGGTGTACATACCGCCGCAGGAGCCGGGGCCGGGGATCGCCGTCTCTTCGATGTTCTTGAGCTCGATCAGATCGATATCACCACGGGAATGGGCGCCCATGGCCTCAAATACCGAGACGATATCGGTATGGCCCTCGCCGGGCATGATGGTGCCGCCGTAAACAAACACGCTGGGGCGATTGAGCCTTGCTAACCCCATCACACAGCCCGGCATGTTCTTGTCGCAGCCGCCAATCGCGACCAGCCCATCAAAGCCTTCACAGCCCGCCACGGTTTCGATGGAATCGGCAATCACCTCGCGGGACACCAGCGAGTACTTCATGCCTTCGGTGCCGTTGGCAATGCCATCGGAAATGGTGATGGTGTTGAAGATCACGCCCTTGCCGCCGGCGGCGTCCGCACCGTCGCGGGCATGCTCGGCCAGCTCGCCAATATGGCTATTACACGGCGTCACCATGCTCCAGGTAGACGCAATACCCACCTGGGGCTTTTTGAAATCGTCGTCGTTAAAGCCCACCGCGCGCAGCATGGCGCGACTGGCGGCTTTGCCGGGGCCGTCAACGACCGGGGCGGAATGGCGGCGGGAATGATTATCAGGCTCGGTCATGGACATCTTCTCTCAGCTTGGCTCACAGTATCCGCATAGCTTGGCGATGCCATCACTTTCGCGCAAGGCTAAAGACGACATAAGTTCAGTTATCCAATATACATTATTCCCAAGAACGAGCATCACGAGGCAGATCACCACGCGGATCGCAGGCTTCTAATAAATCATTTTCAGTCAGATTGTCGGTATAAAGCACAAGATTAATACCTGACGGGTTTGCCAGGGAGGGAAACAGTACGCCTTTCGCCCCTTGTGCTAATGCCATATCGCCTAACAGCCAGCAAGGTGGTTCGATATGTTCATTGAACCAAAGCTTGCGCCAGTCACAGTAAAGCTCCTGCCAAAGAGAATCCCATTGCACGCTATAACCGTCACGAAAATCGACAAGCTGAGTAACGCTTAATATATAGCTAACGATCAGGCCTGGCGGCATCAAGGCAGACAGCTGTTTGTACTCGGCCAACGCTGTTTGATCATCAAGCGCCAAATATAAAGCAGCCACGCCGGGGCGATTTAATCGACCACCATGCTCTCTCGCTCCAGCGCCGCTAGTGGGCGAAAATGCCCTTTTCGGTAAATGCACACGATAGGCCTGAGTATTTAACTCTGGCAGTACAATCATCCCACCACACCAGCTTGCAGCGCTTTGACATAACGAAGAAGGTCATCGGCGCGGCCTTCGCTCACCAATTGCTCGGGGGTTTTATAATCAAAGGCACCAATAGGCTCATTTCGAAACCAAAACAATGCATCGTGGAAATC
>JBNJFC010000099.1:0-6409 GCA_051746485.1 Pseudomonadota bacterium
TCGCCGCTGCGTCCGAAGATGTTAAAAGCGGGTTACTCTGACCCTTTCACGCTGGCACTGATTATTAACGCCAGCGATATCGCCTTTTTGATTCCGCCGAGTATCGGCATGATCATCTACGGCGTTATTTCGGGAACGTCGATCGGTGAGCTGTTTATTGCCGGTATTGGGCCAGGGCTTTTAATTCTTATGATGTTCTCGGCGTACTGTGTGACCTACGCCATTATCAAAGGTGTACCCACCGAGCCGAAGTCGACCTGGAAAGAGCGGGCCAAAGCGGTGCAGCAGGCACTGTGGCCGCTGGGTTTCCCGGTCATTATTGTGGGCGGGATTTATGGCGGTATCTTCAGTCCCACCGAAGCGGCGGCCGCTTGTGTGCTGTATGCCGTGCTGCTTGAGTTCGTGGTGTTTCGCTCGCTGAAAATGAACGATATCTATGCTATCGCCAAGTCGACGGGCTTGATCACGGCGGTGGTCTTTATTTTGGTTGCCGCCGGTAATGGCTTCTCCTGGATTATCTCCTTTGCGCAAATCCCCCAGGCGATTTTAGAAGCCGTCGGGGTGAATGAGGCCGGTCCTACAGGCGTGCTGATCGCGATCTGTATCGCCTTTTTCGTGGCGTGTATGTTTGTCGACCCGATCGTGGTTATTTTGGTGCTGACGCCGATTTTCACGCCGGCTATTGAGGCCACAGGGCTCGACCCGGTATTGGTGGGTATCCTGATTACACTGCAAGTCGCGATAGGGTCGGCAACACCGCCGTTTGGGTGCGATATTTTTACCGCCATTGCGATCTTCAAGCGTCCGTACTTAGAAGTGATCAAGGGAACACCCCCGTTTATCTTCATGCTGATTTTGGCGGCCGCATTGCTGATTATGTTCCCGCAGATTGCGCTGTTCTTGCGTGACGTTGCTTTCCGCTAAGCCGCTAAACCAGCCACAGGAGATAGGCTTATGTTTAACCGCATTTTAGTTCCGGTAGATGGCTCTAAGGGAGCTTTAAAAGCACTGGAAAAAGCGGTGGGGTTACATCTGCTCACCGGCGCGGAAATCTACTTTTTGTGTGTGTTTAAACATCACAGCCTGCTTGAGGCGTCGCTTTCAATGGTACGGCCGCAAAAGCTGGAATTGCCCGATGACGCGTTGAAAGAGTACGCCACCGAGATTGCCGTGCACGCCAAATCGCATGCGATTGAATTGGGCGCTGACAGTGCTCGCGTGCGCGCCTTCGTTAAAGGCGGTCGTCCTTCGCGGACGATTGTACGTTTTGCTCGTAAGCGCGAGTGCGATTTAATCGTGATTGGCGCGCAAGGCACCAATGGCGAGAAAAACTTGCTACTTGGGAGTGTATGTCAGCGCGTGGCAGGTGCGGCCCACTGTCCCACCATGGTGGTGTAGGATGGCCTGAGCACGCATTCTATCGACTATGTTACATGATGGCGTGGGCACCCGCCGTTTCAGGTAGATGCAGCCTGGAACGGCGGGTGTTACGCTTTCTACCTAATTATTTTTCTGATGTAAGGGTTTAATTGATGAAAACACTTCTCTCTTCCACCGCGCTGGTTGGCACGCTGCTGATAGCCCCTTATGCTGCAGCAGCGCCGGAAACCGACGATGAACGCCTGGCGTATAGCCTTGGCGTGACTCTCGGTGAGAGCATGCAGGCCGATGTAGAAGATCTCGATATTGATGCCTTCAGTGACGGCATGCGCGATGTGTTTGCCGGTAATGAGCTGGCATTGGGCGAAGATGAAATCGCCCAAGCGCTCACATCGTTCCAAGAACGCGCCATGCAGGAGCGTGAAGCGGAAACGGCAGCAATGGCCGAAGCGAACCAAGCGGAAGGCGAAACATTTCTAGCCGAGAATGCTCAGCGCGATGACGTCACCGTGACCGACTCGGGCCTGCAGTACGAAGTGCTCGAATCCGGTGACGGAGCGTCTCCCGGTGCGCAGGATAGCGTCGAGGTGCACTACGAAGGCACTCTCCTCGATGGCAGCGTATTCGATAGTTCGCTAGAGCGCGGCGAGCCGGTCACGTTCCGTGTCAATCAGGTAATTGAGGGCTGGCAGGAAGCACTGCAGCTGATGAGCGTCGGTGACGTATGGAAGCTCTATATTCCCTCAGAGCTCGCGTACGGTGAGTCTGGCCAAGGCCCGATTGGTCCCAACGAAGTCCTGATCTTTAACGTTGAATTACTGGACGTCGAATAACCATGCTGACTACCGCCAACACCCCCGCGTCAAAAGCGTCTCTGCTACTGCTTTGTGCGGGGCTGAGTGTGCCGCTGACGGCGATGGCCGATACCGCAAGTGACCCTGTCACCTTACCCGCGCTGAGTGCGATCGAGGCGCAGAACAGTGTGGTAGGCGTCTCTTCAGGTGGCTATATGGCGCTGCAATTGGCCATTGCTTGGCCCGAGCGCTTTAGCGGCGTGGGTGTGCTGGCGGCTGGCCCGTGGGGGTGCGCGCAAGGGTCGCTGAGTTTAGCGCTTAATCAATGCATGATGACGCGCAGCGGTGAGCCATCGCTTGCCACGCTCGACGCGCGCTGGGCACGTTACGTGGGCGAGGGGCAGGTAGGTGATGAATCGGCCAGAAGCGACCTGCGCGCTTACGTGTGGCACGGTGAAGCCGATGAGGTCGTTAAGCCTGTGCTTGGCGACTTGCTGGCTGAGCAGCTGCGTCAGTGGCTTGCCAATGATAGTCAGCTGAAAGTGGCGCGCAGCGAAGAGATTGGCCATGGCTGGCCGGTCCGCCTGCCAAACGACTCGCGTACCGCCCCCGAAGCACTGGGCGACTGCCGCCAGGGTGGTGGTAGTCATGTGCTTGCCTGCGATGAAGATATTGCCGGTGAGATGCTCAATTGGCTCCACCCGGAGCGAAGTCAGTCCTCGTCTAGCACCGATGGGGAGCTGCTGGCATTCGCGCAAGGGGAGTTCGATGCCAAAGGCCTAGCAGATACCGGTTACGTCTACGTTCCCGCAAATTGTGAGGCAGGGGAATGTGGTGTCACCGTAGCGCTGCACGGCTGCCAAATGAACGTAGAATCAATCGGCGAGACGTTCGTGCGCCAGACAGGGCTTAATGCGTGGGCTGACCAGCATCAGCAAATTGTGCTCTACCCTCAGGCCGAAAGCAGTATAGCCAACCCACAAGGCTGTTGGGATTGGTGGGGTTTCGCCGAGAGCACTTGGCAGCTTAGCCCGCTGCACGATACGCGTGAGGGCGAGCAGGTGAGCGCCTTAATGGCCATGCTGGCGCGTTTACAAGCGTCATCGCTGCCCGAACGCTAACCTGTCATCATCAGCCTTCTAAATGTGTTTTTAACGCGCTTGTTAACGCACCTGCAGTGGGTGAGTACAACACGCGCTGCACGATGTCGCCCTCACGGTTGACCAAGTAAAGCGACGCGCTGTGATCGATGGTGTACTCCATGGCAGAGCCCTCGGCCTCAGCACGGCGCCAAATCACCCCGTAGCGCTCGGCGATATCTTCTAGCTGTGCTTGGCTACCGGTGGCGCCGATAAAACGTTCGCCGAAAAAGCCGGTATATTCTCGCAAGCGCTCGATGCTATCGCGCTCGGGGTCAACCGAGATCATTAGCGGTACCACGCGTTCACGCTGCTCTGGCGTTAACTGCGTGAGTGCCTGCTTTTTTACTGCCTGGTTCATGGGGCACACATCCGGGCAGTAGGTGTAGCCAAACGACACCACCGCGAGCTGGTCTTCCTCAAGCTGCGAGAGTGAGAAATTACCCTGCGTTGACGGTAGCTCAATGGGTCCGCCGATAGGCTCGCCGTTTTGATCGGGCGCCACCATATAGCGGTAGAGCCCAAATGCGCTGACAAGCAAAAGCAGCACAATAAGCGCGCCACCGATCCACAGGGGCGCGCTTATTGTTGCTCTTTTTTTTGAAGCGGTGTTTTTAGAAGCAATGTTCTTAGAGGCCACGTTTTTAGCAGCGACGCGAGAGTTGGCCATGGTGTTAGCTCCGGATGACATCAAAATCAAACCAACTGCCGATTCGACCGTCAGGCGTATCGACAATAACCCGTGCGCGCCACGGCATGACGTCTTGGGTACAAATACTTACTTGTCCCTGGCCGTAAAAGCGTCCGTCGCTTGTGGCGTCTAGCGTAAAGCGGTGCAGGCCCATGTCCATATCACGGCCGATAAAGTCGACTTTCACCGTGTTTGCCTCAACGCCTTCAACAGTGACATTAAGCGGCAAAATCTCTAATGCTTCAATGCGTCCGTCTACATCAACCGCGAAGCTCAGCTGGCCCTTATCTCCCAGCGTGGCCGAGCAGGGGGCGCTATGCAAATCGCAGCCAGGGGCCGGTGAGTACCAGGTAATATCCGCATCGTCGCGCAGCCAGTGGGAGAGGGCGTACCAGCTAAGCGCCGCCAGCGCGAGTACGGTGACCAAAATAAGACCCTTAAGCACGGGGATTCGGGCGGCATCAGCAGGTTCTGAAGTTGGTTTCATGGCAAAATTATCGCGACACAAGCCGTCAGGTGGTTTAACAGCGTACTTTAACAGCTAATCCGCCGGCGTCCCTGTGCTGGGATGTCGCAGGTGAGGAGATACGATGCAAGGGGTTGCAGGTCAAAGCATAACAGGCGCATTAGGGCCGTTGTTTTTGCTGATTCTATTTGGCGCGGTGCTGGGGTTTCGGCGCTGGCCTAGTGCTGAGTTTTGGGCGCAAATGGAGCGGGTAATCTATTTTGTTCTGTTTCCGGCGATGTTGGTGGCGACACTGGCGACGGCAGATGTGTCGGAGGTGCCGGTTGCCCGCTTGGCGATAGTACTGCTGGGGGCGATCAGTGTGTTTGCGCTGCTGCTTTGGTGCGCGCGCGGCTGGCTGGGGCTGGATTCCGCGGCGTTTACCTCCGTTTTTCAAGGCGCCATTCGCTTTAACACCTACGTCGGTGTAGCGGGGGCAGCGGCGCTGCATGGCAGTGCTGGTGCAACCACGGCCGCAGTGGCAGTGGCGCTGATGGTGCCGGTGGTCAATGTCATGTGCGTGGCAAGCTTTGTCGCCGCGGGCACGCTGGGGCGGGGGAGCCTGGGTAAAAGTATCGCGGCGCTGGTGAAAAACCCGCTGATTCTTGGCTGCTTGGTGGGCATTGGTTTGAACATTTCGGGCATTGGTTTGCCCGGCTGGAGCGAAGATAGCATCTCGCTTGTGGGACGCGCCGCATTGCCGCTGGGGCTTGTCGCGGTGGGCGTGGCGCTGCGCCCCGCCGCGCTTTTGCGCTTTGATCGTGGCGTGCTGGCTACCAATAGCGTGAAGCTTGCGCTGCTGCCCGCACTGGTATTGGCCCTGGCCTGGCTTCTGGGCTTGGATAACGTGACACGTGATGTCGCCCTGCTGTTTGCCGCTCTCCCTACGGCCACCTCGGCGTATATTTTGTCGCGCCAGCTTGGTGGTGATGCTGAGCTGATGGCGGCCATTATCACCGGTCAGACGCTTATCGCCATGCTGACGCTACCGCTTTGGCTGCAACTCATTGGGTAGAAGAAAGTAAATAAAAAATATTCGCATTAGTGTTGACGAGCTAAATGAGAATGATTATATTGTGATTGTGGCGTTGGATGAGGCGCCACAGCCAAGGCAGAAACCGCCAGTTTCCTGCCATGTTTTCTCCCTCTCATTGCTAGTCACGGTCTTTTTGCCGCCCCACTCGGGCGGCTTTCTTTTTTCTGCCGCCGTATAATCGATGGCGCTAATTGCACTTTCCCTGTCTGCCTTGCATGCTGTAAGAGTTCCCTATTGCGCAAGGAGACCACCATGCCGCCATCTCTCACGCTTTATCTCAATACGTCATCGCCCTACGCGCGCGTTGTGCACGTGTGTTTGCATGAAACCCGCTTAATTGAGCAGACCGAGCTATGCTGGTGCGACCCTTGGGCTGCCGACAGCGCGCTTGTGGATATTACCCCACTCAGCCGTATACCGGCACTTGTGACAGAAGACGGGCAGGTGCTGACAGAGTCGCTTTTGATTGCCCACTACGTGGATAGTCTCAGCCAAAACGTGCCATTGGTGCCGGAAAAACAGCGTGAAGCGGTGCTCTCGCTTGCGGGGTTTGGCCAAGGGTTAATGGAGGCGGCTTTTCAGACCGTCATCGCACGCAAGCACCAAGGCAGTGAAGCTGATACCAGTGTGCTGGGTATGCGCCGCGTGAGTGCTATCGAGCGCACCCTCGCCACGCTGAACGCCCACCCCGGCATTGAGGCGTTGCAAACCGAGCGCACCTTGGGCGCGATTGTGGTGGCGGTGGCCCTGGCATACCTGAGCTTTCGCCTGCCAGCATTTGATTGGGAGAATCGCTTCCCTGCCTTGCAAGCGTGGTACGCCGAGGTGACCGATAGCGAGAGTTTTGCGCTTACGGCGTTTGAA
>JBNJFC010000100.1:0-6389 GCA_051746485.1 Pseudomonadota bacterium
TTTGCGTATGCGCTTTCGTACCGCACCGGAAATGCAGTGGGACGTCGCACGGGCGTTTAATTTGCTGTTGAAACAACGCATGGAAGAGCAAGTAATCGATCTGGGCGTGCCGCGTTTGAGCGTCAACATGGAGGCGCGCTCCGAGCCTTCAAACGACGCGCAAAAAGATGAGAAAGCGGCGGGCGATACTGCCTTAAGCCGCCCACAAGCGCATACACAGGGCGACCCCCGCGGCGAGTCCCGCACAAGCGCCAATCCCGAAGGTGGCAATGAATAGCCATGTGCCGCGAAAGCGCCGCCAGCGGTTATACAGCGTGACGGCGTGGCTGACCCGGTCGACGAGTTCATCATGGCGTGAAATCGCGTTGTCCGGCGGTAACGAGAAGTCGTTGGCCACGCTGCCTTGCCAGTGGGCTGCGTGGGTTAGCCCCAGGCGTGAACGCAAGCGGCCAATATCGCTCACTGTCGCGTGCACACTATCATAGGCGTCGCGACGCTCTGGTAGCATGAGTACCGCGTCGGCATCTTGTTTTAAGGCGTTGTGCTGGCACGCTTCAATGGCGCTTTGCAGCGCCTGTGGCGTGGCATTGGGCGATAGCGCTAGGCGCTGATACAAGTCACGCATAGGCAAATTAGGTACCCGTGGCTGTCGTTAAGCGGCATTTATCGATAGGTTTGCATCAGGTAATCATACGCATTTTTGATGCGTTGAAAACGCGCTGAAGCTAACGCCACTTGCTGCTCGCTCTCAGAGAAGAAGCGGTCAGGGTGATGCAGTTGCGCCATACGTCGGTAGGCACGGCGAATGTCGCTTCGGTTAGCACCCTGGGTAAGTCCCAGTACCGCAAGCGCCCGCGATGTTCGATCCGGCGGCGCATGAGGGCGCTGTTTGTATTGTTGATAGCGCTGTTCATGGTGTTGGTGGCGTTGATCATCGCGGTGGCGCTGCTGTGAGTCTTGTTGCTTTTGCTGACGGCGGTGGGCTTTCTCCTGCTGAGCGCGCTCACGCTTGGCTCTCGCTTTTTCCTCACGCTCCTGGCGGCGGCGTTGTTTTTCCTGCTCGCGTTCTTGGCGCTGCGCTTGCTGTTGTCGCTCGGCTTCTTCGGCGCGTGCTTGGGCCTGCTCTTTTTCTGCGGCTTCTTGTGCCTTGCGCTCGTAATACTGCGGATCGTGACGCCGCCAGTAAGCCTCGGTGCTAATATCTTCCGGCCCCTTTAGCGCTTCGCCGGTGAGTTCTTTAAACAGCGTGCTGAGCGTCTCGGGCGTCACCCCTAAAAGGTCGGCAAGAAAGCGTAATATATAATGGTTTGCCAATGAGAGCGTGCCGTCGTCGGTCGCCAAGGCAATCGCCTGATGCATAATACTTAGGCTACGCTCTTGCGTGCACTCTTTGCGCAGCACCTCTGAGGCAAGCTGAATCGCCTGTAAATCTTGGCTTTGGGCGATATCCATCACCGGGCCTAATTCATGGCCGTGGCGAAATTGCGCGGTTACCTGGGCGAGACGCCGGCGTCGTTGGCCTTCGGTAATCGGCTGGCGGTTAACCAGTACCCACGCCAGCAGCAGCAACGTTGCCGTATCCACTTGGCTGCGGCTTTGGAGCAGCACCAGCTCAAAAGGGGAAAAACGGGCAATCGACATTCCCAGGCTCCAAAGCAATGGGGTAAATAGCAGGCAATGTTCGCTTTACACGCGGCAGATGGCAAGCCTCACGCGCCCAATGTCCCACGTCAGTCGACGCGGTCAACGTTAATTTCTCGGGAAGTCGATCCATTGCGTAGTATATGCTCCAAGTCAACGTGGCTTGTATTGCATGACTCGGACATGGAAACTCACCTAAGAGACAGCTACGCTTCAAACAAAAGCGCTTTTATCAAGATCAAGCGAAGGAGAGCTACATGCAAGCTGCCGATATTATGACCCATGATGTAATTAGCGTTGGGCCGGATGACGAGGTCAATGCGATTGCTAAACTGTTGCTGACCCACCGCATTAGTGCGGTGCCCGTTGTGGATGACGATCAGAAAGTGATCGGCATTGTTTCAGAAGGCGATCTAATGCGTCGTGTCAAAAACGAGGGCGGCGAAGAGCGCTCTTGGTGGCTTTCCCTGTTTGCCGGGCAAAAAGACCCGGGGGAGTACATTAAATCGCATGGACGTAAGGCCAGCGAGGTGATGACGCCCAACCCGTTCACCATTGATGAAAGTACACCGCTGCACAAAATTGCGCGCCTACTTGAGAAACATCGTATTAAACGCGCTCCTGTGGTGAGCGGCGACAAACTGGTCGGTATCGTTAGCCGTGCTAACTTACTTCAAGGCTTGGCAAGCGCTGAGGTTACTAACGCTGATGCCCCGAGCAATGATCGCGCCATTCGCGAGGCCATACTCAAAGAGGTTGATGAAAATACCGGTGTACGCGTAGCAGGCATTAGTATCATCGTGAGCGATGGCGTGGCGGAGCTTTGGGGTTTGGTCGAATCTAACGAGCAGAAAAAAGCCGTCGAGGTCGCCGCGGAAAACACACCCGGTGTCACGCAGGTCGAAAATAATCTGGGCTTAGTGCCCAAAGGCGTCGGCGGCTATTAACAATAGTCATTGCGTAACGCCCATTTAGTGATCATGCCGCCGATACACTCGGCGGTTTTTTATGCCCGCTGAAGCAATATTCCTATACAGCATTGTCATGATTCGAGGTGATGCCGTACAATAGTTGTACGTAAAGATTTTGCACCCACCTAACGTGACGATGCCATGCGACGCAAAGCTGACCTACCGCAAAAAACGTGCGCACATTGTGAGCGCCCGTTTACCTGGCGCAAAAAGTGGGCGCGCTGCTGGAAAGATGTGCGCTACTGCAGTGAGCGTTGCCGCCGCTCAGCCAAGCCACTTCGCCGGGCCAAAGAGGCGATCGCATGACAACGCCTACCCTGGATATTGTCTGGCTGCACAATGAGCTACGCGTGGTGGACAACCCCCTGTTGCACTTTGACAAGCGCCCCGAGCAGCTTCTGTGTGTCTACATACTGGATCAACGTTGGTTGCAATCCCCTTTTCCCGGAGAAACGACACCTCGCATTGGCCCGGCACGCCTGCGTTTTTTATGGCAAAGCTTGATGGAGCTGCGGGGGGAGCTGCTGCGTCGTGGTAGCGATCTTCTCGTACGTATCGGTTCCCCTGCTGAAGAAGTGGCCGCCTTAGCGCGGCAATTGGATGCTCGGTGCGTTCGTGTGGCGGAGCAAGCCGGAGCCGATGAAATCGCCGATGTAAAAGCACTCAAGACCGAGCTTCCTGAAAGCGTCGAGTTAGACGTGGTTGAAAGCGGCGTATTAATTGACCGTGAGTCCTTGCCGTTTCCCCTGGAGGCACTTCCCAGCAGTTTTTCTGCTTTCCGGCGCAGCGTGGAGGCAAACTGCACGCTGAATAAGCCGCTGCCGGCACCTGTGACACTACCCCCGTGGCCCGAAGAGGCATCGCGCGGCTTTCCCGCGTTGCACAACGTTTGTGATGTCACCGCCGCATGGCAGCCCGATGAGCGCCAAGGGCTGGGTTATACAGGCGGAGAGGCAGCAGGGTTAGAACGCCTTGAGGATTACGTTTGGGGGCAACATGGCCCGGCGTCTTACAAGCAAACCCGCAACGGCCTGCTGGGGGCGAGTTTTTCTACGCGCCTTTCTCCCTGGTTAGCGCATGGCTGCATTTCGCCCGGCCAGGTGCATCAGGAAGTGAAAGCCTGGGAGGCCCAACATGGCAGCGGTGAGTCAAGCTATTGGATTACCTTTGAGTTGCTCTGGCGCGAGTATTTCCACCGCGCCGCACAGCTTGAAGGCGCGGCTATGTTCGGCTCACGCGAGTTGCCTAAGCCTTGCACGCACTTTACTGCCTGGCGCGAAGGAAATACTGGCTTACCCTTCGTCGATGCCGCCATGCTTGAGTTGCGACTGACGGGGTGGATATCGAATCGCGCGCGTCAGAACGCAGCGAGCTTTCTGGTGAAGGATTTAGGCGTTGATTGGCGATTAGGTGCTGCGTGGTTTGAACACTGTTTGATCGATTACGATGTGGCCAGCAACTGGGGGAATTGGCGCTATATCGCAGGCGTGGGCCGCGACCCGCGCCAGGAGCGTTATTTCAACGTGCTCAAACAAGCCGGCCACTACGACCCCAAAGGCTATTATGTTGCCAATTGGCTGCCGGAACTCCGCGCGTTACCCTGTGATCTAGCGCGCCAACAACCCTGGCGCGTGCTGCCTGATTCGTTTTCACCCCCCGTGGTGGAACCCAGCGCCTGGCAGCGTTGGCTAGTTGATCATACAGGTGCGACTCACACATAAGCGCATAAGGAGAGCCAATTGTGACCTCACCGAAAGAAAAAAACACGCTGCACAGCTGTGGCAAAACGGCTTGGTTGCTTGGCTTGGCGGGTCTGTTGCCTTTTGGGTTATCTCTCGGGGTGGCCTTTTGGGGGCCGATGGTGTGGCAAGTCAACGCAGTGTATGGCTTTCTCTACTATGGCGCGGTGATTTTATCTTTCTTAGGTGGCGTTCACTGGGGAGCGGTGATTCAGCGTGCCGACCACCAGCGCCATCCGGGGGATATTCGCCGTTTGCTCATGGCGATGGTGCCAAGCCTGATCGCGTGGCCGGCGTTGATGTTCAATCCGGTGACCGGTGTGTGGGTAATAATGATAGGTTTTGTATTGGTGTGGGCGTATGACTTAAGCCGTGAAGGGCGACTAGGCTGGCCGGGTTGGTACCTGTTACTGCGCTCGGTGCTAACCGTTGCCGTTGTGCTCGCCCACATTGGCATGATTACCCGGTTAGGAAGCAGTGCTTGGGGCTAGCGTTTGAGGTGATTGTGAGTGATCATCGTGACCACGCTTTGAATCTCCCAAGGAACACACTTTATGCCTCTACTCACCCCGCGCGGCGTGCTCGTGAGTTCTTTTTTGAGCCTGACACTCGTTGGGCTACCTGCAAGCGCTGACAGCGACGGCCAGAACCTCATGGCCGAGGTGGATACGCAAGCGGCGGAAGACGTTCACTACGCCGATTTTCGCGCATGGCGAGAGGATTTTCGCCGCTATGCTGCCTCGCAGGGCGTTAGTGAGCAAACGCTAACGCAGGCGTTAGACAATGCGCGTTACCGTGAACGCGTGATCGAGCTTGATCGTTACCAACCTGAATTCGTGCGTCCTATCTGGGAATATTTAGATACCGCCGTCTCCAGCACGCGAATCAACAACGGGCGTGAAAAACTGGCCGATCATCGCGATACAGCCGAGCAAATGGAGCAGCGCTACGGCGTCCCTGCTGAGATCATCGTGGCTATTTGGGGTATCGAGAGCAATTACGGCAGCAACTTTGGCAGCTTCTCGGCTCTCGATGCCTTTGCCACCCTGGCATACGACGGGCGCCGGCGCGACTTCGCTCGCAGTGAGCTTCTTGCCGCACTGCGCATTATTGACAGCGGCGACATCCCCGCCGATGAAATGATCGGCTCCTGGGCAGGCGCCATGGGGCATACGCAGTTTCTTCCCTCAAGCTTTGAAGCATACGCCGTTGATGGTGACGGCGATGGCCGACGCGATATTTGGGGCAGTATTGCCGATGTGATGGCCTCCACCGCCAACTATCTCGCCAAGGCTGGCTGGCAGCCGGGCCAGACATGGGGCACTGAGGTTAATTTGCCGGATGATTTCGACTATGCCCAAACCGAGCGCCGCAGCCACGCTGCCTGGGCAGCGCAGGGCGTGCGCGCGGTCAGCGGTGAACTCCCCCGCTTTGACAGTGCCGCGGTCATTGTACCCGCTGGCGCAGAAGGCCCGGCGTTTATGGTTGGGCCGAATTTTCGCGCTATTTTACGCTACAACAACGCCACCAGTTACGCCCTGGCGGTTGGCACGCTCAGCGATGCGATTGCCGGTCGCGCCGGCATCCAGCAAAGTTGGCCCCGTGAGCAGGCGCCGCTAACGCGTGACGATGTACGCGAATTGCAGCGCCGACTGAATGCCGCCGGTTACAACGTCGGGGGCGCTGACGGCATTATGGGGCCGAACACCCGTCGCGGCCTGCGTGAATTTCAGCGTGATCAAGGCCTGACGCCGGACGGCTTTGCCACGCAGTCGCTTTTAGCACGATTGAAAAATAGCGAATGAGACACGTTTCCAGGAGGCATAGTATGTGCCGTTTTGCACTAAAGCGCTTTTTGATGACGAATTTTCTAATGAAGAGCTTAGCGCTGGCTGCGTTTTGGGTCGCGATCAGTTCGGCTCAGGCCAAGGAGTCCCCGCAAGCGTCGGACGCGGACCGCGTTTTCGGCTGGGTCGAAAATGCAGTCATCGAGCCTTGGGGCATCCAGGTGAAAGCCAAGTTGGATAGCGGTGCGTTA
>JBNJFC010000101.1:0-6370 GCA_051746485.1 Pseudomonadota bacterium
CCCTGGACGTGGCTCTGGCCACCGGTGGCCTTTGCTGCGGGGCTTGGCAGTTTGTTTCTGGTCGACCGCCAGCAGTGGCTAGGCGCTGCCTTGGCCTTAGGGCTGCTCTTTGCTTGGGTACTCTTGCTTACTGAGGGCGTGATAAGTCGCTGGCTAGTCCGACGCGGCTACCCCGCGTTTCCGCGCGGTGTTACCACCTTTATCGCCCAAATGGTTCACCAAGAGACACTCTTTTTCACGCTTCCGTTCATTCTCGCCACCACGGTATGGAATAGCGGCCAAGCGCTTTTCGCCCTTATGGTCGTCGCGATGGCCATTCTCTCTATCACCGACCCGCTGTATTACAAAGTCGCTGAAAAATGGCGCAGCGCCTATTTTGTTTTTCACGCCCACTGCGTCTTCTTAGTCACTATTGTCACGCTTCCCATCATGCTGAAACTCACCACGGCACAGAGTTTGCTGCTCGCACTCGGGGTAATGGTGTTAACCGGCCTTCCCATTTTTTTACACCTCATGGAGCAGCGTACCTGGCGCGGCTGGATGATATTTGGCTGCCTCGCTCTCTTGCTGGCGGGCGCAGGATGGGTGGGGCGGATATGGGTACCGCCCGCCACACTCTGGATGGCCGAAAGCGCACTCTCCCCCGACTTTAATATAGAGCAGCGTGAGCCCGAAGGGTCGATGGTACTAACCCCCCTCGCACTTAAATCGCGCGGCCTTTATGTGTATACCGCGATTCGTGCGCCACGTGGCTTGAGCGAAACCATCACGCACGATTGGCACCAGAACGGCGAGCGACTCGACACCATCGATCTCGATATTGACGGCGGGCGCGAGGAGGGATATCGCGCCTGGAGCCATAAGATGCAATTCCCCGAAGACCCAGCGGGCCAGTGGCGAGTCGATATCATGACGGCAGGCGGGCAGCGCTTAGGTTTGGTTCGTTTTACTGTCTCCGAGGATGAAGAAGAAGCCACCCGAGTGGATAGCCAAATACGCGCCAGTGGTCTGAGAAAGCTGGACTTGCAGCGTTTCATTCCTGGCCAATCACAACCAAGTGACGATTAAAGGAGAATAGGTTGAAAGTTAAGTCAGCCCAACGTGATTAACTCGCCTTGCATTCAACCGCTGAGCTGTTGAAAATTCGCCC
Organism: Pseudomonadota bacterium; assembly: GCA_051746485.1. Taxonomy (GTDB): domain Bacteria; phylum Pseudomonadota; class Gammaproteobacteria; order Pseudomonadales; family Halomonadaceae; genus Vreelandella. The sequence continues at coordinate 1,151 of JBNJFC010000101.1, forward strand.
ATTCATTTATTCGGGTCGTTTTTCCTTATGGCTACCACTCTCGGTTTTCGTATCGCTCGCCTCCCCCATCTCTGGCGCTCTATTTTGGATCGCCGGTTAGCGCCACTCGGCCTCACCCAAACACGCTGGGTGACGCTTTATCATTTATGGCGCATGGGTGATGGCCAGCCCCAATGCGAGCTAGCCCGCGCCATCGGCGTTGAAGCGCCGTCACTGGTCCGCACGCTAAGTCAGCTAGAGTCTCAAGGGTTGATTGAACGCCACGCCTGCGAAAACGATCGCCGCACCAAACGGATCTACCTGACCGATGCGGCCATGCCGCTACTGGAAAAAATAGACCGCATGGCAACCGAGGCCCGGCAGGAAATGCTCGCGGGCTTAAGCGAGGAAGATATTGATCAGCTTAATCGCTGGCTTGCGCGCATTGAAGAGAACGGACTCGCTATCCAAGCGCGGGATCAAGAAACGCCACTATCACCCTGAAAAATCATCACCCTCAGAGAAGCCATGCGGCGGCTGAGAGCGATCGGCACGCCCACGGAGCTCATCACGTAGTTGCTGAAAATCCTCAACATACGTCACAAACCGCTCGCCGGTTTGTGACTCCCACCACCACAAAGTCAGCGCAGCTTCCTTTGACTGCAGCACCAGGGCATCTTGGGGCAAGCGTTCCAGTAGCGCTTTTAGTCGGGTGTTCGCCTCACGAGGCAATGGGCGAAGCGGTGCGATCCGCCAACGCCACCCTGAATGATAAGGCTCTAGTTCTTCACTCGCTTCTTCTTCTCGGACCAATAAAAAATCAGGGCCCGGCTCATCCAACGGGTAGCGCCAACGGTACGCCGGCATCGTCCCTTTAAAGTAGTGAAGCGGCGGAGGCTCGATTTTGACCTCAACGCCGTGATCGCGGGCACGCTTTCTTAGCTGCATCTGGCGCTTCTGCCTTGGGCTAGGCTGAAGCCACATGACAGGCGCTCCCACTAGCATCAAGACGAATACAATCAGTAGCCATTCCATCCTGTCGATTCCTTATACTAAAGCGTTACCTGTATCACCGTCGTAATCATCATCGGCGAAGCTAAATGTTGATCTATATCGTTGTTAAACAACGGGAGTCATCCTACAGTATGGAGAGTTGAGTATCCGCAGCAGAGCTTCCTACCAGCTTCTGCCTCTCGCCAAAGGAGTACCTTATGAGCTACCACCATATTCTTGTCGCCGTCGATTTGACCAAAGATTCCCACAAGGTGTTGGAACGTGCAGTAGGCATTTCTACTCGTAACGAAGACGCCAAAATCTCGATCATGCACACGCTTGAACCGCTTGGCTTCGCTTACGGTGGTGATATCCCCATGGACCTCACCAGCATCCAAGATCAACTCGATGACCATGCTAAAAAGCGCTTAGGCGAAATCGCGAGCCCGCATATATCAGCAGAAGATCAACACGTTGTGGTGGGCATGCCCGACACCGAAATTCACCGTTTCGCTGAAGAAAACGATGTCGATCTCATCGTTGTCGGCTCACACGGTCGCCACGGTTTCGCCTTACTACTTGGCTCTACCTCCACCGGTGTGCTACACGGCGCTGAGTGTGACGTACTCGCCGTGCGTGTGGGTAAAAAAGGGGAAAAAAGCGACGAATAAGTGACATTTAATATTCATTTAAAAGGCGCCAGCAGGCGCCTTTTGTATTTATGCTAGGTTTACGCGTCGCCTTCGGCCATCGCCTCCAGCTCCATCCAGCGCTCCATGGCCGCTTCCAATGCTTTTTGCGACTCACCTAATGCTTCAAGCTCTGCGGTAACAATGCTTGCCTCTTGTTGGTAAAAGCCAGGATCGCCGATTTTAGCTTCCCGTGTTTCGATATCCTTTTCCAGTCGCTCAATCTCAGCCGGCAGCGAATCAAGCTCACGTTGCAGCTTGTAGGAAAGCTTGACGGTCTTTTTCGGTGGCGTTTTCGCTGCAGGCGCAGAAGCCTCTGGCGCAGGGCGAGTGGGCTCAGTTGCTGGCTTGCTACTGTCAGCATCCCAAGGCGCGGGCGGCAGTTTGCCCCCCTGGCGCATCCAATCTGTATAGCCGCCGACGTACTCCTGAACGCGCCCTTCGCCTTCAAAGGCCAACACGCTGGTCACGACATTGTCCATAAAGGTCCGGTCGTGAGACACCAGTAGAAGCGTACCGTCAAAATCAAGCAACAGCTCTTCAAGAAGCTCCAGCGTCTCCATGTCAAGATCGTTGGTCGGCTCATCAAGCACGAGCACGTTAGCGGGCTGCGTAAAGAGCTTCGCCAGCAGTAAGCGATTGGATTCCCCGCCCGAGAGTGCTTTCACCGGCTGGCGCACCCGGTCTGGGGTAAACAGGAAGTCTTGCAGGTAGCTCATGACGTGGCGGTCTTTCCCCCCCACCGTGACGCGGTCGCTCCCTTGCGCGACGTTGTCGTACACCGTTTTATTCAACTCCAAGCCGGCCCGCAGCTGGTCAAAATAGGCGACTTTGAGGTTCGTGCCAAGACGCACATCGCCCTCTGTCGGCGTAAGCTCGCCGAGCATAATCTTCAAGAGCGTGGTTTTACCCGCCCCATTACGGCCTAAGAAACCAATGCGATCCCCGCGCTGCACCTCGAGATTGACGTTGGCGAGCACCACCTCATCACCATAGCGCTGGGTGACATTCTTCAGCTCCACCACGCGCTTGCCGGTGCGCTCGCCGCTATCCACACTGAGATTCGCTGTACCTTGGCGCTCGCGGCGCTGGCTACGCTCTGTGCGCATTTGCTCCAGTGCTCTCACCCGCCCTTCGTTGCGGGTTCGGCGTGCTTTAATGCCTTGGCGAATCCAAGTTTCTTCCTGCGCCAGCTTCTTATCAAACTCAGCGTACTCGCGTGCTTCAACTTCTAGTTCATGCTGCTTACGGGCCTGGTAGTCCTGATAGTTACCGGGGTAGCGACCTAGCTTGCCGCGATCAAGCTCAAGAATGTTGGTAGCAAGCTTCGAGAGAAATGCACGGTCGTGGGTGATCAGCAGTACCGCGCCATTAAACGCCAAAAGCTGCTCTTCCAGCCACGCGATAGTATCCAAATCCAGGTGGTTGGTCGGCTCATCGAGCAGCAGTAAATCGGGCTGCGCCACTAACGCGCGCGCTAATGCCACACGGCGACGCCAGCCACCTGAAAGGGCACTCATGTCAGCTTCTGGAGGCAAACCCAAGCGGGTAAGCACCACATCAATCTGCTGGTGGAAGGACCAGCCATCAATCGCTTCCAGACGGGTTTGCAGGGTGGCCATCCGTTGCATATCCGGGTCGTCAGCGTTGATCAAATGATGATATTCGGACAATAGCTCGCCGGCTTCGGGCAGGCCTTGCGCCACCACCTCAAATATTGTGAGTCCTGAAGATGCCGGGAGCTCCTGTGCCAGCACGCCAATCTTAAGCCCAGGCGCGCGCCAAATCATGCCATCGTCGGGCAGAATGTCCCCGGCCACCAACTTGAGAAGCGTGGATTTACCCGTGCCATTACGCCCGACCAGCGCCAACCGCTCGCCCTTTTCCACCGTTAAATCGGCTTGGTCGAGTAAAACATGGGTGCCGTAGGCCAGTTGAAGCTGTTCTAGTCGTAGCAGGGTCACGCAGCGTCCTCCTCAAATTTAAGGCGCACAGTGTAACGCATGCAAGCGCGTAGGTGTTTGCTCTCTCGTCACCGTTATTATCGTCGTTGGTCGTTAAGCGCGTTAGACTATCCGCTAATTTCTCTACTGTTCGACGTGAGGAGCTTTGTGTGGCACATTCTGCCTTTGACGACTTTCTTCCAGAAGCGCTTCAATTTCATGCGCCTGAGCCATTAGTGGATATTGGCGCTAATCTCACACATGAAAGTTTTCAGCGTGATCTCCCCGCGGTCGTCGAGCGCGCACGCGCCGCTAACGTCACCACGCTGATTTTGACCGGCACAGACCTTGAGCACGCCAAACAAGCCGCTGCATTTGCCGAACAGCACTCTGGTTTTTTTGCCACGGCAGGCGTTCATCCCCACGATGCAAGTCGCTGGACGCCAGCACTCGGCCGCGAAATGGCCGTGCTTTACGCTCACCCTAATATGGTGGCAGTGGGCGAGTGTGGGCTCGATTTCAACCGCAACTTTTCCACACCGACTGATCAAGAGCGCGCTTTCGAAGCGCAACTCGCCCTAGCTGCTGAAAACGGATTGCCGCTATTTCTCCACGAGCGTGATGCCGGCCCGCGTATGCGCGAAATGCTTAAAAGCTGGCGCGATGATTTAGCGGATGCGGTGATTCACTGTTTCACCGCGGGCAAAGAGACACTTTATGGCTATCTCGACCTAGACTTACATATTGGTTTGACGGGCTGGATTTGTGACGAAAGGCGCGGGCACCATTTACGCCCTCTAGTCGGCGATATTCCGCTGAACCGTTTGATGATTGAAACCGATTGCCCGTATTTGCTGCCGCGTAATCTTCCGGCGAAGCTGAAAGGCCGCCGTCATGAACCGGCACTGTTGCCATGGATTGCACGCGAGATTGCCCACTGGTACGGCATTAGCGAAGCGGAGCTAGGCCAGCGTACTACCCAAACAGCTCAGGCATTCTTTCGACTGCCAGCATAATACTTTTCGATCAAAATAGTGACAAAACACGGCGCTTACAGAACACCGTGCTTTCAGAGCACAGTACTTACAGAATATAAAACACAGGAGTTAGCATGAGCGAGATACCGGGCTTTATTGCCATAGAAACAGGCGACGAAGAGGGCCTACCGCTAGCCATTGCCTGGTCGCTGCCCGATGGACGAGTGAAGCAAACATTAATTCAGCCAGACGACAGTTGGATCAAAGAAGATACCAATGCCATGGGCGCTTATAGTATTGAAGAGCTAGAGAGCCTGGGGGTCAGCCCTCTTGAAGTGATTCGTGAACTCGAGAACGACCACTTCTCAGCCACGCTCTATACCAGCGACAACGGCGATGACGAAGCAGCGCTGGCACGGCTGTTTGACACCTATGGCCTAGATCCTTTCGTGGAGCTAGCCCCGGCCTCGGTGCTCTACCCTTCGATTACCGCTAGCGAGTGGCATCGCCAGCGGCGTGAAACCTTCAGCGAGTTAGGCTTAGAGCCGATGCGCCCCGAGCATGAACTCGAGGTCATGCTGTCAATGCATCAGCGTCTGACGGAAGACGGTTAGGCGCACTAAAGCATTTCTTTTTACA
>JBNJFC010000102.1:0-6339 GCA_051746485.1 Pseudomonadota bacterium
TGGATGGCTGGCGCAGGCCTGAGCAAGTGGAAACCCAGTTAGCGCTGGTGGAAGTGCTGTCGCCAACGCAAGGGGCATCGCTGCGCCACGCGTGGCTGGAGGCGGCCGCCGTTAGCCCCAAGGCGCTGGTGGACGCGGGCTACCAAGGCGCAGAAATTGGCAAGGCGCTGGATCAAGAGCGGTTGGTTGCCATTAAGCGGGTGTTGTCGGAAGGGGCATAAAATATAGGCGCTTAGGTGGCGCTAGCGCGCAGCGGTAAGCGCAACGGGGTCAGCCTGGGAGATCAAGCGTCCGCGCCAGGTGAAATCCACCGGCCAGAGCCGCTGCGCGCCGAGATCAAAACGCTGCCACAAGGCGGTGTAAAGCGTGCCACACGTTGGGTGAGTCTCATCGGGCAAAAGCTCCGCGAGCGGTTGTAATACAAAAGCGTTGCGCGTGATTTCGTCGCGGGGAAGCGTCACGCCCTCGATGACGCCGCAGAGGGCACCAATGGTTAATAGGTCGATATCCAGCGCGCGTGGGCTAAACTTGGGAGTGTCTGGGCGACGGCCGTGCTCGGCTTCCAAGTGTTTGGCCCACGCTTGCAATTCACCCGGCGAGGCGTTGCTTTCAAACGCGACTACTAGATTGTAAAAGTTACGGCTATCGTCAAAGCCGACCGGTTCGCTCTCAAATACCCGTGAGATATCAAGTGCGCCAAAGCGTGCCGTGAGGGCATCCAAGCAGAGGCGAATGTGGCGAACGGGGTCTATATTGCTGCCCAGGCTGACGGTCACTTGTTGCATCACACGTTCTCTTTCGGCAGGGTGCCGCGGCGGATGGTCAGCCCGACGCTGCGCGCATGGGGTACTGCCCCCGGTTTGCGCACGGTAAGTTCAAGCCAAGTCAGAGGGAATTCATGGCGCAGGGTTTCAACAAGACGCTCAGCAAAGGTCTCGACCAGGGCAAACCGGTGTTCGCGGGCAAAATGCTGAATGCGCTGGCAGATCGCGGCATAATCCAGAGTGAGGCGTAAATCGTCGCTGGCAGCCGCCGGGCGAATGTCGGTGGCCAGCACCAGATCCAGGCTCAGTGACTGTAAAATGGTGCGCTCCCACTCATACACGCCGATCACGGTGTCGACGTCGAGCGCTTCGATAAAGATGCGATCCATAAACCTTCCCCTGCGATAAGCCGGGAATTGTACTTGAGGCGGTCGGGAAACGACAGTCGTCTGCCGGTAAAATCCGGATGCAGCGGGTAAAGGGTGAAGAAGGGGAAAGCGCCATGCTGTGGGTCATAATGGGCTACCTAAGTGGCAGCTGGCTGTCATCGCTGAGTGTTTGCCGGCTGGCCGGAGTGGCGGACCCGCGAGGGCTTGGCTCTTGTAACCCGGGTTTTTCCAATGTGTTGCGCCTTTATGGGCCGAAACTTGCTGGCCTCACGCTACTACTGGATGCCGCTAAGGGCATGCCGGCGGTGCTCGGGGCCAAAGCGTTGGGCTACCCAGTATGGCTCCAAGGCTTGGTTGGCCTTGCGGTATTGCTTGGTCACAGCTACCCACTGTGGCACGGCTTTCGCGGAGGCAAAGCGGTGGCGAGCGCTTTTGGCGTATTGCTGGTATTGACTCCCGGTGTTGCGCTAATCAGCGCAGCGGTGTGGGCGCTTGGGGCGTGGCAACTGAAAACGGCTGCGATGGCCTCGCTTCTTAGTGCACTAACCGCGCCGCTTACGTGTATCTGGCTTGATCCGTCGTATGTCCCTGTGGTGGGCGCGTTTAGCCTGATGGTGCTGGCGCGCCACTGGGCTAGTCTAAGGCGTATTCGGCGCGGGGAAGAGGCGCGCTTTAAACGTCGGCGCTGAGGGCGATATCGGGCGTGCTGAGCTGATCCAGCGGCCAGCGCGGCGTGGCTTGCATTTGCCCTGCGGTGTCGCGCTCACCCGCGGCCAAGCGTTGAGCCCCGATGTAAGCAATCATGGCGCCGTTGTCGGTGCAAAAGCGCCCGCGCGGATAGTAGGCGCGCGCGTTACGCTTTTCACACTCGAAGGCCAGACGCTCACGCAGGCGTGTATTGGCGCTCACGCCGCCGGCCATGACGATACGTTTAAGGCCGGTTTGATCCAGCGCGCGGCGACACTTGATCACCAGCGTATCCACGACGGCTTCTTCAAAGGCGCGAGCCACGTCAGCGCGGGCTTGCTCGTCGAGCGCGCCGCTCGCTTCTAGCTCGCGAATCGCGGTCAGCGTATGGGTTTTTAAGCCGGAAAAGCTGAAATCCAGCCCTGGGCGGTCGGTCATCGGGCGGGGGAAGCGAAAACGCTTGGGGTCGCCTTGCTCCGCCAAGCGGGCCACGTGCGGGCCACCTGGGTAGGGCAAGCCGAGCATTTTGGCGGCTTTATCGAAGGCTTCGCCGGCGGCATCGTCGACCGATTCCCCCAGCAGCTGGTAGCGTCCTATCCCTTTTACTGCCACGAGTTGGGTGTGACCCCCGGAGACCAAAAGCGCTACAAATGGAAATTCAGGCGGCTCGCTTTCCAGCATCGGCGCAAGCAGGTGGCCTTCCATGTGGTGTACGCCAAGGACCGGAATGTTCAGTGCGCGTGCCATGCCGTGTGCGGTCGCCGCGCCGACCATCAGCGCTCCCACGAGGCCAGGTCCAGCAGTATAGGCGATGCCGTTAAGGTCGTGGCGCGTTAAGTGGGCCTCGCGTAATATTTGTTCCACCAGCGGTAAAAGCTTGCGCGTGTGGTCGCGGGAGGCAAGTTCTGGGACGACGCCGCCATACTCGGCGTGCATGGCGATTTGGCTATACAACGCATCGGCAAGGAGTCCATCGCCGCCTGGGTAAGCGGTATCATAGATGGCAACGCCGGTTTCATCGCAGGACGTTTCGATGCCCAGTACGCGCATAATGAGACTCCCAGAGCATGGTTGTTGATCGTCAGAAGGGGCGATTTTAGCAGCTTGCGACGCGTTTGTGCGCCGTGCTGCGTGTGAAAATACCGGTAATGGTTTGCAAAGCGAGCACACGACTACTAGAATATCGTGCGCTGTAAACAGGGTCGTGCACGGTAAGCGTTCAAAGCGCTTTCCATATTGGATTTATCGTGTACGTACTATCCGAACTCAAGATTCCTTAAGGTAGGTGAGTGCTTAATGCCTTCTGTAAAAGTACGTGATAACGAGCCGTTTGACGTCGCCTTGCGTCGCTTCAAGCGTTCTTGCGAAAAAGCCGGCGTTCTGTCTGAAGTACGCCGTCGTGAGAATTATGAAAAGCCGACTGCAGAGCGCAAGCGCAAAGCGGCAGCTGCCGTAAAACGTCACGCGAAGAAGATTCAGCGTGAACAAAAGCGCTTCGAACGGCTCTATTGATCCGTACCGGGAGAGCCTAGTGTAAGTGGCTCTTCTAGAAGGATGCCAAGCGGCTGCCCAAGGGTAGCCGCTTGTTTTTCGTATTGGTGAGGCTTTTCCCGTATGGCCGGCCAGATTCCCCAAACATTTATTGATGACCTGCTTGGCCGCGTCGACGTGGTCGAGGTGGTAGGCGAGCGCGTCCAGCTTAAAAAGTCCGGCCGTAACTACTCCGGCCTTTGTCCTTTTCATCAAGAGAACACGCCATCGTTTACGGTGAGTGCCGATAAGCAGTTTTATCATTGCTTTGGTTGTGGGGCTCACGGCAATGCGCTGCGTTTTTTGATGGAGTACGACAAGCTGCCCTTTCCTGAAGCGGTTGAGCAGCTTGCCGGGCGCATGGGAGTAGAAGTGCCGCGGGAGGGAGCGGACGTCCCGCGCGAGCGTGATCGGGAGAAAAAGCGTAAGCAAGGGGTTAACCTTTTAGAATTAGCCGCAAGCTTCTATCGTGAAAGGTTAGTCATGCAAGAAGGGCAGCCCGCCCAGCGCTACTTAGCGGATCGCGGCCTGTCGCCCGAGGTAATCAAGACATACGGTGTGGGTTACGCCCCCTCAAACTGGGAGGCGCTTAAGCAGCACCTTAGCGAGCGAGGGGTGAGCGAAGCGGTGCAGGTGGAGTATGGCCTGCTGATTCATCGTGAAGACTCAGGGCGTAGCTACGACCGTTTCCGCGACCGAGTGATGTTTCCGATCCGCGACCTTCGCGGGCGCACCATTGCGTTTGGCGGGCGAGTGCTTGGTGATGGTAAGCCGAAGTATTTGAACTCTCCCGAGACGCCGGTGTTTCATAAAGGTCGCGAGCTTTACGGCCTTTATGAAGCACGGCAGGCGCCTGAAAAGCTTGAGCAGCTGGTGATGGTGGAAGGCTATATGGATGTGGTAGCCCTGGCGCAGTTCGGCATCCATAACGCAGTGGCTACGCTTGGCACGGCAACCACTGAGGACCATCTAAAACGGCTGTTTCGTTTGGTTAATCGCGTGGTGTTCTGTTTTGACGGCGACCGCGCCGGACGCCAGGCTGCAAGCCGCGCGTTAGAAACGGCGCTGCCACAGATGATTGATGGTCGCGAGGCACGTTTTCTGTTTTTACCTGAAGGCGATGACCCCGATGATTTAGTCCGCCGGGAGGGCGCGCAGGCGTTCAAAGATCGTGTTACCTGTGCCATGCCGCTTTCGGAATTCCTGTTTGAGCAGGCCTCCCAAGGTCGCGATTTGAACAGCGTCGAAGGGCGTGAGCGTTTTGCTAGCCATGTGCTGACGGCGCTGAACCACGTGCCGGAAGGTATGCTCAAATCGTTACTATTGGAAGAGCTTTCGAAACGCAGCGGCTTACGTGAGGCGCAACTTGAAGCCTTGCTTGAAAAGCGGGCGGCTAAAGCGTCCTCCATGTCCGACGGGGCAAAGGGGCAGCCGCAAGCAAGAGAGTTTGTTCAAGAAGCGGCGGTGGCGCCAGAATCCGTCGGAGATGATGCACCGCGCCGCACTGGCGTGCTTTCGCCGGTGGCTCGGGTGCTGCAGCTACTGCTTCACGAGCCGCGTTTGGTAGAGGTTGTCGATGAGCCACTGGATTGGCTGCCGGATAACGCTGACGGCAAATTGTGCCGCGAATTAATTGCGCTGCTTAAGGCGGGGCGTTATCGCAGCCCGCAAGTGCTACTGGCCCACTTTCAGGGCAGCCAGCAAGGCCAAACGCTGGCTGAGCTTGCTCGGCGTGAGCTGTTGATTCCGAAGGCCGCTAGGGAAGACGAGCTAAAGGGCATGGTATCGCACTTGCAACAACTGCAGCGCAAGCGCTCGCCAGAGCAGGAGTACGAGGCGTTGATCGCCCATGAGCGCGCCGGGCAGAAGCTTGATAGCACCCAGCGAGCACGTCTAGCCCGCTTAGTGGTTGAGCTCGCTCAGCGCTGAAAAGAGGTAGTGGGGAAGGGAAAGAGGTAGGCGGGGTTGAATTTTTGCAACTTACCTCAAGATAGTGTTCAGTCACCAAAAAATGGCCGAACCAAACAAACTAACACACCTGAATGACAGCGAAAATACACAAACTGGAAAAACTCGTGCCGTTCGCGCTATACTGTTCGGCTTATTAGGTTTTCTCATCAGCGCTTCAGGTGCTTCATTCTTCTTCGTCGAGATAGGGTTTCTATGGCTGGAAATGCGCAGCAGCAGTCACGTCTGAAGGAGTTGATCGCGCGCGGCAAGGAACAGGGCTACCTGACCTATGCCGAGGTCAACGACCATCTACCCGAGGATATCGCCGACCCGGATCAAGTGGAAGACATCATTGGCATGATCAACGACATGGGTATCAGTGTCGTTGAGGAAGCGCCAGATGAAGACACTTTGATGATGTCGGATCAATCCACGGACGAGTCCGCTGCGGAAGAGGCCGTCGCGGCCCTTGCCGCCGTGGAAAGCGACGTCGGTCGTACTACCGACCCAGTGCGCATGTACATGCGCGAAATGGGCACGGTAGAGCTTTTGACCCGTGAAGGCGAGATTGAAATCGCCAAGCGAATCGAAGAGGGCACCCGCGAGGTGATGTCGGCGCTGGCGTATTTGCCAGGTGCGGTCAACTCTATTCTCGATGCTTATGACGCCACGCAAGATGAGGAAGCACCGGGGCGGCTGTCAGATTTGTTTTCCGGATTTATCGATCCTGATGAGGGCATCCCCGGTGTGGCTGAAGCCGAAGTGCCCGAGCCAGAGCCCGAAGCAGAGATCGACGATGACGCTACGGATAGCGACGAGGACGAAGACGACGATTCCTCGGCCAGCGAAGGCGGCCCGGATCCCGAAGAAGCGCGTGCGCGTTTCGAGCAGATTCGCGAGCAGAATGCGGCAGTAAACGCAGCGCTTGAAAAGCATGGTCGCCGCAGCCCTGAAGTGAAAGCAGAGCAGAAGCGCTTAGCCGAGCTCTTTTCGCCCATTAAGCTTGTGCCAAAGCACTT
>JBNJFC010000103.1:0-6298 GCA_051746485.1 Pseudomonadota bacterium
CGGCAAACCCAAGATGAGTTGATTCAAGCCGCAAAGCTCGCCGTGCTCGGCCAGCTCGCCGCGGGCATCAACCATGAACTCAACCAACCACTCGCCGCGATTCGCGCCTATGGCGAAAACGCCCGTCGTTTTATTGAACTCTCCCGCGTGGATAAAGCCGACGCCAATCTTGCCGAAATCATTGAACTCACTGATCGCATGGCGGAAATCAGCGCCCAGCTACGCCAATTTTCGCGCAAAAGCGGCGAGCGCCAAGAAACCATTTCGGTGCAGTCCTGTGTGGAGTATGCGCTCAGGCTCTTTCACAGCCGCTTGCGCGCGGGCCAAGTTACCGTAGAGCAATACATCCCCCGCGAGACCCTGTGGGTCAAAGGCGACCTTGTCCGCTTAGAGCAAGTCATCGTGAATCTCATCAGCAATGCGCTTCAGGCGGTAAAAGACACTCCCATGCCGACTCTTATGGTCATGGTCAAAACGGAGGCTAGCCATGTCTCTATTCATATTGCCGATAACGGCCCTGGCATCGATGAAGCGCATTTCGACCAGATCTTCGAGCCATTTTTTACCACCAAGGCACCCGGCAGCGGTTTGGGGCTAGGCCTTTCGATCTCATCGCGTATCATGGAAGACCTTGGCGGCAAGCTTTACGCCTACAACCGCGATGAAGGTGGCGCCGAATTTAGCGTCACGCTACCGCTTGCCGACGCCCCCCGTACCGCTTTGGAGACACCCTCTCATGCATGAGCCGTCGACGCTGCCGGTCATGGTGATCGACGATGAGCCACACCTGCGCATCACCGCGAGTCAAACGCTGGAGCTCGCGGGCTACACGCCGCACTGTTTTGAATCCGCCGAACAGGCGCTTGAAGCACTAACGCACAATTTCCCCGGGGTGGTCGTCAGCGATATCCGCATGCCTGGCATGGACGGCATGTCGCTGTTGCGCACGCTGCATGAGCGCGACCCGACGCTGCCGGTGATTTTGATTACCGGCCACGGCGATATTTCTACCGCCGTGGAAGCGATGCGCGCCGGCGCCTGGGATTTTCTGGAAAAGCCCTTTGCCGGGGATCAACTGCTCGACGTCGTGCGCCGCGGGATTGAAAAGCGCCAGCTAAGCTTGGAAAACTATCGTTTAAAAGCCGAACTTGAGGCGCAGCAGGCGGCGCTCGGCCCGCGGCTCGTCGGGCGCACCGACGTGGTATCCCGCTTGGCAGCGATGATCCAACGCATCAGTCAGGTAGAAGCTGACGTGCTACTGTTTGGCGAAACCGGCACCGGCAAAGACCTCGTCGCCCGCGCGATTCACGAGCGCAGCGCACGGCGCAATCATCCCTTTATGGCGATCAACTGCGGGGCGGTACCCGAAAACACCATCGAGTCGGAGTTATTCGGCCACGAAAAAGGCGCCTTCACCGGTGCGGTTGAGCGGCGCATCGGCAAGTTCGAGCATGCCAATGGCGGTACCGTGTTTCTCGATGAAATTGAGTCAATGCCGCTGGCACTTCAGGTCAAGCTGCTACGCGTGCTGCAAGAACGCGCCATTGAGCGCTTGGGCGCGAACGACGTTATCCCGCTGAACATTCGTGTTATCGCCGCGACAAAGGTAGACCTAAAAACTGCGGCGGAAAGCGGTCACTTCCGCGAGGACCTTTACTATCGCCTCAACGTGGTCACGCTGCCCCTGCCAGCCTTGCGCGAACGGCGCGAAGACATTCCACTGCTTTTTCAGCACTTCGCCGTCGTGGCGGCCAACCGCAGTGGGCTTGAGGCACCGCCGCTGGATAGTCATGCTGTGGCCACTTTGCTAGCTCACGATTGGCCGGGCAACGTGCGCGAGTTACGCAACCTTGCCGAACGTTACGTACTGCTCGGGGCTGCGTTTGACTACCGCCTGGATGAGCTGCTCGCAGGGGAAAATGCCGATACCCAAGCCTCCTCGCTACCACGCCAAGTGGAGCTTTTTGAAAAAAGCCTGATTAGCCAGTCGCTTGCCCGCCACCACGGGCGTGTCACAACAGTGTGTGAGCATCTGGACATTCCACGTAAAACGCTCTACGACAAACTCAAAAAGCACGGCCTGCGCGCGGAGGATTACCGCCACAGTAGCGAGCCCTGACGCAAAAGCTCACCCAACGCTGCCCACGGCGGCAGCCACGGAATCAACGTCAGCGTCGCGATTAACATCAACAGGCTCGACATCGGCCGACGGCCGTCGGTGAATTTTAGCGCCGTGCCAAAAGAGCGCTTGAGCCGCGCGCCTTCAAGGTCGACGCTATAAAGCTCATCAAGCAGTAAGTGAATGCTAAACCCTACCCAGACCGCGATACCGTGAGACCAAGCCAGCCACGCCGATTGCGCCAGCAGCTGAAAACTCAATGCCGCCGTCAGCAGCGCGCATAGCAACCCGGCCAAAAGCGAATGCCAAATACCGCGATGCACGGTGAGCCGCGAAAACAGCACGCCCAATAAATAACGCACGCTAAAGTAGATACCGCCGCACGCCACTAACAGCATGCCCGGCGTGAGCCACGCCTGTAACAACAGCACACCGAGCACCAGCGCGGGTACAGAGAGCAGGTTAAAAATCAGCCGAATGGAGTGCGAACGATCCGCGTCGATATCGGGCAAAATGCCGCCAAACGCCGTAAGCGCGCAAATCAGCATAGCCTGGGAAGAAGGCCACCACTGCGCCTGCCAGCCCACATAGGCCAACAGCATGCCGCCCGCCGTCGCGACGGTGATATGCGTGCGAAAATTTGCCATGTCGCGGCATCCTAGAAAACTGGATAAATTACCAGATTTCGCCCCACCGCAACATGACTAACGCTTAAATAACGCAGATAAATCAAACCAAAACGGGCCGCGCTGCCATGAAGTTAAGCGAACGGCTACTCAACACGAGGGTTATGCTGATGCCTCGGTGAGAAAGCGGTCTTTCAATTTGACGTAGTTACCCGCCGTGTAGGAAAAGAACGTGTACTCTTTTTCTTTGAGGGGGCGCATCGCCTTCGCCGGATTGCCGGCGTACACATGGCCGCTTTCAAGATGCTTGCCCGGCGTGACTACCGCGCCTGCAGCAATGATGACGTCATTGTCCACCACAGCGCCATCCATCACGATTGCGCCCATGCCGACCAAGATGCGGCTACCCAAGGTGGCGCCATGCAGAATTGCCTTGTGACCAATGGTGACATCATCGCCCACGGTCAATGGAAAGCCATCGGGATTGTAGTCACTGGCGTGGGTAATGTGCAGCACGCTGCCATCTTGTACGCTAACGCGCGCGCCAATGCGGATGCGGTGCATATCGCCACGAATCACCGTCATCGGCCACACCGAGCAATCATCACCCAGCGTGACGTCACCGATCACGACGCTTGCCGGGTCGATATAAACCCGCTCGCCCAACGTCGGCGTTTGGCCCTGGTAAGGGCGTAATGCTGTGCTCATTGTCATCTCTCCTCTTGCTGCTCTGTGCGTTTTACAGCAGCGCGCTTAGTAACACGATACAGGTCAGCGGAATGGCGACCCAACGCAAGACATTTTGCCATAGGTAAAAGCCGCGCTCGCTCGTTCCTAACGCCTGCATAACGGTGGCGCGCGGCATCACCCAGGCGGCAAAAACGGCAATCAAGAGCCCCCCAACCGGCAAGAATATATCTGGCGGAATGCTGCTGACCAGTTCGAACATATTACGCCCAAACAGCGGGCGGAAGTCCGCCATAAACGAGAAGGAAAACGCCGAGAGTAGTCCCAATAACCACACACTCAGCGCCACCACTGCCGTGGCACGACTGCGCCGAAACCCCAGCCCTTGAAGAGTGGCGACCATGGGTTCGGCAAGATTGATCGCCGATGTCCAGGTGGCGAGCAACAGCAATAAAAAGAACACGCTTAACCACAGCGAGCCACCCGGCAACTCCGAAAACGCAATCGGCAGGGTCACAAACATCAGCCCCGGGCCATCTGCGGGGTCCATTCCTTGGGCAAACACCACAGAAAAAATCGCAATGCCCGCGAGCAGCGCCACGCTAATATCGAGGACAGCCACAGCACCGGCGGCTTTGGGCAGGCTTTGGTCATCCGGCATATAGGCCCCGTACGCCATGAGCGCACACGCCCCGACGGCCAAGGTGAAAAAGGCATGTCCCATCGCGTGCAGAACGACACTGGGGGTAACGGCGCCAAACTCCGGCAGAAACAGCCACGCCAGCGCCGTACCAAACCCTTCGGTGGTGCTGGCGTAGCCCGCCAACAGCAACAGCAGCAGATAAAGCAGCGGCATCAGCAGGTTATTTAGCCGCTCAAGGCCTTGGGCTACGCCGGCGGCCACCACTGACATGGTCATAAATAGAAACAGCGTGTGGTTAAACACCAAGAGCCCCGGGTTGGCCAGAAATGACTCGAAGCCGGCACCAATGTCAGCCGCCGAGGCCCCTTGGAAGTTGCCGTTGATGGACGCCACCAGAAACTCGATCGACCACCCCGACACCACCGAGTAGAACGACAAAATACAGAACACCGTAAACGCGCCGAATAGCCCCAACCAACGCCAATGCCGCGACGCCCCGGCCTCAGCCGCCAGCACGCCCAGCGCCTGCATTGGCCCACGCCGCCCAGCGCGGCCGATAAGAATTTCCGCCATCATCACCGGCAGGCCCAGCAGCAGCACAAAGGCGACATAAATCAGCAAGAACGCCGCGCCGCCATTCTCGCCCGCCACATAAGGGAAGCGCCAGATATTACCCAACCCAACCGCCGCGCCTGTGACGGCTAAAATGAAGGCCCGCTTTGATCCCCAGCGCTCTAGCGTCTCGCTCATTGCCTGTCCCGTTTGCTTAAGAAAATGACACGTTGGCGGCGATAAACCGCGGCTGTATTACCTGACAAAGCCGGCAAGCCTAGCAGGCGCCCGCCTTCACGCCAATCCTGCGTGGCACCGCGAGGATTGAAACCACGCCTTCACGCCCACATTCTATAACTCATCACATCACACGTTTTCCCAACCGAGGCTGCTATGTCCCACAATCCCCTGCTTGAAGCGCACGC
The DNA here is from genome assembly GCA_051746485.1 of Pseudomonadota bacterium. Taxonomy (GTDB): domain Bacteria; phylum Pseudomonadota; class Gammaproteobacteria; order Pseudomonadales; family Halomonadaceae; genus Vreelandella. Next base: position 5,053 of record JBNJFC010000103.1, read on the forward strand.
GTTACCGCCGTTTGACAAAATTCGTGCCGACCATGTGGTGCCTGCTATCGAGACACTCCTCGACGAGAGCCGTGAGGAGATCGACGCGCTCGCCCAAAAGGCGCAATCCACCACGCCGACGTGGGACAACTTCGCCGCGCCACTGGAAGCGATCAACGACCGCCTCTCCAACGTCTGGTCGCCGGTTTCACACCTAAACGGCACCATGAATACGCCAGAAATGCGCGAGGCGTACGAAGCCTGTATCGGAAAGCTGTCAGAATTCAGCACCTGGGTGAGTCAGCACGAAGGGCTCTTTGCCGCCTGGCAAGCGCTAAAAGACGGCCCTGCCTGGCAGTCGCTTGACGCCGCCCAGCGCCGCGCGGTGGACAACACCTTGCGCGATTTTCGCTTGGCCGGCGTCGACCTTCCCGCCGAGAAGAAAGCCCGTTACGGCGAGATTCAATCGCGCTTATCGAGCTTGTCCAACCAGTTCTCCAATAACGTGCTTGACGCCACTCAGGCGTGGCACAAAGACATTCAAGACGCAGACCAACTCGCCGGCGTGCCCGAAAGCGCGCTCGACACCCTGAAAGCCGCCGCTGACGCCAAAGACCTCGACGGCTACCGCATCACCCTCGATTTTCCAAGTTTCTTCCCGGTGGTGAGCTACGCTGACAATCGCGAGCTGCGCCGTGAGGTGTACACGGCGTTTGTCACCCGTGCCTCCGATCAAGGCCCGAACGCAGATGAATTCGACAACGCCGAGATCATGGAAGAAATCTTAGCGCTGCGCCAAGAACTCGCGGTACTCCTTGGCTTTGATACCTACGCCGACTATTCACTTACGACCAAAATGGCCGACTCCCCGGCGCAGGTGCTCGACTTTCTCAACGACCTCGCCCGCCGCGCCGTGCCGCAGGCGAAAGAGGAGTTTGCCGAGCTTGCCGCCTTTGCCCGTGACAAGCTGGAACTTGAAACGCTTGAGCCCTGGGATGTCGCCTACGCCAGCGAGAAGCTACGCGAAGCGCGCCATGCAATCTCCCAAGAGCAGCTACGTCCCTACTTCCCGGCGCCCCAGGTCGTCGATGGGCTATTTCAAGTCGTTGAACGCCTTTACGGCGTGCACTTTGAGGAAGACAACGGCGTGCCGCGTTACCACGACGACGTGCGCTACTTCCGCATCACGGAAAACGGTGCGCCGATTGCCGGGTTCTACCTCGACCTATACGCCCGAGAGGGCAAGCGCGGCGGCGCTTGGATGGCG
>JBNJFC010000104.1:0-6283 GCA_051746485.1 Pseudomonadota bacterium
CCGTGCCAGCGTCGCGCCGCCTAGCGGACACGAATTTAGTCGGGGAGCTGCATGCGTTACCCAGCAGCGTGGGTAATGTGCGCATTAATGCCGACAGTGATGTAGAAGCGGTTACGCATTGGCTTGCTGAGTACAGCGAAAGCCCACAAACCCTGCGAGCATATCGCCGCGAGGCTGAGCGGTTATTGTTGTGGTTACATGCAGAGGGGCGAACGTTGAACAATGTGAATCGCCACTGCCTATCACGCTTTGAAGACTTTCTCGCCGACCCGCAACCGCGGGCACAGTGGGTCGGGCCGACGAAGCCTCGCCATCACCCTGAGTGGCGGCCGATGCGCGGGCCGTTATCGCCGGCAAGCCGGCGCCAGAGTTTGATCATCTTGCAGGGGATGTTTAGCTGGCTGGTGGAAGCGGGGTGGGTGGCGCACAACCCTTTTCGGTTGATGCGCGATAAATCTCGCCGACTCAATAACCAAACGCAGCAGGTAGAGCGCTACTTTGAGCAGCCTTTATGGGCGTGGTTTTGGCGCTGGCTACATCGCCCGCTGCCAAGCACACATTCTCGTGCGCATTTTGAGCGGGCAAGGCAACAGATCATCTTTGCCTTTGCTTACCTGCTGGCCCCGCGTATTAGCGAAATGGCCGCGGCCCAAATGGGTGATTTTTATCGCCGCGAAGGGCGCTGGTGGTGGCAAGTGGTAGGGAAGGGCGACAAGCTCGCGCACGTACCGGTGCCGGATGACTTCTTTATCTATCTCACCGAGTGGCGCAAAACCTTAGGTTTACCCCCTTACCCTGAGTATCAAGAAGTCACGCCTCTGCTACGCGCGTTGGACGGTAAGCGTGCCATTGGTGACAATCAGCTTTACCGTCTAATCCGTGCCTGCTTTAAAGACGCCGCCAAGGCGCTAGAAGACGAAGAGGGCTCGCCTGCTTACATCGCGGCACTGCAAAGCGCGACGCCGCATTGGCTACGCCACACGGCCATTACCCACCAAGCGCAAGCCGGGGTTAGCCTGCGTTATTTGGCAGAGAGTGCCCGCCACGCCAGGCTGGAAACGACGTCGCGTTATCTGCATACAGAAGCGCATCAGTGGCACGCTGAGCAACAGCGCCACCGTTTGTCGGCGCTTTATCCGCTAGCATCTTCGCCGGATAAAGTGTAAGCGCGTTATAATGCGTTCACTTTTTATTTTCCTAACCCGACACTGATAAAAGGACGCGTGATGAGCACCGAACAGGCGCAGCAAGAATTAATTGAAGAATTTGAGATTTTTGATAACTGGATGGATCGTTACCAATACATTATCGATATGGGCAAGGCGCTACCGGATTTCCCTGATGAGTGGAAAACCGACGAGTATAAAATTCAAGGTTGCCAATCCAATGTCTGGGTGCGCCATGAGCAGCAGGGTGACCAACTCATCTTCAGCGCCACCTCCGATGCGGCGATTGTCTCTGGGCTAATCGCGGTGCTGCTGCGTATCTATAATGAGCGTACCGCAGAGGAAATTACCGCGACTGAGCCGCATTTTTTGGGCGATTTGGGGCTGGATAAGCACCTTTCTCCAACGCGCAGTAACGGCTTACACGCGATGCTTGAGCGCATTTATCGCGTGGCGAAAGAAGCGTAATGGTGAATAGTTGAGCAAGCGACTACTTGAGCGTTGGGCGCTTGTTAGTTGAACAGCATAGCTCTTCGTCTTCTTGGCAGAGCCTTTCACTCGGCCCGCCGGGCACGGGGTCTAACCCACCGTCGCTACCCGGGTGGCATTTAATCATTCGCTTGACCGCCATCCAGGTGCCTTTTAATGGCCCGTGCACCTGAATGGCCTCAATGGTATAAGACGAGCAGCTCGGCCAGAAACGACAGCGAGGGCCGAGTAGGGGGCTTATCACCAGCTGATAGCCTCTTACCATGCCGGTTAGCAGCACAATAAAAAAACGCCTGATCCTCTTTTTGAAGTGATCAAAGAAGCGATTAGCTGCGTTGTCCATAGAGTTCGGCGGGGTCGATGAGCGGTTCATTGGTGATATGAGCACGTGTTGGGGTAATGGCCACATAAAAGCAGCTGCGCCGCCCGGTGTGGCAAGCAGGCCCCGTTTGCTCCACTTGAAGCAGCAACGTATCGCCATCGCAATCCAATGCAGCGGATTTTAGCTGTTGCTGCTGACCCGATGATTCGCCTTTACGCCACAGTTTGCCGCGCGAACGCGAGTAGTAACACACGCGACCGGTACGCAGCGTCTCTTCCAGCGCCTCACGGTTCATCCATGCCATCATTAATACTTCGCCACTATCAAACTGCTGGGCGATAGCGGGAATCAGCCCCTGCTCGTTATACGTTACGGCGTCCAGCAGGGCGGATGTTGGAGGCAGGGTGTCTTCCGGGGTGGCGCGCTCTAACTGCTTGAATAACGCTGACATATAGCTAACTCACGGACGAAAATAGAGGCGTGAAACAATCGTTACGCCTGCGCGGTTTGACAGGCAGCACATAGCCCTTGAAGCTCAATGGTTTGGCGTTCAACATGAAAACCTTTGCGTTCGGCACGGGCAGCGAGCTGATCACTGATTTCATCTAAATGGATCTCTTCCACATGGCCGCAGCCGCGACAAATCAGTAGTTGAAAGCCGTGGGTGTGTTCCGGGCAAGCGCAGGCAACATAGGCATTTTGTGACTCAATGCGGTGGACCAACCCCTGCTCGATCAAAAAATCGAGCGCCCGGTATACCGTAGGGGGTCGCGCGGCTGCATGCTCGGTAGTGAGCTGATCCAGCAGGTCGTAAGCCTTAAGGCCACCGCCACTTTGAGCAATTAGCGCAAGCACTTTACGGCGGATCGGTGTGAAGCGCACACCGCGTGCTTGGCACTGAGAGGCGGCTTGCTGAAGTAGTGTGGTTGTTTGAGGCATGAGCTCCCTTTATGCGTCCAGGTGTGCGCAGTTTACGCGCTTGCCGGCGGCGTGTCAGTGCTATCGAACAGCTCGCTGCGGCGGGCGAAGTGGTGTTGAGCAAAAGTCACGCGCTTTTCGGGTGGCACGCCGCTGGGTTGACGCTCAATCAGGTCCAAACGCCGCCGTAAGCCTTCGCCGTTGGTCATTTGGATAGCAAGTCCGGGGCGGGCGTTTAATTCCAGCAGCATCGGCCCATGCTGGCGGTCTAGCACCATATCGGTGCCTAAGTAACCCAGCCCGGTCATTTCATAACAGCTGGCAGCCAGGTTCAGTAGCGTTTCCCACTGCGGCACCACCAAACTTGCAAGGTCGTGCCCCGTATCGGGGTGGTGGGTGCAGGGGCGATCAAACTGTACGCCGCGCAATGCGCATCCGCTTGCCATATCGAGCCCCACGCCGACAGCCCCTTGGTGTAAGTTGGCTTTGCCATCGGAGGCGGCCGTCGAGAGTCGCATCATAGCCATCACGGGGTAGCCGTTAAAGATGATCACGCGAATGTCGGGCACACCCTCGTAGGTATAGGCCATCAGGCTTTCATCGAAGTTGATAAGCGTTTCGATCACGGCAACGTCGGGCGAGCCGCCAAGCGAATAAAGGCCTGAGAGGATATTCGAGACGTGGCGCTCAACATCCGTGAGTGAAAGACGAACGCCACTTGGCTTGATAAAGTCGTTAGCGTCGCTGACCTGCTCAATGACTAATATGCCTTTGCCACCGCTACCCTTCGCTGGTTTGATCACAAACCCTTGGTGGCCTTTGAGGATATCGCCAATGTGCTTAACGCCAAACTGCGTTTCCACCGTGCCGATAAGGGCAGGTGTGGTGATGCCGTGTGATTGGGCAAGCAGTTTCGTTTTGAGCTTATCGTCCACCAGCGGATACAAACGGCGATCATTGTAGCGCCCAATATAGCGAATATTGCGGCGGTTCATACCGATAATGCCTTTGCTGCGCAGTCGCGATGGCCACGTCCATTGCTGCCACCAGCTCATGGTTTCGGCTCGTCGTCGGTGATAGGTTTAAAGCGACGCAACTCCAATAGGCGATAGCCTGTGTAATTGCCCAAGATCAATATTAACGCCATCAAGATAAACTGCACACCTAAGAAATTGAACGTGATGTGGCGCACCACTGGGTTATTCATCGCCAAAAAGGCCAATACCGCTGTTGCTAAGCTGCCGCCCCCTTGCATAAGGACTTCTTTAGGGCCTTCTTCCTCCCACAGAATTGACATGCGCTCAATGGTCCAGGCCAAAATGATCATCGGGAAGAACGTAATGGTCAGCCCCGCGTTTAGCCCTATTCGGTACGCTAATACAGAGAAGACAGAAATAATCGCAATGACGGTAATGATAACCGCCGATACCCTCGCGACCAGCAGTAGGTTCAAATAAGACAGGTAATTGCGAATCACAAGACCGACCGACACTACGAGCAAAAAGCCTACCAAGCCGGTTGAAAGCGACGTTTGAATAAACGCCAAGGCAATCAATACCGGCATAAAGGTGCCGGATGTTTTTATCCCGACCAGCACGCGTAGCAACACCACCATCAGCGCACCGATCGGAATCAGCAGAATCGTTTGGAAAAGCGCTTGTTCTTCGAGTGGTAAGCTGTGAATAGAGAAGTTCAGTAAGGTGTCATCGGATAAATGATTACGCACAGCCGCTGACGCGGGTTGAGAGTGGGTAAGCATCGAAAAGGAGACACGTGAATTCGTTCCGCCTTGTACTTCAAGAATGGCTTGGCCGCCCGTTTCCCAAAGCAGCAGGTTCTCTGGCTTGCCTTGTTCACCGCTCTTCGGATGGAACAGCCACCACTGATCTTCGTTGTCGCTAAACACCTGAATCCAGTGACTCAAGGTTTGACGGCGGCGGCCGTCTTCAAGCAACAAACCGCTAATCGCACGTGCTTTAACGCCGGCTTGGTTCAAGAGCCGTACAAGCAGCTCCGTAGACTCAAACTGGGTCAACAAAAGGCGGGCATTCTCCCCTTGGCGATCACCGTTAACATCGCGGATTAACTCTCGGGCGAACGTGGCATTATCGGCACTGCGTGCCCAAGCCTGCTCGATCACCTCGGTGGCGGCGGTGTCGTAAGGGCGCTCCCACGGCGTCTCGGGGGGAAGCTCGGGCGCTTTTTGAGAGGCCATCTGCGCCTCCGGCGAGACCAGGATTTGCGCTGAATAATACAATTGCTGGCTGCCTGCCGCCTCACGAATGGTCCACTGAGCACGACGCCCAAATTCATCCGAGTGGTAAGCCAAACCATAGCCAGAGGAGGCCGTGTTTTCGGTTAAAACGCGAAACCCTTGTTGGTGAGAGGGCAGGGAGAAGTCAACTTCGACAGGGCCATTTTGCGCGTTAAAATTGATCATCGCCTCCACTTCCCACACTTGGCGCTGATCGCCGGGAAGCCAGGGAATCTCAAACTGCAGATGCCGGTGCACGCTCATGGCGATGCCCGCAATAAGTAAAAGACCAACAATGGCATAAAAGGGAAGCCGAGACATGCATCAAGCCCTTATGTTGAGTGTTAAGCGCGCCTGATAGCGCTACTCTTCGTTATCGTCTTGGTCGACAACTTCATCGGCTGCTGATTCTTCCGCTGGCTCACCGCCGGGGAATTCAGGGCGTGAATGCAGGTAGGTTTCTGCAACATCGATAAGCGCAATATCGAGTAAAAACCGACGACCTAGCAGAACCGGATAGCTTAGGTGCGAACGGTTGTTGAGCGTAAATTCGACGTTTTCGCGAATCGGCCCGAGTGTCATCAACAGTGATATGACGGGCCTCGAATCCCCCTCATCATTTGTGGATTGAATAACACGTACACGCCGCTCAACCGGCGCTTCAATCCACTCATTACGTGTTTCCTCAACCGCAACATCATCGTCATTAAGGGCAAGCTTGAACCGCACCCAATCTTCTCCGTCGCGTTCAAAGCGCGTGACCTCTCGGGCAGAAAGCGATGAGGTGTTAGCACCGGAATCAACGCGGGCTTTTAAGTAGGTACCAATACCAGGCAGGCCTACCCATTCGTTGCGCCCAAGCAGGGTCTTGGTGTCTAGTACGTCGCTGGTTTCGCATTCTTCACGCACAATAATCGGATCACTGCCACGCGCCTGCTGCGTTTTGATATCTTGGCGGAGTTGGCGTAATAAACTGCCTACTTCACGAACATCGGCGGTTAATGCTTGTCGCTCACGTTGAGCCTGCTCCAATGTGCCGGGTGGATTGCACTGTGTTGAAATGTCCTGGGCTAGTTCGTTAATACGCGCATGAAAGGCTGGCTCGCTGAGGGGCGGGGGAGCATCTTTGTTAGG
>JBNJFC010000105.1:0-6254 GCA_051746485.1 Pseudomonadota bacterium
CACCGCTACCTGGAGCCGACCACCACCGGCCGGGTGCTGCAGGCCATTTTTCGCGACGAACGGCATTTCGCGCACCACCCGGTACTGCCCGCTACCCCCGCGTTTGCCGATGAAGGCGCGGCCAACCATACCCGCTTATGCGGCGAGTACGGCGAGCCGGGCGTACATCTGTTTGTGTATGGCCGTCAGGCGTTTGGCGACGTGCGTAGCGGCGAGCGCGAACCCAAGCGCTATCCCGCCCGCCAGACGCTGGAAGCGAGCCAGGCGGTCGCGCGCCAGCACGGGCTGACGGACGCGCAAACGGTGTTTGCCCAGCAGCACCCGGACGCCATCGACGCGGGCGTTTTCCACAACGACGTCATCGCCGTGGGCAACGGCCCCGTGCTGCTTTACCACGAAATGGCCTTCTTGGACGAAGAACGCACCCTGGACGAGCTGCGCGCCAAAATGGCCAGCCCGCTGATTCCCGTGCGGGTGCCTGTAGAGGCGGTGAGCCTTGAAGACGCCGTGGCGTCGTATCTGTTCAACTCCCAGCTGCTTTCCAACCCGGATGGCACCATGACCCTGGTCGTGCCCGGCGAATGTCAGGAGCGCGAGGCGGTATGGCGCACCATTCAGGACTATCTGCTGGCGGGCCATAACCCCATCAGCGAGGTGGTTGTCAAAGACGTCAAACAAAGCATGCGCAACGGTGGTGGTCCTGCCTGCTTGCGCCTGCGCGTGGCACTGACGGACGCTGAGCGATCAGCGCTGACCGGACGCGTGCTGCTTAGCGAGGCGCTTTATGACGATCTCACCGCTTGGGTAAACCGCTACTACCGGGACCGCCTCGCCCCCGACGACCTTGCCGACCCACAGCTTGCGGAAGAATCCCTTACCGCGTTGGATGAACTTACGCAGAGACTCAATATTGGCGCGGTCTACCCGTTTCAGTTGAATTAAACGTCGTGTGCCTTACTTAGCAGGTGCAACCTGCACGTTACGTGGAGTCCGAACGATGTATATAGGCAGTATTTTTGTGGCCCTGGCCGCCCTTAGCTGGGGGATTACAGGGGCGATTGCAACGCAACTCATGACCTTAGGGTGGGACGCCGCCTTGGTATCGCTGTGTCGGGGGGCCATTGGGCTTTTGTGTTTTATCGCTTGGTTAGCTCTGCGGCCGCAACAAAGCGGCCTATCCAATCCACAGCTGTGGAAATGGTCGTTGCTGGCCGGTCTCGGTGTGGCAGGCAACTTTACGTTTTACTTTCTTAGCATAGCGGAAGGCAGTATCGCGATTGCGGCGACGTTGATGTATTGCGCACCGGTCTTTGTCTACTTGGTGTCGTTTGCCCTGAAGATAGAGCGTCCAACCCCGATCAACTGCGGCGCTATTTTATTGGTGATGCTGGGTATCGTGCTGCTCACTCGTCTTTATGATGTTAGCGCGGGCGATGTGACGGCGGTGGGTATCATTACCGGCCTGTTCGCGGGGCTTTCCTATACGCTATTTATCTTTGGCTTTAAGCAAGCGTCAGTTCACGGCAGCAATCAGGCGAGCCTTAGCATTTCATTTGTCGTGATGGTGGTCGTGATGAGTGTCTGGTCCGGTCTTCGCACGGGGTTCGCGATACCGGCGCTCGATCCCCCAACCTTCGCGCTGTTAGCGGGCCTTGGTTTTCTCGGGGCGGGCATCTCCTTTGTGCTGTATTTCCAGGGGCTAAAGCAGAGCTTGGCGACAGTGGCGTCGATTGTGGCACTGGTGGAGCCGGTGACGGCGACGTTGCTGGGGTATGCCATCTTCGATCAGCAGCTCAAAGGGCTACAATTAGCTGGCATGGTGCTCATCTTGGTGACCGTGACGGCGCTGACCGTCCACTCCAACTGGGAGCGCAAGCGTGCGCTGCGTAAACGGGGCTTCGACATCGAATAATGCACGCCTTATCCACGCGGAATAAGGTGTTTTCCGCGTGCGCTAGCAAAATACCGTGCTGGGGCTTACGTGGGCGGTAGGTTGTCGCCTACGCTAAAGACTCCAAACAGTCCTTTATTATCAAGAGGCGACTCCATGAGCCAAGCGCTAACCGGGCACAACCGCCCCGCCCAAGTGATTGATGCGATACAAACCGCCAATGCTGAGCTGCCTACCGCTGATCGGCAGGCCAAGTTTGCCAAAATGGCCCTTTCGCCCTATGCCTTTTTTCGTGGTACCAACCACCTATACTGGGATGATATTTGGGGTGATTGGCGCTTTGCCCTGTTTGGTGGTTGGCCGGAAACGCAAACGTGGCTTCAAGGCGATGCCCATGCCTACAACTTCGGCGCTTACGGGCATCACGATGACCTTATTCGCTACGGCATGGATGATTTTGATGACGCCCTGGTGGGGGATTACCAATACGATGTGTGGCGGCTGGCGATCAGCGTTGAGCTAGACGCCCGTGAAAATGTGAAGCTCTCCTCTAAAGACACGCAAAAAGTGCTGAAGAAGCTGCTGCTGGGCTATATCGATACGCTCCAGCATCATCACGAAGGCATCCCGCTTCACGCGGTGACCCTGGAAACTGCCACGGGGCCGCTCAAACCCTTTATGGAAAAGGTGGCGAAAAAGCAAAGCCGGGCCAAGATGTTGGAGAAGTGGACCGAAGTGGACGAAACGCAGGGGCGGCATTTTACCCGGCGGCCTGGAAAGCTCGCTAACTTACCCGCCGACGTCGCCAGCCAGCTCAAGCGCTTGATCGAGCAGGAATACCAACAGACGCTATCACACCCGGTCAAAGAGGCCGACCCCGACCATTTTCGCGTGAAGGATACCGCTCGTCGTCTTGGTGCCGGTACCGGCTCGCTTGGCGTGGAGCGTTATTATGTGCTGATCGAGGGTGGGCGCGATCACGAGCACGACGATGTGATTTTGGATGTGAAAGAGCAGGTTGCCCCAGAGGCATACCGGCTGATGACCCCCACTGAAAAACGCGCTTGGCGGCGTAGCTTCCCTAACGAGGGGATTCGCCACGCGGCGGCGTTTCATGCTATTGCCGAGCACCCGGACCGCTACCTGGGCTGGCTTACCTTCAACGATAAAGTGTTCTCGGTGCGTGAGCGTTCGCCGTTCAAAAAGGATGTGCCCACCCATAAGTTATCGGGCGCTAAATCCTACCGCAAGCTGGCGCGCCAGTGGGGCGAAATTCTCGCCCGTGAGCACCTGCGCGGCGCCCAAGCGCTCAATCAGGATGACGATCATGCCCATTTCGCTCAGGCCGTTTGCGCCCGGCTGGAAGGGCGAGAAGAGGCGTTTATCCAAGTGGTCACCACACTGGCACAGGCTTACGCCGATTGTGTGGCGCAAGACCATCAGGTCTTTGTCGATCACTTCTTGGCGACCTCAGCCCCGTAAAAAGGCGCCAAAAACGTAAAGAGCTCAAATACATAAAGAGTTAAAAACGAAAGGAGAAACGCTTGCCAGAGGTGGTGTATTGGCTGGATATGGTCGGGGTGATTGTGTTTGCGCTATCCGGCGTGGTCCTGGCCTGTCGCAAGCGGATGGACCCATTCGGGATGCTGGTGTTAGCGGCAGTGACCGGTATTGGCGGTGGCACGCTGCGCGATTTGGTGCTGGGCGTGCACCCGGTGTTTTGGGTCACTGACCCAACCTATTTGTGGGTCATTTTGGCCACGGTAGGCGTCTCGTTGGTGGGGTTTCACTACATTCATCGCCTCTCACGCGGTTTTCTGCCCGTGGCGGATGCCTTTGGGCTGGCGCTTTTTATGGTGATCGGCACACACAAAGCGCTGTTTCTGGGTCACGCGGGCGTGGTCGCGGTCCTAATGGGTATGATGACCGGAGTGGCTGGCGGCATGATTCGGGACGTGCTGGCTCAACGCGTCCCCATGGTGTTGCGCGAGGAGGTTTACGCCACGGCGGCCATCGCCGGTGGGATCGTTTACGTCGTACTGCATAGCCTGGAAGCGCCGTTCATGCTGACGATCACCGCCGCGCTGTTAACCACCCTGGCACTGCGGCTGGCGGCGATTTACTGGCACCTTTCGCTGCCGGTGTTTGCCTGGGTAACCCTGCCGCCCAAACCCAAGGCGGGCGGCGACGAAGACCCTTCGCTCTCCAACGCGTGGAAAGCGAAAGAACGGGTTCGCATGATTCGGCGCGAGCGCAAAAGACGCTGATGGTTTGTAAGTGCTATCTCACTCAAGCGCTGTCTCAAGCGCTATCGCAACAGTGATTGCTGTTGCCGCCAACGGTCGAACCAGCGTCGTGGTTGGAGCACTTGCAGCGTGGGTTCGTTGTCGTCTAACAAAACGCCCAGCCCCAAACGCCCTAAGCGGGCATAAAGCGCCCCGTTGGCACGTTGATTCGCTAGTGTCAGATCGGCGAGCATCAAAAGCGGGCCGCCACTAAGCGTTAGATCGCTCAGCGTGAGTTGGTCGCCGCTTAAGCGTAGCTGCGCGTCGCCGGTCATATCGCGCACGTTGAGCATTCGCCCAAGCCAGTCGTTTTCTCTGGCACGGGCAAGAAATAGCCGCGCTAGCAGACCGCTATCGCGCAGTTGCAGCGCCAATTGAGCGCTAAGATCGATAGGTGTATCCCACGTTAGTACCGCTTCGCTCATATCGAGCTGACCCCACCAGCCAGCATCCTGATGACCTTCCGCACTTAAGCGGGAAACGTTCTCCAGGCGCAGGAAGGAGTCGTCAGCGGTAAAGCGCATGGCGTCGATATCGCCTTCGCTCAAGGTTAAGTGCATATGCATATCCCCCCGCAACCGCTGCTTAAGCAGCGATAGTTCCGCGCCGAAGGCTCGCAAGGTGAGCTCCCCTTGGCCGTGCAACCCGCGCAGCGTTAGCTCGCTTTCGAGGCTGGCGTTGCCATCTAAAAGCGCAATACCCACGCCTTCAGGGAAGTAGGCGTTGTAACGGGTAATATCCGGTATGTCGATGATGGGCAAGCGAATGCGGGTAGTGAAATGCTGCGGTTGCGGGTCCTCCATGACGGCGCTAAAGGTGTCCGTATTGGTGGTAAGGGCGAGGTGGCGCCCTTCCACATGCGGGCGCTCATCGTCTTGCCGTTTAAGTGAAAAGCGTGGAATCCCAAGCGTTAGCTGCGCTTGCTCGGCGCTATCCAGCTGAGCGGTGAGTTCACCGCGCCCACTGGCTTGGTAGTCTAAAAAATTGACGCTTAGCGGATTGGCGTCCACCCGGAGACGTGTCGGCACGGTGAGTTGGCGGCCGTGAAAGCCACCCTGAGCAAAAAGCTGCCCCTCACCGCTTAACGCAAGCCCGTGGGCGGCGGGTAAAAAGGCGTTGAGAAAGCCTAGGCGCTCGACGCGACCCGATAGCGAAAATTGCCCTTGCGGCTCTCCATCCCCGCGTTGAAAGTGTCCTTCGTGCAGGGTCAGGGTGCTCGTCAGGCGTTCCTTTTGGTTGGCGTCCGCTACCTGCCAGCGCAGTTGGCTACCGCTTAGGTCCAGGTGGCTGGCATCGAGTGCCGCATCGCGAATGGCGAGTTCAAGCTGCATGTCGCTAGTTAAGCGGTGGACGCGCTCGCCTGCGTGCCAGTCGGTCACCCAGCGGTTTCCCGCGAGCGATACGTCACCGCTTAACGTCGTCGGGGTCAGCGTTAACTGGCCGTGGCTTTGGGCCTGCCCACTCACCAACCGCAGCGGTGCCGGCTCAGGTAAGAATGGAGCCAGATAGGGCTGCAGCACCGCCATATCCGGCAGCGTGGCGTCTTGCCAGTGTAATGTGACCTGCTCGGGCGCTTGCAAACGGTCAAGACGGTGGTTGTCTAACGCGGTGGTGAGGCGCAGCTGGGCATCGGTGGCATAAGGCGTTTCAGCCAGGCGCTGATGCACCGTGACGCCGTTGAGCCTCGCGCTTAAGGAGAGCGTATCAGGCATATCGTCGGGAACGCGCAGCGTGATGGTGCCGTCGCCCCGGGCGGTATGAACCGCAGGGCGGCGTTCGGGGTAAACCCAGGGCGTCGTCTCGGTGGCATCTGGGGAAGGGTTCAGGGCTGCCTCGTCGACGTTCAGCGTCAACGCTGGCGCATTCAACGTGAGGTGGCTGCCAGCGTCGAGTTGACCATGCGTCAGCGTGATGATGCCCTCGAGCTCGCCGCGACCGCTGACGGCAAGCCAAGGTAGCGCCTCGATGTAGGGCATGAAAACGTCCCAGGCATCGGCGTGGGCGCTTAGCTCAGTATTGGCGGAGAGCGCGGCCGCCAGGTCAGGGTTTAAAGTGCCGTCAGTGGTTGTCGGCGTTAC
>JBNJFC010000106.1:0-6120 GCA_051746485.1 Pseudomonadota bacterium
GGCAATGGCTGGGGTACCAGGATTCGAACCTGGGAATGCCGCTACCAAAAAGCGGTGCCTTACCACTTGGCGATACCCCAGCAGTGTGGTGGCCAGAGACGGAATCGAACCGCCGACACAGGGATTTTCAATCCCTTGCTCTACCAACTGAGCTATCTGGCCGCTGCCAACGGTGCGTATTAAACTAAAAACGTTAGGTTTCGTCAACACCTTTATGAAACATTCTTTCCTTCACGCCATTTATGAACTACGGGCTGAAACTCAGCCCAGCCCTCTTTCTCCGTGGCGATTATGCCTGAGTAGGCGGTACGTACCCTTCTGCCTGGTCGGTGTCTTGGTTGTCCAAGAACCGTTCCATCTGCTCCATCAGGTAGGCGCGCGCATCGGGGTCGAGCATGTTGAGGTGTTTTTCGTTAATCAAGCGCGTTTGTAGCGCTTGCCACTCTTCCCATGCCGGTTTGGAAACCGTGGCTTGGATCTCCTGGCCTTTGGCCCCCGGCAAAGGCGGGAACGGTAGGGCTTCGAGCTCTTTTTGATACTTACGGCAAAATACCGTGTTGCTCATCGTACTCTCCTTAATGTGAGATGTGAGTCGTAAAGGTCCAGCCTACGCGTGCCCTGGCGCATTCTCCAGGTCAAACGTGCGCGCCTCGGCTTGTGCTTGAGTCAGCAAGCGCTTGACCGGTGCCGCCAACCCCAGCTCGGGCGGATCATTGAGGTCGTACCACACGCCATTTTCGCGCACGCCCGCAAGCATTTTGCAAACCACCGGCTGCGGAGAGATTTCCAGGCGAAAGTGGCTAAACGTATGAGTGAAAGCAGGCCGCACCGGTTTGCGCTTGGGGGCGACGGCATGTGTGTCTACCCAATCCTCTAACGCCTGCTGGGTATCGAATTGCGGCAAACTCCATAATCCGCCCCATAGGCCACTAGGTGGGCGCCGTTCCAGCCAGATGCGGCCCTTGGCGTCTTGCAGTAAAAGCATGAGCGTTTGCCGCGTGGGTAGCGCTTTCTTGGGTTTGGACTCCGGGTAGTGCTGCACTTCGCCGCGGGCGAGGGCCAGGCAGACATCGTTGAACGGGCATGCCGCACAAGCAGGCTGGCCGCGTTTGCACAAGGTCGCTCCAAAATCCATCATCGCTTGGGTGTAATCGGCAAGTCGTGTGGCGGGCGTGTAGTGGTCGGCCAGCGCCCAAAGCTTACGCTCTACCGCAGGCTTGCCTGGCCAGCCGGGTACGGCGTGCAGGCGCGTTAATGAACGTTTGACGTTGCCATCCAGAATCACCGCCCGCTTGCCGGTGCTTTGGGCGATGATCGCCCCGGCGGTGGAACGGCCAATGCCGGGCAGTGCCATTAGTGCCTCATCGCTCTCCACCGGCAGCTCGCCGCCGTGCTCAGCGAGGGCGACTTGCGCTGCCTTGTGTAAATTACGCGCCCGTGCGTAATACCCAAGCCCCGTCCACAGATGCAACACTTCATCCTGCGGGGCAAGGGCGAGCGCTTCGAGCGTCGGAAAACGTGCCATAAAGCGGTTGAAGTAATCTATTACCGTGGCGACTTGGGTTTGCTGCAACATGATTTCTGATACCCACACGCGGTATGGCGTGCGCGGGGACTGCCAAGGCAAATCATGACGGCCGTGCTGATCAAACCAGGCTAAAAGCCGCTTTTGAAACTCACCCGGCGAGAGTCGCGGCGTCGGCATCGGGTCCTTTGTGGGGTGACCTTTTACGTCTTTAGGCATAAATGGTTGGCCTACAAAAAAGCGCCGGCAGAATGCCGGCGCCAATGGGCTTGCAAAAATCTCAATCGAATAGACGGCGTAAGCCGTCGCGAAGTTCCTTAGTCGTTTCTTCGCCTAAACGTTCATCGAGGCGCTCAAACGAGTCGTCTAAGGCGTCTTCTACGCGGCTTCCCACTTCATCACTCAAAAGCTCGGCCATATTGGCTTGAAACGCCTCACGGTCAAACTGGCACCACTCGCTTCGCGCGTCGCTGACATGCCCTTTACAGCGCACCGGCAACGCTACCTGCTCAAGGCGTGGATTGACCTCGCAGGCGGCATCGGCGGTATTCACCACGCGGGCTCTCGTCAGGACATCAAAACGCTGGCTGCCAAGATCAAATGCCCCGCCTCCACGCACATCAATGCCGGGAAGCGTAATGAGCAGGTCGTCGCTTTCCACTATGCCATCGCGAACCACCAAGGGGGCGTCAAAACGGTCGAAGCGAGTATCGTTATGCCAATCACGGCGCGTGGATTCATCTTCAAACGTGGCTGCAATTTCGCACATTTCCTTTGAGATATTGATATTCAAAATGGCGCCATTGCTCAGCGAGGTATCAAGCTCACCATTAAGATGGCGAATCAACTCTTCACGGGCATTGCCACGCGTTGTCAGTTCGCCATCGACATTGAGCTGACCGCGGATCGGCGAAGCATCTTCGCTGAATGTTTCCAGTAGCGGGGCGACGTCAACATTAGCAACACGTGGCTGAAGTGCCCACGCCATAGGCGTTTCACGGCTATCGAGCCGCCCCGTGGCGCTTAGCTCACCACCATAAAACCCCGATTCAAACGCACTCAACCGATGCTCACCGTCGTTGCCTTCAAGCGTGAGTGTCGGCTTGTCGAAGGTGAGACCGGAAAGGATAAACGTCTCTAAACGTAGTGCTGCCTCCAAGGTGAGTGTTGAAAGCCAAGCCTGCGGCAAGAGCTCATCGGCATCATCAGCGAACGCCTTGCGTAAGAAACCACGGCTGGCTTGCGCTGGCGCCTCGTCAGCTGGCAAGTAGCGGTCAAGGTTGAACGAATCGCCTTCAAGGTCAAACGCGAGCGCGGTGCCATCCAAGGCCGCAGAAAGCTCGCCAGTGAGCGTGGTTTCATCCACCACCAGCGAGAGGTTGGGCAGCGCGAACTGCTGTACATCTCCCTCCACCGGGCTGGTGAGCGCCACATCACTCAACGCGTCTTCGTTGCGGGTGGAAAGCGCCATTCCCGCGCGGTTAAGCCACGGCCTTAAGTTAAACGACGATGCGGTCAGCTGACCTTGGTATTGAGGCGTCTCCAGTAGCTGGGTGAGCGTTAGGTTGCCTTGCACACGCAAGTTATCGGGTCCGCTCAGTTCCAGAGCCTTTAACACCGCTGTCTGTGCGCCCCAATCACTGTCTAAACCAAAAGCCAGGTTTAAAGCCAGCCCGCCGTCCCAGTGGTCGGCATGACGTAGGTTTGTCTCGATAACGCCTTCCGTGATCGACAGCTGTTTGCTTTCCAAGCGGGCGTCAATCTCGGCGGCAATAAGGTCGATTTGCTGCGGCTCGCCTTGGGGCACAAAGCGGTTATGCGTGGCGAGCTGAACGTTTTCTAAAACGAAGCGCTGATCGGCGAGGGCGAGTCTCATCCGGGTATCGAGGGCGATATCACTGGTGGCGTCGGGCTCGCGCTCAAGTGTGGCCGCGTTTAGATTTTTATAGCGCTTGAGGGTAAACGTCGCTTTAAGCGGGAAGGAACGCAGTGGGTTAACGTTGCTACCGGTGATGTTGAGCTTTTCTAGCTGCCACATTTCACCCACTTGGGCATCTTTGTAATAAATGTTGGCGTCACTCATCTGCACGCTGGCGATGTTAAGTACCACATCCAAACTGCCCGCTTCCGCATTAGGGCCAGCACTTGCTGGAGCTAAAGCCCGCTCCGCTTGCTCGCCATCTTCCATCAGGCGATCAAGCAGTGGCTCCCAGTTACCCTCGCCCTCCTGATTGCGCTCTAAATTCAGCCGCATACCATTGAGCGTTAGACCATCTACGGCGATTTCCCCACGCAATAAAGGGGCAAACGCTACGCTCACTTCGGCACGCTCAATAGCAGCAAACGCGGCATTTTCGGTACTCTGTTCGGGTAGCCAGGCGCGCGCCTTTTCCACACTCATCCCAATACGGGGATAAAACGACCAGCTCAAGGCGCCATCTAGGGATAAGTTCAGCCCGGTTTGCTCTTCGACGACGTCGGTTAAGCGAGGTTTGAAGTCTTCTGGGTCAAGAAACGTCGTGACATACACAACCGCCGCCACGGCAACGACGGCCAGTATGCCCACGGCGGCGAGTAAAATACGTAGCAGTTGCTTCATGGTGCGTGCCATCCTTGGGGGTCAAGCTCAACAAAATCGCTGGTAGCGGGTTTACCCGGCTCAACGGCGGGCGTTGCCACCGGCCGATAGCCCAGTTTTGATAGCAGCACACGGTCCGCCAGCGGCAGCGATGCGGTTTCTATGCGTAGCACGCGGCCCTCTGCATACGCTTGCTCGGCGAGTAGCGCCATCAAGCGCGACCCCACTCCTCGGCGGCGCGTGGTTTTGCGCACGCAGAGATCCGACAGCCACCAAGCGCCATCGTCGGCCTCTTTAAGCGCGACCGCGCTCAGCAAGCGCGCATTAAAGAGCGCGCAGGCAAACGAGTGCTGAGCCTTTAAATGCTGCTCAATAAAGGTTTCGACGGTGTGAGGAGGCATCCGGTCGTCAGGCGCGTCATGGTAGATGCGTACCAAATCCAGTCGCGTTTGGGCATCCGCCTCCCAGCGGGCCCGATCGACATGGTGCAGTGTCACCGGCATGATAAAAATCCTCTTGGCCAACGCAGTTAAGCTGCCGTTTACGCCCTGTGCATTTAGGCTCTGTTATGGAAATTTATGCCCTGCCACAGGAGCGACTTTGCCCGCATTGTAGCGGATAGGCGGGGCAATTCACTATAATGCCAGCTTTGCCGCAGGCTGGGTGGTAAATACGGTTTCCGTTACAGGCTCTGCCTGATACATCGGCGGTGAATATGTAACCCGCCTCGGGCTCCCCTTCCACATGCGCCTTAGCGCAGGAGAAGCAACATGTCAGCGCGTATCGCCACGGTTAGCCGTGACACGCAAGAAACGCAGATCCAGGTCAGCGTGAATCTCGACGGCGAAGGCCGCCTCACTTGCGAAACCGGCGTCCCGTTTCTGGATCATATGCTCGACCAAGTCGCGCGTCACGGGATGATCGATCTCGATATCCATGCCAATGGCGACCTGCACATTGACGATCACCACACGGTGGAAGACTTAGGCATTACCCTCGGCCAGGCGTTTTCAAAAGCCATCGGCGATAAGCGTGGCATCTACCGCTACGGCCACGCCTATGTGCCGCTGGATGAGGCCCTCTCCCGCGTGGTGGTGGATTTTTCCGGCCGCCCCGGTTTGTATATGAACGCCAACTTCACCCGCGATACGATTGGACGCCTGGACACGCAGCTTTTTCAGGAATTTTTCCAGGGCTTTGTCAATCACGCTGGCGTCACGCTGCATATTGATAACCTCAAGGGGATCAACGCCCATCACCAAGCCGAGACCATCTTTAAAGCCTTTGGCCGCGCGCTGCGTATGGCGGTAGCGGAAGACCCGCGTATGGCTGGCCAAATGCCCTCGACCAAAGGCTGTTTATAAGGAGCGCTTTATGACTATTGCCGTCATCGACTACGGGATGGGCAACCTACACTCTGTGGCCAAGGCGCTGGAGCACGTGACCCATGAAAACGTCGTGATCACCCGCGACCCGCGCCGCATTCTTGGCGCCACCCGCCTGGTGCTACCCGGCCAAGGCGCGATTCGCGACTGCGTGGGCGAGCTTGAACGCACCGAGCTACGCGGATTGGTGGAAGATATACTCGCGCGCCAAGGCAAGCCACTATTAGGCATCTGCGTGGGCCAGCAGATGCTGCTGGAACACAGTGAAGAGAACGGCGGCGTTGAGTGTCTGGGCGTGTTCAAGGGTGAAGTACGCCGCTTTCCTGCCGATATGCGCGATGATCGCGACCAACGCCTGAAAGTGCCTCACATGGGCTGGAACTTGGTCGAGCAGCACCACGAGCACCCCATATGGGAAGGCATCGACAACCAAGAGCACTTCTACTTCGTGCACAGTTTTTATGTCGACGCGACCAATGACGCCGAGGTATTCGGCACCACCCAGTATGGCAAGGTGAACGCGCACGTCGCGATTGGGCGTGAATCGACCTTCGCCGTGCAGTTCCACCCGGAAAAAAGCTCCCGCGCGGGCCTGCGCCTGCTGCAGAACTTCGTCACCTGGACGCCTTAAA
>JBNJFC010000107.1:0-6120 GCA_051746485.1 Pseudomonadota bacterium
GTGGCGATGACGTCTTCGATTGAGCAGGCATTTGGCTCGCGAATTCTCGCCGATGGTGGCACAGGGCTTGCCGGTGGGTACCTGCTCAACAATCAGCTCACGGATTTCTCTTTCGTGCCCGAAGTGGACGGTAAACTGGTTGCTAACCGTGCAGAAGCAGGTAAGCGGCCACGCTCTAGCATGAGCCCCACGCTCATTTTCGAGCGTGAAAGTGGAGAGCTTGTGGGCAGTTTAGGCTCACCCGGCGGGGCGGCGATTATTCACTACACGGCGCGTACGTTAGTGGCGTTGCGGGATTGGGGGCTAAATGCCCAAGAGGCGTTAAACCTCCCACATGCCATAACGCTCGGTGATCGTGTGTTTGTTGAAGCTGATCGCTTCCCGGAAGGGACGCTAGACGCGCTAGAGGATTACGGGCACAAGGTAACGCAGCGCGAGCTCACAAGTGGCCTACAAGTGATTATGCGCCAAGATGACGGCACTCTTTTCGGCGGTGCTGATCCTCGGCGAGAAGGGGTCGTGATGGGCGATTAACGCTCGTCACTGGCGTAACCAGCTGCGCAGTTTGACCAGCATAAGGCCACCGTCGCTAAGTTCGTGGCGATCAGTTAGCAGTTCATTGAGCCGATCAGGGTAATCGGTAATAATCGCGTCGACACCCATATCTATCAACGTTGACATGCGGGCGCGGCTATTGACCGTCCAAGCGTGGACTTCGTAATCATAAAGGACTGCCAAGCGCATCTCTCGTTCTGTGATGCGGTTGTGGCGCAAGCCAAGCGCATCAAATTCATGCCGGTTGAGGGTGCCAGGTAGAATCAGTTGGGCCAGTAACGTTGTGCGTAAGGCGGGCGCACGTGCTTCTAAATGGCGAAGTAACGCTGGTGTCATCGTAGCCACGCTCATTTCCGCAAATGCATTAGGAAAACCGCAGCGTGCATAGGCATCCAGAGGTGCTTGCTGTTGAGACCAGCAAGTACGTCGCTCGTCGCTTTCAGTATGTAGCGAGGCGATAACGGCATCGGCGAGTCGTCGACTTTGGCCTGGGAGTGGCTTCATCTCTATCATTAGGCTGGCTTTGCCGCGCACGGCACGTAAGGTTTCATCTAGGCCAGGGATATGCTCACCTTGAAAGGCATCACCAAACCAACTGCCCACATCAAAGTGGCTGAGCTCTTCGCGGGTTAAATCGCCAAACTCGCGCCGGTCACCTGTTAGGCGCGCCATACTGCGGTCGTGATAGAGCATTACTTGCTCATCGGCGGTTAAGCGAACATCAATCTCAATTGAATCGGCACCGTCTCTGATTGCCCGATGAATCGCTGCTAGCGTGTTTTCTGGTGCCACCATGGAGCTGCCCCGGTGGGCGATAATCTCGATATCGTCGCTTAGCTCGAAGCTATTAAGTATCCACCAAGCCTGTAATCCCGCAAACAGCAGCACGCCAAGCTCTACCGCCCATGCAAGACGCCCCGGATGTGAGGCTTGGGGCGCTGCTGCGTACTGCGAGCGATGGGAAAGTTGCAGGTATAAGCAGGCTGATAGCATGGCGTTGACCGCGATGCCCAAAAACGTGATGGCAAGGGTCACGAGAACATAGCCCGTCAGATAGGCCAACATTGCCGGCAACAGGACGGCGTTATGTTCCGGTAACCACCAAAGCAGGGGGGTGAACAGTCGATCAAAAAGCAGGGTGGTTAAAATCGGCAGCACAATAATACTGATCAGTACGAGAAGCACCGCCATGCCAATCGAGCGATGCCAGCCACGGGTAAGCACAACGCTGCGCTTTAGGGCACCCCGGGGTGACATGTTCTCCAATGCCACTAAAGGCAGCGCCAGTAACCACCGTAGGTAAAGTCTTGCTGCAAGCCATACCCAAAGTCCCATTATGGGCAGCGCCGAGGCCATAAAGTACCACAATACGGGCGGCTTCACGCGTTGCAGGTAATAGGTATCTAGCCCGCCAAGCCAGGCGTCATAAAGCCATGTGAAGGCAAACATAAATGGGGCAATGAGCAAGAGGTGAGCGCCCACTTGCAGAATGACGAGACCGGCGAGAGCTGGCAGACGCCGGGTACTTAGCCACAGTGCGTCCAAAGCTAAGCGATAGTGGTTATTACGTGGGCGTATCGCAACGTGAAGCATGCCTGCCTGCTGCCAATAAAGCACTAAAAAGCCAAGCCCCAATGCAACTAGCGATACGCCAAGCCCCAGCGGGCTAAATAAAAGTACTATCAGCTCATCGGTCGTGACGACCGTGCGATTGAGTTGCGCTAACAACGCGTGTAGTGCCCAAATAACGGCAGGCAGCAACAGAGCAGAAGCGAGCAGGGTAAAAAACAGGTGGAATGCTATGAGCGGCCGAAGGTGGTCACGCAGTGTTCTGAGTAAGGATCTTCCTAGCGTTTTCAGTGGCTGCATAGTGATGGTTGAATAAGCGTAGCTGACCAATAGTGATGAAACGGCCGTGAGAAACGATAAGTGGCTAAACAGTGCCGAAACGTATCGAGTTAAAGAGCCAGGGTGGCACTGTTCCACCACCGCTGGCAAGCGAAGCGACAATCAAGCGGGAAGTGTCAGGCGTTCTTTGGCAATCACGATGCCGTTGTTATCGGCGTAGAGCCACTGCTCGGGTTCAATGGTGACCCCGGCAAAGGTAACGGCAATATCGCGCTGTCCTTCGCCACGCTTTTCGCTTTTGCGCGGATGGCTACCGAGCGCCTGCACACCGAGGGACAGTGTGGCGAGTATATCCACGTCACGTACGCAGCCATACATCACAACGCCTGCCCAGCCGTTTTCCACTGCCTGTTCGGCGAGCATATCACCGAGCATTGCGCAGCGGTAAGAGCCGCCAGCATCGACCACCAAGACGGCACCGGCACCTGGCTCGGCGACGGCTTGTTTTACCATTGAGTTATCCTCAAAGCACTTAATCGTACGTACCGGACCGCCGAACGCGTCTAAACCGCCGAAATTGGCAAAGAGTGGCTCAATGACGGCGACGTCAGGATAGCTATCGCAAATATCGGGGGTCACGATATCGTTTGTATTGACGTTAATAGAAACGGTCATGGAAAACTCCTTCTGCTTTATCTAATAGAAAGTGATCTTATCCAATGGCATGCCATGAATGCTAATGTGCAAAAAAACGCCCCGCCTGCAAAGGCAGGAGCGGGGCGTTCGGTCATCGGCTCAGAAGCGTAACGTATGCTTCTGTGATGGTGCGAGCATCGGCGATGTCGTTTAGGTGGTGAAGCTTACGCTTCTTGTTCCACCGGAATCACGTTCGAGGCGATCTTTTGATACTCCTCGATTTCGTGGAAGTTCATGTAGCGATAAATTTCGCTGGCCATGGCATCAAACTCACTCATGTAGCGCTGATACTCTTCAACGCTGGGCAGGCGACCTTCCACCGCCGCGACGGCGGCCAGTTCGGCGGATGCCAAGTAGACATTGGCGCCATCGCCCAAACGGTTGGGGAAGTTACGTGTGGAAGTGGAAACCACCGTGGATTTCGCCGCAACCCGTGCCTGGTTACCCATACACAGCGAGCAACCTGGCATTTCCATACGCGCGCCAGCACGGCCGTAGATGCCGTAATACCCTTCTTCTGTCAGCTGATGTTGGTCCATCTTGGTTGGCGGTGCCAACCACAGGCGGGTTTTAAGGCTGCCGGCCGGCTGCTTTTCAAGCAACTTGCCCGCGGCGCGGAAGTGGCCGATGTTGGTCATGCACGAACCGATGAATACTTCATCGATTTTCTCGCCAGCGACATCGGACAGCAAACGAGCGTCGTCCGGGTCGTTCGGTGCACAGAGGATCGGTTCTTTGATTTCGCTCAGATCGATCTCGATGACTTCGGCGTATTCCGCATCTTTGTCGGCACGCATCAGGCTAGGATCGGCTAACCAGGCTTCCATTGCCTCGATACGACGGCTGATAGTGCGCTCATCGCCGTAACCGTTACTGATCATCCACTTGAGCAGCGTAATGTTGGACTTCAAGTACTCGCTTACGCTGTCTTCGGAAAGTGTAATGGTACAACCTGCCGCTGAGCGCTCTGCAGAGGCGTCGGAAAGCTCGAAGGCCTGCTCGACGGTAAGGTCGTCAAGCCCTTCAATTTCCAATACGCGACCGGAGAACGCGTTCTTCTTGCCGGATTTTTCGACGGTCAGCAAGCCTTGCTTGATGCCGTAAAGCGGAATGGCGTGAACCAAGTCGCGCAGGGTAACGCCCGGCTGGCGCTCGCCTTTAAAGCGCACTAGCACGGATTCCGGCATGTCCAGTGGCATCACGCCGGTAGCGGCGGCAAATGCCACCAAGCCAGAACCGGCAGGGAAGGAAATACCCATCGGGAAGCGAGTATGCGAGTCGCCACCGGTGCCCACGGTATCCGGCAGTAGCATGCGGTTAAGCCAGCTGTGAATGATGCCGTCGCCCGGGCGCAACGAAACACCGCCGCGGTTCATGATGAAGTCGGGCAGTGTGTGGTGGGTATCCACGTCAACCGGCTTCGGGTAGGCCGCTGTGTGACAGAACGACTGCATGACCAAGTCGGCCTGGAAGCCGAGACAAGCAAGGTCTTTGAGTTCGTCGCGCGTCATCGGGCCGGTCGTATCCTGAGAGCCCACGGTAGTCATTTTCGGCTCGCAGTACATGCCCGGGCGAACGCCGTCCATGCCACACGCTTTGCCAACCATCTTCTGTGCTAGCGTAAACCCTTTGCCTGTATCAACCGGCTGCTCGGGCAGGCGGAAGACGTCAGACGGCTCAAGGCCGAGCGATTCCCGTGCCTTGCCGGTCAAACCACGGCCAATGATCAGCGGGATACGGCCACCGGCGCGCACTTCGTCAAGAATCAGCTGGGTCTTGAGTTCGAAAGTCGTCAGTACCTCATCGGTGCCGTGTTTGCACACTTTGCCTTCGTACGGGTAAACGTCGATAACGTCGCCCATGTTGAGACTGGATACGTCCATCTCAACCGGCAGTGCGCCCGAGTCTTCCATAGTGTTGAAGAAGATCGGGGCGATTTTGCCGCCAAAGCAGAAACCACCAGCACGCTTGTTGGGCACGTTCGGGATATCGTCACCGAAGAACCATAGCACCGAGTTGGTAGCGGATTTACGCGAAGAGCCGGTACCCACGACATCGCCAACGTAGGCCACCGGGAAGCCTTTGGCTTTTACCTCTTCAATTTGCTCAAGCGGGCCAACTTTGCCTTGCTCAATCGGCTCAATGCCTTCGCGCTCGTTTTTCAGCATGGCGCGAGCGTGCAGCGGGATATCCGGGCGCGACCAAGCATCTGGAGCTGGAGACAGGTCATCGGTATTAGTTTCGCCCGGTACCTTGAACACGGCCAGGGTGATTTTTTCTTCCAGCGCTGGCTTGGAGAGGAACCATTCGGCTTCTGCCCAGGACTGAATAACGTCTTTAGCGACGACATTACCGTTCTTAGCGCGCTCTTCCACGTCGTGGAAGGCATCGAACATCAGTAGGGTGTGCTTGAGCTGTTCGCCAACTTCGCGGGCTAGTTCTTCGTTATCTAAAAGCTCAACCAGCGAGACAATGTTGTAGCCGCCTTGCATGGTGCCGAGCAGTTTCACCGCGTGAATCTTGTCGATCAGCGGGGAAGTGGCGTCACCTTTGGCGATGGCGGTTAAAAAGCCGGCTTTGACGTAAGCAGCTTCATCGACGCCAGGCGGTACACGGTTGGTGATCAAGTCGAGAATGAACTCTTCTTCACCCGCCGGTGGATTTTTCAATAATTCTACAAGATCAGCAACCTGCTCAGCGGTCAGGGGCTTGGGTGGTACGCCCTCTGCAGCGCGTTCCTCGACATGTTGGCGGTAAGCTTCAAGCACGTTGGGGCCCTCTCATTTGCTTTATGATGGCTGGCTGGGTAGCGACTGAAAGTCAGCAGCGGACAGGCCAGGCATACGATGTACGCTTGACAAACAGCGTCTGGTTAGGTGTAAGCGATTCTACGGTAAACTGTCGACAATGTTAAGCGAGCAGAGGGGTAAAGCCCTTGTACTTTGGTGAAAGTACTTTGGTGGAAGTGCTTTGGTGAAGGCACTTTGTTGACATCCTCCCCCCTTCAGCGCGAACGCGCTT
>JBNJFC010000108.1:0-6104 GCA_051746485.1 Pseudomonadota bacterium
GGCTCCAACTCGATCCTGCGTTCTTACGCTGAGGTGTACGCTCAGGACGACAACGAAGAGAAGTTCGTTAAAGACTTCATCGCTGCTTGGACCAAAGTCATGAACGCTGACCGTTTTGATGTAGAGAAATTTCAGAACGCGTAACCAAGCTCATCCCATAGAGCGTTAAGCTCTCAAAATGAAACCGCGCCTTAGCAAAGGCGCGGTTTTTTGTAGCCGAAACACCCAATCAACGTACTCGCTAGACTTAGCCGGTAACCACCGGTGGCGTGCAAATGACACAGCGGTCACGACCGCTATTTTTCGCCTGGTAAAGTGCCTCATCCGCCTTGATGAGTAACTGTTTGGGGTTATTAGCGTGATCTGGGTAGGTCGCTACACCACAAGAGAGCGTTAGTGGCTCAATCAAACGCCCTTCATAACGAAACTCATAATGCCGAACTATTTCCAGCAGGGCATTCGCGCGAGTTTCAGCATCCTGCGTGG
Source organism: Pseudomonadota bacterium (assembly GCA_051746485.1). Taxonomy (GTDB): domain Bacteria; phylum Pseudomonadota; class Gammaproteobacteria; order Pseudomonadales; family Halomonadaceae; genus Vreelandella. The sequence goes on from JBNJFC010000108.1 coordinate 487, forward strand.
AAACACCCGGCAGCAATGCCACAAACTCCTCGCCACCCATCCGGCACACCACATCCGCACCGCGAAAGTGGTGTTTAAGTAACGTTGCCATATCCGTTAAAACCGCATCGCCAGCATCGTGACCAAGCGTATCATTAACGCGTTTGAAGTAGTCTAAATCCAACATCAAAAGCGACAGCCGGTCACCATGACGCTCAGCGCGGCGAAACTCATGATCGAGCAAACTATCAAAATGGCGCCGGTTACTTAGACCGGTCAGCGAATCTTGCATTGAAAGTTCTTTCAACTCATTCACGAGCCTATCGAGTTCAGCCGTGCGGACGAAGACTTTGTCTTCAAGCGTCTGATTCACCCGGGCCAATTGCTGCTGTGTCTCGCGGTAGTGCCAGAGGGATATCCCAGCCACCGCAATAGAAAATACTAACGTGCCGACACTGAGTGGCACGATGCGCCAAGAGATAAAACCATGCGCCACCAACATATCCGCCAAGAGTAGCAGCGCAAAAAGAGAAAAGCTCAGCACCAGCAAACGTTGCTCTATGCTCATACGGCTAAAACGTCGCAGCGCAATCAACAGCATAAGCGGAAGCGTCACGGCTAATAGTAAATCGAAAACGGGAAATGTCAGCGACAAGCTGATTGCGCCTGCGTTTACCAAACCCATTGCACCCACTAGGTAAGCGAGGTGCAACTGCCAAAAACGCGAAATCCAGCGCCGTGAGCGTCCTTCTAACCAGAAATTCAGCAATAACCCCATCGCCACTGGCAGCATGTAATAGCTACTTGCTCGTAGAGTTTCCCACGCCATAGGTCCTTCGGCGATAAGCTGACGTGCTGGCGCCTCGGCGAGCAGCATCAACCCCGCTGAAAGCGTAAATAGCGCGATGGCCGCAAAATTCCGCCGTTTAGGCCCAATTAGCGCAAAAATGCTGGCCAAAATAGCGATAACAAGGCTAAACGCACTCACCGCTAGGTCCGTTGCTGAGTGCTTGATCACTTTATGAAGGCCGTCAATGCGATCCATTAGCTTGACCTCACCCCACAAACCGATATCGGTATAATACGAAAACACGCGGGTATACATCGGTTTGCCGGCAAAATCTTCAGGCAACTCGACCATATGCCAAGGCCAGCCGGCGAAGTTACCTTTACCTTCGGCGTCGAACTCACCGTGTTGATAAATCAGCTCATCACCGAGGTAGATTTGGGCGATTAAATCAATGCTGGTGATATACAACACGGGATCTCGCCATTCACCATCGGGCAAAAGCGTGCGAAACCAAACATGTTGCTGCCCTTCTCTACCGGGAGGATTAGAGGGAAAATTAATCGGCTGCCACGCCGGGGACGTCTCATTCAACCATGCGGGCTTACCATGCTCTGTCGGCGGCGAGTCGCCCCAACGGTACTCCCATTGCTCTAATGACGTGGGAGGTGTGGCCGCCAACACACTGCCACACGACAAAAGCAGCATGACGAATGCCATACACTGCAAAAGGCGAATGCGCATGGCAGCTCCTCAAAATATTTGAGAGAAAATCATACACTAATCCCGATCAACCTATTACACGCTTAATCCACTTTTTGAACGGTGTACGCCATGGCGGTGCACAAATCACAAGGCTTCGAGTTCGCGCACACGGCACTGATTATGCCCGGTGAGCTGCCTCCGATTCTTATCCGAGAGCTGATCGACACCACGGTCACAGGCGCGAAAAAAACCTTTACACTACTTGGTGATGATAAATCCGTTAATGAAGAATAGCAGCGGACCTCGTGCGCGGCGTACTCAGCGCCACCTACAACCGTTTGCGTGACACCACCCAAGATGTTTTCCCTTGCGACACACAATGTCGCGCTGTGGCGTTAAAATGACGTAAATAAGCAAGACAGGAGATCGCCATGCAGTGGGGACAAGTACTCGATGTGACCTCACCCTCGTCCACCGATGAGCACCACGACCCCGAGGAGCGCCTTTTCGCCCAGTTGATCACCGTGCGCATGGTGATGTTTCAGGGCAAGGACGGCTCGCTAGACGACGAGGATTGGCAGAGCCTTTTTGGTTGGCTGGGCATCAAGTTGCCCAAAGACGCCGAGAACAGCCGCCGCTACAGCGATTATGCGCCAGCACTCAAGCGCTGGTGGAAGCGCGCCACCCGTGAGCTCGACCCGGACACCCCGGTCACTGGCACGTTAACCACGCTTTGCGCGCATGTGGCTGAGCTGCTTCAGCTAAATCCGTTGGAACGAGATATTCTGACGCTGACGTGGCTGCGCCTTCGCCACCCCAACATGAACCCGATCCTAACGTGCGTGGAAGAGACGCGCGCCAAGAAACTGCTGGCTCAGCTAACCGGGTACGGCAGTGATGAAGTGCACCTCGGCTTACAAGAACGCGGCCGCCTGAAAATGCTGGGGCTGTTGTCCCACAACAAGAGTTATCGCCCGCTGGACCTTGATGACACCCTCTCATCGGGGCCGATGCTGCGAAGCCTCGCCCCGCTAGTGAATCACGATGTCGCTACGCTATCTTCGACCGCGCTGCGCGGTTTTATCACTGAACGCTTAATGAGCTTGTGCCCCGCACAGCCGTCGGGCACGTTTTCTTTAGCCAGCTTCGATGCCGTTCCGCTGCGTCAGCTAGCGGTCGATTACCTGCGCCACGCGCTAGATACCCACCAAGCCGGCGCCAATATATTGATCTACGGCGCTCCTGGCGTGGGTAAAACCGAACTGGTCAAAACCCTTGCATCGCAGCTGGGCGTGCCGCTATATGGCGTGCCAGTAGTGGATCAAGACGATGACGTATTGACCCCAAGCAAGCGCCTAAGCCGCTACCAGGTAGTGCAGAAGCTGATCGACCAACGCCCGGGGCTGGTGATGTTTGATGAGATCGAAGACGTGATCAACGACGAGGAGGCACTGCCCAAGGGGTGGATGAACCAACTTCTGGAGAATAACCCCAAACCAGGACTCTGGGTGAGCAACAGCGTTTACTGGCTCGATCCCGCCTACTTACGCCGTTTTGACATGATCATCGAGGTGAAAGCCCAGCACGGCGAGCAGGCTAAGGCCCACTACCATGAGTTGCTTGATGAACTGCCGGTGACCCCCCAAGGCCGCCAGCACTTGGCCGCCCAACCGTGGATGACGCCGGCGGCCGCACAACAGCTGTGTCGTTTGGGAACCTTATTCAACCCGCGCACGCCGCAGCGCAACGAGCAGCATATCGACACGCTGATGACGCACCGTTTGCACGCCTTAGGCGAAGCGAGCACGCGCGCCCTGCCCGATACGTCCCTTGCTGCTGGGCCGAGCATGCCCGAATACCGTATTGAATGGCTCAATACTCGCCCGGGGCTTGAGAGCATTGTGCAACGGCTTACCCGCCGCCAACGCGGGCGTTTGTGCTTACATGGGCTGCCCGGCAGTGGCAAGACCGCCCTGGCCAAACACCTTGCCAAGCGCTTGGACCGCGAGCTGATCACCGCCCACGCCAGCAGCCTGCTGGATAAATTCGTCGGTGGCACAGAGGGAAAACTCGCCGCACTGTTTCAGCAGGCGCGCGAGCAGAAGGCCGTGCTACTGCTTGACGAGGTGGATACGCTATTGATGCAGCGCGATAACGGCATGCAAAGCTGGGAAATTTCGCACACCAACGAGCTCTTGGTGCAGATCGAGAATTTCGACGGCATTTTGCTGGCCACCACCAATCGTGCAGATAGCCTTGACCGCGCCGTGATGCGCCGCTTCGATCTCAAAGTCGAGTTTTTGCCGCTCGACCCCGAGCCACTGCGAGATTTGCTCAAAGCTGTGCTGCCCGAGCGCGACCATCATCGTCTGTCAACCATTCCCAATGGCCACTTGGCCCAACGCCGAATCACCCCCGGAAACGTGCGTACTGCACTGGATCAACTCGACCTGCGTGGCCTGCCCATCCGTTTGAACACGCTGATGGACGCCCTCACCTTGGAGGAGCGTGAACAGCACGGCAAGCGCCAGCCAATTGGGTTTGTGTAAGAGGCCACGAAATGGATCACTTGCAACGCGACATCAAGCGCTGCCCCCGTGTGGCCGTGTACGGCACACTCAAACGGGGCTATCGCAATCACTCCTGGCTGGAGGGCGCCACCCTGCTCGGCCAAGACTACTTACGCACCATCACGCTGTATGACCTTGGCCACTGCCCCGGGGCCAAACAAGAACCCTCTAACGGTGCAGTGATTGAGGTTTACGCGATCAACCCCGAGCAGCTGGCATTGCTTGACCAACTAGAAGACTATGTCGCGCATGCCCCACGCACAGGCATTTACGACCGTGCCATCTTCTCTACCCAGTACGGTGATGCGTGGTGCTATCTCTACAACGCGGATGTCAAAGTCGACGCGCGCATAGAGAGTGGTGAGTGGTGAGTAGTAAGCCCATCGTTCGAGTCTAGTCTTTAGACGCTCAAGGAGATTTACATGCTGTGTTTTGCCTATGGGTCCAACATGTCGACCCAGCGCTTAGCCGCGCGGGTTCCCGCCCGCTTTGTCACTACCGCCAAACTGCCTGCCTACAAGTTAGCGTTTCATCAGCACAGCGGTGATGGCTCAGGCAAGTGCGACATTGTGCCAGCATCCGAGCCGTCAGCTGTTTTTGGTGTCGTCTGGCAGGTGGAAACCCATCACAAACCTACACTGGACCGTTACGAAGGGCTTGGCCACGCCTATACGGAAACGTGGTTGACCGTAACCGACTTGAGCGATTCAAGGCAGTTCGAGGTGCAAGCGTATGTGGGGCAAATCACGGCGCAAGGTATAAAGCCCTATACTTGGTACAAGCACCACGTACTCGCTGGAGCGCAAGAGCATGGGCTGCCACCGGGGTATATCCGCGCGCTTGAGAGCGTTCAAGCACTAGAGGACCCAAACACTGACCGCCATGCCCGTGAGATAGCGATTCACGCGCCCGAACTTGTTCTGGAGCGTTGAGGTGAGGCATGCAAGATGATCAACGTTTAATCGCGTTTTATCGCGGCGAAGGCCCTGACCATCAGGGCCGTATGATCGAGGATGTATGGGCGCTCTCGCCGTTCTGGTTAGAGCACACCCACGACTATATCCAGTGGTTATTCCCGATCCCGGAAACCAGTCGTTTCAATGCGTTCGCTCCCACTTTAACGCCTGCTGTAGAAGCCGCGTTCGAAGCGGACGCCTCCATGCGCCAGCGCCAACAGCACTCCCTTGACGTGATGCTCGATTTCTTCGGACTTGAGCGCGAGGGCACCACCATCACCGCCCTGCCCGACCTTTCGATCTCAACACATATTTGGCTTAAGGCCGGCGGCCATAACCACCTGCGTATTACCCGCATCATCCGCTCGTTGGCGCTTTGTCATCAGGTAAAGCTTGCCCGCGCTTTTCAACGTGCGGTGATCAATATCGGGACACAACACGGCGTGGTGTCTGAAACATCGCTACAGTATTGGCAAGAGGCATTACGCGGCCAAGATGCTTAACTTAAAGTCAACTACCTCCGGCTGAAGCCGGAGGCTTGTAACCACAAGCCTGGTTGACCAGGGAGAGCGGGCGGTATCGCCGCTACGTTGATAACAGGTCGTAAAAGCCCACCGGCAG
>JBNJFC010000109.1:0-6103 GCA_051746485.1 Pseudomonadota bacterium
CGATGAATCCAAGTGCCGCGATCACGGCAAACAGCAGCCAGGTGGCATGCATCAGCCGAATGGAGGCGTTGATATGCGCCACCTGAAGCGTCTCGAGCGGCTCGCCCAGCGTCGCACGATTGGACGCAATGCCCTGATAAACATTGGTGCCGCCGAGCTGCACGCCCAACAGTCTTGCCATCATGGCCTCCGGCCAGCCGGCATTGGGGCTTGGGTGGCGCGGCGCATCGCGACACGTGGCGTGCAGGGCGCCTTGCCAATGCAAGGGGCGCGACCCTGCAATACTCAGCAGCAGGCCCGCCAACCACAGGCAAAGCACCGTTAACCGCGCCGGCAGCCAGTTGGCCACATCGTCCAGCTTGGCGGAGGCGTAACCGAAGTCGGCATAACGTTGATTGCGATAGCCCACCATGGAGTCCAGCGTGTTGATAGCCTTGTAGGCCAACGCCAGCGGTGCCCCGCCGATCAACGCAAACAGCAGCGGCGCGGTAATGCCATCCACGGTGTTTTCGGCGATGGTTTCAACGCCGCCACGGGTAATTTCCGCCTCATCAAGCTGCTCGGTATCGCGGCCGACCACCATGGCCAACGCCCGACGCGCCGCCGGCAGATCGCCCTTGGCAAGCGGCTTGGCAATCGCCCGGCCTGCGTCAGCGAGACCTTTGATGGCAAGCGTGGTGGCAAGCAGCCCTACTTCGGCGACAATACCCAGCCAGGGATGCAAGGCAGTTAGCAGCTCAAGCGCCAGCCAGGCCGTAAAGAAAGTCCCTGATACGATCGTTGCGGTGAGTAAAAAGCCCGACCGCCGACGACACTTGTCGCTCCCCTGATTCCAACGTATTTCCAGCACGCTGACCGCACGACCGATAATCACCACTGGGTGCGGCAGTGAACGCGGATCGCCGATAATGAGGTCGACCACGATGGCCACAGCGACCATTATCAGGCTGGCGGGGAGATAATCGCTGAATGCTGTCATGGGCCGGTTTTATCGCTAATGCCCGCGTCGGCAAAGGTCGCCATGTCGTTGAGCATGCCGGCGGCGGCCTGAAGCAGCGGGTACGCCAGCGCCGCGCCGCTGCCCTCGCCCAGGCGCATCCCCAGGTTCAGCAGCGGCTTGGCCTCCAGCGCTTCCAGCGCCGTCAGGTGGCCGGGCTCTTCCGACTGATGGCCAAACACCAGGTAGCCGCGCACCGCAGGGCACAGCCGGCAGGCAGTGAGCGCCGCCACCGTGGCGATAAAGCCGTCGACGATGGCGGGCAGACGATTTGCCGCCGCGGCGAGATAGGCGCCCGTCATGGCGGCGATTTCCAGCCCACCCAGTTTGCCTAGCACCGCCAGCGGGTCCTCGGTATCTGGCCGACGAGCGTCGATGGCCTGTTCAATCACCGCGACCTTATGCACCTGCTGCGCACTGGTAATCCCCGTGCCCGCGCCGACGACCTGGGCGACCGGCACCGCACAGAAAACCGCCAGCATTGCACTGCTGGCGGTGGTATTGGCAATGCCCATTTCCCCCACGATGATGGTCCTCGCCCCGGCGTTTCGAGCACGCTCGACGGCGGCGACGCCCGCGCCCATCGCGGCCAGGGTTTCATCGCGGCTCATGGCGTCGGCCTTGGTGAAGTTGGCAGTGCCGGCGCGCACGCGGGCATCGATGACGCCCGGTAAATCCAGCGGCGCTGCAACGCCCACATCGACGACGTCGACACGCGCGCCAATCTGGCGGGCAAAGACGTTGATCGCCGCGCCACCGTTGGCAAAGTTGGACACCATCTGCGCGGTCACTGCCTGAGGAAACGCCGAAACGCCTTCTTCGGCGACACCGTGGTCGGCGGCAAACACCACCACGCCCGGCGATGATACGCTGGGGCTGGTAGTCCCGGTAATCGCGCCCAGCTGAATCGCCAGCGCTTCCAACTGCCCAAGGCTGCCAGGCGGCTTGGTGAGCGTATCAAGGTAGGCGCGGGTGCACTCGCCTGCGCGGGCATCGACCGGCGTGATGCGCGAGACAAGTGACAGGACAGCATCGGTGGGCATGGCGGCTCCAAAGCGGGCTGATAAAAAGCGCTAAATGGTAGCAGACCCAACGCGTGTTTACCTGCCACACTCCTCATGCAAATCCCCTGTAATGGCTGACCTTGCGCCTTTACTCAAGGCTTAACTCACCTCAATCTCGTAACCCGTGAATTTGCGCAGATTAATGACCCCGCTATCGAGGATCAAATACTGCCCTTTAAGCCCCTGCAATACGCCTTCCACCCGAGGATTTTTATCAAAGTTGTGCGAGACAACCTTACGTGGAAAATCGCTCACCGGATAAGTAAAGGTATACGCGCTCTCTTCAAGCAGGCGAATCGCGTCATCACCGTATTCCGCTTTGAGCTGATTTAGGCCGCTTTCCAGCTGATTGAATAAGCGATCACGCTCGGCTTTCAAATCCAGCGGCTCAACCTCACCTTTAAGCATCGCGCGCCAATTGGTGCGGTCACTCACCTGCTCTTTGAACAACACCTCGACAAAACCCGCCTGTTGGCGTGTATCGACTTCCAAAATTGGCAATGCTTGAATGGCGCCTTGGTCTAGCCAGCGGGTCGGCATCTGCGTTTTGCGGGTAATCCCAACCTTCACTCCCGAAGAGTTGGCCAGATAAACAATATGCGGCTGAAAACAGTGCTGCTTGGCCCACTCCGGCTCCCGGCAGGTACCCTGGAAAAAGTGGCAGGTTTCCGGCTTCATGATGCAGGTATCACACTGGGCTAACCGCTTGAAGCATGGGTAGCAATACCCTTGGGCAAAGCTCTTTTTCGTCGCGCGCCCGCAGTGGGTACAGGCAATCGCACCGCTCCACTCCAGTGTTAGCGGCTGGCCGAGCTTGTCGTTCAAAGCAAGCTTTTGCGCCCCCGCACGCAGGGCGTAGTTCACCGGTAGCTGAGCGTTTGCCGCAGGCTCAATCGCCATTTTGCGCAGGCAGCCGCGCAGCACTTTGTCACTCATTCCCTCACACCCTTTTCGTCTATATCGTTTTCATCCACGGCACCATTAGTTAGTAGCGAGTGGCATCCTTGGCAAGCCCGGCCATTTCCGGTGAAACGCCTTTCCCCGTGGCGCCAGCGCCGCAGGTACGCTGCTCTAGATAGCCCACACGATTCTCTTCTGGCACATTGTTTTCGGCCTCATAGCGCATCACGGCTTCTAAGCAGAGCTCGGTTTGCTCAGGGGTCAAATAGCGACCGTCCGGCCATTTACGTAGCGAGACCGCTTGCTTCAAACTTTCATAAATGGCTGGGGTCATCTGGTTAATCATTTTATCGAAGGTCATATCGCTCATTGCATGCCTCTTAACGGTTTTTCAAACGCCGGGATGAATAATACCAGCCTGTGACTAGCCCCACGAGCAGGCCACCCAAATGCGCTTCATTGGCGACATTGCCAAAGCCAACGCTGCCCGCCATATCGGTCATGGTGAACACCATCCAACCGAGCATAAACACCACCAACATGGTAGGAACGAAAAAGCCGCTTTCGGGCACACGGCGCGACATAAGCCACACATGCCCCAAAAGCGCGTAAACAACGCCCGACATGCCGCCAAAAAGCGCCGTTCCGGTAGCGTATTGCGCAAGGTTAGCGCCCACGCCGGCTACGACTAAGAGGAGAAGTATCGTGCGACTTCCCTGGAGCATTTCGATTTGACGGCCGAAGTACCACACCCACATCAGGTTAAAAATCAGGTGCATCCAGCCAAAGTGCAAAAAGGCAGGTGAAAGTAAACGCCATAGCTGGCCGCTACTTAACGTGGCCGATAGCGAGCCAAATACCAACTCATCGTTGGCAATACCAATCGGTACGATGGTCAAGCCCACAATCAGCAAGTCGCCGAATAGGCCAATCAAGGCAAACACCAAAAGACTTACAACAATCATCGCCGCGGTCACGGGCACGCGCTTTAACGCCGGCAGCAGATCGTTGCTGCGTTGAGCACGCCCTCGGGCTGGGCGAGAAAGGACGAGCGGCTCGCCTCTCTCCCAGCGCTGCACTAACGCTTGTAACTCGACGTGCTGATTGGGGTCAGCTACCCAAATCAGCTGGCCATCGGCCTCAGCCGTAATACGATGCCCGATACGGTGTTGCCAGAGAGCTTGGCGTAGTTCCCGCGTATCGGCATCGTGAGGCAAGAGCATGACGGGGTGCATTTCAGTATCTCCCTATTAACTGAGGCGGCTCGACCTTGAAGCGTCACGCCAGAACGTTTAGGCCATCTTACCGTATCGAGTACCGAGATCAGATAGGGGCTAAAGGGACAAATCGCGCACGTGATAACGAAAAATGGCCTTGGTGTGTCATGCTGATGGTCAATAAGCCATTTTTCTATCACAAACGACTCTTTCGCCAGCCACTGGGGAGGCAAGATAATGGGGCAACCCAAAACGTTAGACTTAGCACTACAAGGCGGCGGATCTCATGGTGCCTTCACCTGGGGCGTTATCGACCGCTTACTCGCGGATGACCGCGTTGAGATCGAAGGTATTAGCGGCACCAGCGCTGGCGCGATGAACGGCGTAGTGATGGCCGATGCACTAACCCGTGGCGATAAAGAAACTGCCCGTGCAGCATTGCACGATTTCTGGCAGGCGGTCAGCCGAGCAGGCATGGCAAGCCCAATCCGCCGTTCACCGCTGGATAAGTTGACCGGCAATTGGAGCCTTGAGCACTCACCGGGCTACATCGCCATGGACCTGATGAGCCGCTTGGTCTCGCCGTATCAGTTCAATCCATTCAACGTGAATCCGCTGCGTGAGATTGTCGCCGAGCGGATCGATTTTGACCGGGTGCGCCGTTGCGAGCAACTCAAGCTATTCGTGACGGCCACCAATGTCCGTACCGGCAAGCAGCGGGTGTTTCGTCGCCAAGAGATGAGCATTGATGCCGTCATGGCCTCCGCTTGCCTGCCGTTTGTGTTTCAAGCCGTTGAAATTGACGGAGAGGCTTATTGGGATGGCGGCTATATGGGTAACCCAGCGCTGTTCCCGCTGATGGAAGAATGTAGCGCTCGGGATATTCTGCTCGTTCAGATTAACCCCATTCGTCGCGATGACCTTCCCACCACGGCGTCGGCCATTATGAATCGCCTCAACGAAATCACGTTTAACTCGGCGTTGATTAAAGAAGTGCGCATGATCGCCATGCTCAAGCAAGTGCTTGACGCCCAAGGCATCGAAAACTGTTATTCGCAGGCGCTGTTCCATCGCATCAGCGGCGAAGTAGCTTTAAAAGAACTATCGGTGTCCAGCAAGCTTAACGCTGAGTGGGCTTTCCTGTGTCATCTGTTTGAACAAGGAAGCGCTGCCGCTGACCACTGGCTGGAAGACAATGTCGAAGCACTAGGCGAACGCTCCACATTGGACGTTGACGATGTCTATTTGCACGACAGTTAGAGGCTGCCGTCGGCACCAATCTAAGCCATAGGGAACGTACCTATGCCCCACCATGCAGCATTGGTGCACCTGACGGCAATTTTTTACGAACTGCGCGCCTGCGGCGCTTTCGGCTTTACCCAAGGGCATTTTGATGATGCCCATAGCTCGCTGCTTACCCAACTCATCACCGACCAACAGCGCTGCTTTGATACCTTTGTGGAATTTGCTACTCCCGACGCTCAGCAACGCTGGCGGCAAGAGTTGTCGCCGCGCACGCTCTCTGGCATCAGCCATTTGCGCGACATTGCCTGCCAGCGCACGTCGCACCCTGATACGCCGGGGTCAACGTCGATGGGTGAAACGTGGTACGAACTCACGACGTTGCGCGTCGATAGCATTAAATGCGTGGAAGATGCACTCAACGCTCAGCTCACTGCGCTGTGCCATGAAAAAATCCATCAAGCCAACGCCGCGCTGGAAAAAGCCAAAGCCGAACCTTGCGCTAACATCCCCGCGCCTTGCGAACAGATACTGTCGTTAAGTGGCACAGAACCACTGGGCGATTTGACCGCCAATGCACTGACTTCACCGCTTGGCCGTTCGCTCATCGAGCTTACCCAGGCGCAGTCCAGCCGCTTGCAGGGGCTGAGCGATGAGTTAGAAAATACCCGCAAAGCGCTGCG
>JBNJFC010000110.1:0-6070 GCA_051746485.1 Pseudomonadota bacterium
CTTGAGCAAGTGGCGCGCAATGCCGAGCTTAACGGCCTCCATGAGCAGGTTGCCATTGGCGAGGGGGATGCCTTTGAAGCGCTGGCAGCGCTTAAAGCCGATGGTGAAGAGTTCGACGTAGTGATCCTTGACCCACCGGCGTTTATCAAAAAGCGCAAAGACATTCCCAATGGCGAACGCGCCTATGCGCGCCTTAATCGCGAAGCGATGCGCCTGCTGGGTCGTGATGGGTTATTGCTTTCCGCGTCGTGCTCAATGCACTTGGCGCCTGAGCGGTTGATGGAGGTCGTGCGCAGTTCGGTACGCCATCAAGATCGCCATGGTCAGGTGATTTTTCAAGGCCACCAAGCAGGCGATCACCCGGTGCATCCGGCGATTCCCGAAACGTCGTACCTTAAAGCGCTGGGGGTACGCGTCTTCCGCGATTAATGCGGTACGCTGCGAGTGCGGAGGTGATTTTTTCGTGCTGGCGGCTTCATCATACGTTTTTTCTCCTAAAAAACGCCTTCACCGGCGTTTTTTTTGTTTTATTGGTAGGGGGATGGGTTGTGCGCTCAGCTGTGCTGTAATGTCGTTGAAAACGTACTTCACGCTTATTGATACACACCTGTTGATACGAGGAATTTGCCCATGCGCATCGCCGTCCCCAAAGAGATCAAAAACCACGAGTATCGCGTCGCGCTCACGCCTACCGGTGCGCGGGAATTGGCCGCCCGTGGTCATGACGTGAGCGTGCAAGCCAGCGCAGGGGAAGGCGCGGGCTTTAGCGATGCCGACTATGAAGCCGCTGGTGCGCGTATCGAAGCTGACGTGGAAGCCTTGTGGCAAGGCGCCGAGCTGGTGCTGAAAGTCAAAGAACCGCAGCCCGAGGAGGTGGCTCGCTTGACACCACAGCATACGCTTTTCACTTACCTGCATTTGGCCGCCGAAGAGGCGTTAACGCGCGGCTTGATGAAAAGCGGTGCGACCTGTATCGCCTATGAAACCCTTACCGATGCCCGCGGTGGTTTGCCGCTGTTGGCGCCGATGAGCACTGTTGCCGGACGCATGGCCGTTCAGGCCGGCGCGCATAGCTTGGAGAAAGCTCAAGGCGGCGCCGGTGTGCTGCTACCAGGGGTACCCGGTGTGGCGCCGGCCAACGTGACCGTGATCGGGGGTGGTGTCGTGGGTGAAAACGCCGCCCGCATGGCCTTGGGGTTAGGCGCTGACGTGACCATCCTGGATAAATCGCTGGAGCGGATGGAGGTGCTGGATGACCGCTATCAAGGCCGCATCAAAACCGTTTACTCCACCGCCGATGCGCTCGATAGCGCCGCGCGCGAATCTGACATGGTGATTGGCGCGGTGCTGATTCCGGGCGCCGCCGCACCGAAGCTAATCACGCGTGAGATGCTAGGTCATATGAAGCCCGGAAGCGTATTAGTGGACGTGGCGATCGACCAAGGCGGTTGTTTTGAAACCAGTAAGCCCACGACCCACGCTGAGCCCACGTATATCGTTGACGGCATCGTGCATTACTGTGTGGCCAACATGCCGGGGGCCGTGGCGCGCACCTCAACCCAGGGGCTGACCAACGCTACCTTACCGTTTGTACGGGCGCTGGCGGACAAAGGTTGGAAGCAGGCGCTTAGCGATGACGCCCACTTTTTGCCAGGACTCAACGTTCACGCCGGGCAAGTAACCTATCAAGCGGTTGCTGACGCCTTCGGTCTGGATAGCGTCGACCCGGCAAGTGTGGTTCGCTAAGTCGATGGGGTTATTGTGATTCAGTAGTGTGGCGGCACATCGTCTTCAAGGCGGGGTGTCGCCGTGCTGTCGCGGCTCGATAGATTTTGATGCTGGTCGCGCAGACGCTCTCGCATCAAGGCACTGATGTGTTCGAGCTTTTCCAAGCGGCGCTCTTGCTGGGCAACTGCCTGGTCTAATGTATCCAGCCAGTGCTCTTGGTAAGCGAGGCGAGTTTCTAACGTTTCAAGACGTTGGTATAGCTCGGCGGACGATAATGCTTGAGTCATGGTAACATCGCGACCTTGTAAGTGTGTGAACGGTATACACATGTAAAGTAGGGCCGCTGCGTATTGGCAGCGGACGGTAGGACGACGTATTGTCCTGTTTCTGTTACCCATACAACAAGAGAGCTTTTTGTATCCATGAACCCGAAAGTTGTAGTTCGTTGCATTTTAATCAGTCTTTTACTTGCCGCCCCCGCGCCGTTGCTTTTGGCGGGAATCGTTCATCTATTCAACGCACCACTGGCAGAGCTTTTAATGACGGAGCTTGCCATAAGCGGTATCGCCGGCACTTATTTTGCTGTGGCGTTTGGTAGTTTTATTCTTCTTTGTGTCGGCACATTGGCAGCGGCGGGGCTTGCGCCTCCCGTGGTGGTAACGCCTGAAGTCGCACGCACGAAGCAAGCGCCGCGCCAGCCAGCGGCCTCAGCCCCAGAGGAAGAGGACTGGGATGAGGACGAGGATATCATCGACCCCAACGATGGCCGTGAAGAGGGCGAAGTGAAGTGGTTTAATACCAATAAAGGCTACGGTTTTATTACCCGTGATAACGGCGAAGATGTGTTTGTTCACTTCCGCGCTATCCGTGGCCGAGGGCCACGTATGTTAACGGAAGGGCAGATCGTGCGTTATTACGTGATCAAAAATGAGCGTGGTCTACAGGCGGATGACGTAAGCATCATCGTCGAGTAAACGAGTCAATAGCACAATCCGCTAATGTATCGCACTCAACCCCGCATAAGCGGGGTTGAGTGCGTTTGGACGTAAAAAAATTGAGGATTACCGCCCTGAGTCGGGCCAGTTGATAGCACGTTCTTCACCGCCGGGTAATACTTGCCAGAAGCGGTCAGGGTCGTCGCCTGGGCTCCAGCCGCCAAGTGAGCAGCGAACCTCGGTTTGCAGCGCTTCAGCGGCATGCTGGGCGGCTTCTTGGTCGGTATACCACGGCGTATGTTGGCTATCCATCCATAGACTGGCAAAGCCGTCGGCGGCTTTTTCGACCAGCAGTACCGGTACATGCTGGCCATTATAGTGGCCCTGGGTACGCCACTTGCCTTTGCCCGCAGCCGCGAGCGGCGGCGCATCGAGCGTTTGTGCTAGCCAAGCGTTGAGCGCGTCATGGGGCGTACGTGCCAGATAGATTTCAATATCTGGGTAATGTTCCATTAGCCGTGCTCCCTGGTGTTGCCGGTGCTGTCGACAAACAGCGCCTTGAGCGTTGCCTCATAGATGCGGCTCAAGTCATCCAGGTCTGCCGCGCGGATGCGCTCGTTGACCTTGTGAATCGTGTCGTTAAGCGGCCCGAGCTCCACCACTTGCGCGCCAAGAGTGGCGATAAAACGCCCGTCAGAAGTGCCGCCTGAGGTGGAAAGTGTCGGGCGTTTGCCGGTAACGGCCTCAACGCCTTGAATGGCGGCATCGACAAGCGCGCCTTCAGCGGTCAAAAACGGCTCGCCGTTCAGCGTCCAGTCTAGGTCGTACTCGAGTCCGTGAGCGTCCAAAATCGCGTGAGTGCGCGCCTTCAGTTCGTCATGGGTGACCTCGGTGGAGAAGCGTAAGTTAAACACCACTTCCACCTCGCCGGGAATGACATTGGTCGCCCCCGTGCCCGCGCGGAAATTGGAGACTTGAAAGCTGGTAGCGGGGAAAAACTCGTTACCGTGATCCCAGTGCTCGTTGGCAAGCGCATCGAGCGCCGGCATGGCCTGATGGATCGGGTTGCGAGCCAAGTGCGGGTAAGCCACATGCCCCTGCACGCCTTTGATATGTAGCACCCCACCGAGCGAACCACGCCGGCCGTTTTTGATCACATCCCCTAGCTGTGTTGTCGACGAGGGCTCGCCGACGATGCAGTAATCCAGCCGGTCGTGGGATTCGCGCAGATGCTCGACTACCGCACGGGTGCCATCGATGGCGGGGCCTTCTTCATCGGAGGTGATCAAAAACGCGATGCGGCCGTCATGGTCGGGGTGGGCGGCGACGAAGCGTTCTACCGCCGTCACCATGGCCGCGAGGCTGCCCTTCATATCCGAGGCGCCGCGTCCGCACAGCATGCCATGCTCATCGATACACGGCTCAAACGGCGGGTATTCCCAGCGTGTGGGCGGACCGCTGGGGACGACGTCGGTGTGCCCGGCAAAGGCGAGCACCGGGCCGTGATGGCCGCGCACCGCCCAGAAGTTCTTCACATCGCCAAACGGCAGTGACTCGATATGGAAATCGAGCGCCCTCAAGCGCTCGATCATCAGGTCCTGGCAACCTTCGTCGTCCGGTGTCACCGACGCCCGGCTGAGTAGGTCAAAGGCCAGCTGCAGCGTTGGCGATAGTGCCTGGGCCTCAGTTATGGGCATGCAGCGCCTCGTTTAGCGCAACGGCGCTCTTGTTGGTCAGGCACTCGATGCGACCGTTTTGCGAGTTGCGGCGCAGCAGCAAGTCGTCCTGGCCGGCAAGCTCGCGTGCGGCGACTGTGTTAACTTCTTGATTCTTCTCGTCAAGCAGTGTGACCTTGGCGCCGGCAGTAATATATAGGCCCGCTTCTACCGTACAGCGATCACCCAGCGGAATGCCGATACCGGCATTGGCACCAATCAGGCAGCCGTCGCCGACTTTGATGACAATATTGCCGCCGCCGGAAAGCGTGCCCATGGTAGAACAGCCGCCGCCTAAATCTGAGCCTTTGCCGACCATCACGCCAGCAGAGATACGCCCTTCGATCATGCCTGGGCCTTCGGTGCCGGCGTTGAAGTTAACGAAGCCTTCATGCATGACGGTCGTGCCTTCGCCGAGATAAGCGCCTAAGCGCACGCGGGAAGTGTCGCCGATGCGGATGCCTTGAGGCACCACGTAATCGGTCATCTTGGGGAACTTGTCCACACAATCGACCGATAGGGCGCGACCGGCTAGGCGTGCTTTCAGGCGGCGGGCGGGCAGCTCTTCAATGTCGATGGCGCCTTCATTGGTCCAGGCGATGTTGCGCAACAGGCCGAACATGCCGGTGAGGTCCAGCCCGTGGGGTTTGACCAAACGGTGCGAGAGCAAGTGCAGTTTGAGATAGACTTCCGGTGCGGTGTGCGGCGGTTGGTCACTGTCCAAAAACATCGCTACTAGCGGGCGCGTGCTTGTCGCCAATGACTCGGCAAGCTCGGCCTGTGCCGTGTGGCCCGCCGCTTCCAAGGCTTTTGCCAGGCGTGTGCAGTCTTCGGGCAGGAAGCTGATGGCAGCGGTGCCTTGTGGTGCATCAAGCACCTCTTTAGCGGCGTTTACCAGGCTCTCATCGGGATTCAAGAGTGGCGCCGGATAATAGATCTCCAGCCAATCGCCTTGGGTGTTTTGCGTGCCGATTCCAAGCGCAAAGCTCAGCATAGTTGCGTTCCTTTGAGTCGATGTTCAATTAAATGTTTCAGAGTTTGTCGTAATCGCCGTCTTTGTACCCGACAAGAATGGTGTCGTCGTCAAGTTCCAGCAGAGGGCGCTTTAAAAGCGTTGGGTGTTTCAACAGCAGTTGCCGGCCAGAATTGGCGTCAAAATCTTTCTCTTCGTCGGAAAGCTCGCGCCAGGTTTTGCTGCGCTTATTGATCGCCTCGACCAATGGGACACGGTGCAAAATGTGTTCTAAAAGCGGCGCCGAGAGCCCGTCTTTACGGAGGTCATGCGTCTTGTAGAGCAGGCTTTTTTCATCCAGTGCCTTACGCGCTTTGCGGCAGGTATCGCAGTTATCGATCATGTAAAGCGTGAGCATATGACCTCCTTTTCTCTAGTAAGACAGACCATGATTAAGACGATTCTTGATTCAGGCCAATGATAGTGAAAGCGGGACTGGGTTGTGGACGTGGCTATCATGGGGCAGTTTAAGTCGCTCTCAATTAGCCGCTTTCAATTAGCCGGCGAATCCGCTGGGCGGCTTCAAGCGTTGGGGCAAGCTCTGCTACCAAGGCTAAGCGCAGCCGTCCTGCGCCGGGATTCACGCCGTTTGCACCTGGGCGTCCCATTAAGCTGCCCGGCAAAACGCTGACGTGCGCCTGCTCAAATAGGCGCTGGGTGAACGCGATATCGTCACCGCC
>JBNJFC010000111.1:0-6025 GCA_051746485.1 Pseudomonadota bacterium
AGCTGCATCGTAAAGCCGGTTTTTGACTAACGCCCCGTACCACGGGTAAATAGCCATATCGGCAATGCTGTATTCATCGCCGGCCATAAAGCGGTTTTCTGCTAAGTGGCGGTTTAGCACGTCGAGTTGGCGTTTGACCTCCATGGTGAAGCGATCAATCGGGTATTGAAGCGGCTCTGGGGCATAGGCGTAAAAGTGGCCGAAACCACCGCCAAGCAATGGTGCGCTTCCCATTTGCCAGAAAAGCCAGGAGAGGCACTCGGTGCGCTTTGCTGGGTCTTCGGGTAAAAAAGCGCCAAATTTCTCGGCTAGGTGCAGCAGAATGGCGCCGGATTCAAACACGCGTTGAGGCTGGTTCGTGCTGTTGTCTAACAGTGCGGGAATTTTGGAGTTGGGATTCACCGCGACAAAGCCGCTACTGAACTGCTCGCCTTCTGTAATCTGGATCAGATGAGCGTCGTACTCGGCGCCGCTGATGCCGTGTTCAAGCAGCTCTTCCAGCATCACGGTCACTTTGACGCCATTGGGTGTGGCCAGTGAGTAGAGTTGTAGTGGGTGCTTCCCCTCAGGGAGCGCTTCGTCGTAGGTTGGCCCGGCTTCCGGGCGGTTAATGTTGGCAAACTTGCCACCATTGCCGGGTTCCCATTTCCATACACGGGGTGGCGTGTAACGCTCTTGGCTCATATTGGTGCTCCTTTTGTATCAGCGCCTTAAGCCTAGCACGTCAAAATAGGGAGGCGTCTATCTTCGACGGTATGGGTAAACGTGGCGAGCCATCGTTGCTTCTGCCACCATAGCTCTTTTATTGATGTTTTTACGCTAAGGAGTGGCAGTCTTTATGCAGGCGCTATGGGCGTATATCAGCGAGCAGAGCGAGACGGTGAGTACCAGCGCGTGGACGTTGTTGATTTTAGGCGTTTTGTTATCGCTGAGCATTGTGGTGGATACCATCTCGCGTAGAACCGCGCTGCCCAGAATTTCACTGCTTGTATTGGTAGGGGTTGGGTATGCGCTGATCCAGCAAGGCTGGCTTGGTAGCGACGCTGAGCCATTGAACGGGCTGCGAGAGCCGCTGATTAACCTGGCCTTGGTGATGGTGGCTTTTTTATTAGGCGGCGAGCTGACGTTGTCCCGACTTAAGTCGACAGGACCTTTGATTATCACGCTTTCGGCAGCGGTGGTATTGGGGTCGTTTGCCACGGTTTTTGCCGGTTTATGGCTATTGGGCTACTCCTTTGCTGTGGCGATATCTTTGGCCGCTATTTCCGTGGCAACCGACCCCGCAGCGGTAAGCGAAGCGATAGCCGAGAGCGGCAAAAAGAGCCTCGCTGCCCGCGTGACATTGGGGATTGTGGCGATTGATGATGCTTGGGGCATTATCGTATTCGGCTTGTGTATGGCTCTGCTTAGCTGGATGGGGGCGACCACCGGCGGGGCGTCGATAGTCCATGCGCTATGGGAGCTAGGCGGGGGCCTTTTGTTAGGGGTGGCGCTTGGTTTCCCCGCGGCTTGGTTAACGGGCCATCTCAAGCCCGGGCGCCCGACGCAGGCGGAAGCGTTGGCGCTGATGCTTTTAATGGCGGGATTTTCGAGCTATCTCAATGTCTCGGCGCTATTAACGGCGATGGTGGCAGGCTTTGTGATTGTCAATGTCTCCTCGCACCACACGCGCTCCTTTAGCGAAATCGAGCAAATTGAGTGGCCATTTTTGGTCTTTTTCTTTGTGTTAGCCGGGGCAAGCCTCAATCTGGCACATTTGGGCACGGCATTAGGGCTTGTTGGCGCGTATATCGTGCTGCGCAGTATCGGGCGTTATCTCGGTGGCTATTTGGGCGTGTTGGTCATGCGCCAGCGTGAGTCGCGCTTAAAGACCGACTTGGGGCTTGCGCTTTTGCCCCAAGCGGGGGTCGCGATGGGGATGGCACTGCTCGCTGCTGAGCGGTTTCCCGAACAGGGGCAGCTGATCGTCGCGACGGTGGTGACGTCGACTATCATTTTTGAGCTGTTTGGCCCGCTGCTGGTAAAGCGCGTCATTGCCAACCCAGGGGAAAACGATGCGTATTGATCAGTTGTACTGTTATCCGGTGAAGTCGCTAAAAGGTATCGCTCTAAGCCAAGCGCAGGTTTACTCGCATGGTTTGGCGTGGGATCGGCGCTGGATGTGGGTGGATAAGCACCACCATTTTGTAACCCAGCGCCAGTTGCCGATGCTGGCAACCGTCGACGTCGCGTTGACCGATGAAGCATTGGTGCTTTCGCACCCTAACGTCTCGCCTTGCTATGTGCCATTAGCGCCACCAACCGGCAATTTACGCGTTGTCAGGGTGTGGAGTGACGACTGTAAGGCCCTGCCCGAAAGTGACGACGTGGGGCGCTGGCTGGAGGCGGCATTAGGCGAGGTAGCCGCAGGGCTTAGGCTTATGCGCTTTGCCACCGAGTTTGCCCGCCCGGTTGAGGAGGGCGGCGCGCACACCTATTTTGCCGATGGCTATCCGTTTCTAATCACCAATACCGCGTCGTTGGACGCGCTCAACGAAGCGCTGATTGCTAACGGTGAGGCACCTGTGCCTATGAACCGCTTTCGCCCCAATATCGTCGTGCGCCATACCGCGGCATGGGAAGAAGACCGTTGGCAGCGCATGGCGACCGGCGAGGTGGAATTCGCGCTACGAAAGCCGTGCCAGCGCTGCAAAATCACCACGATTGACCAACATACCGCTGAAATTGTCGAAGCTAAACAGCCACTTAAAACACTGCTTGAATTGAATACGCAGCCGAATCTTAAGGGGGCTCACTTCGGCCAAAATGCCACGCTTAACGCTGGAGAGGGGAAAACACTGCGGGTCGGTGATGCGTTGCAAACGGTGCCCACGACAACAAATGAGCGCTAGCCGCTTATCGATCTAGGCTTGCCATCTCGTTTTACCCGTCAAAGCGCCTTATGGATATGCTGGCTAAGCGGTCATTTAGGCCTAGTGCTTTTGCCTTACGAGCGTTGACGTGCACTACGCTTCGCTCTATGGTCTGCTACCAACGATCTGTTTCAGACGATTACATTTTTCAGGAGTTGCCGTGGATCTCGCCACACTAATAGGACTACTAGGGGCTGCCGTGCTAGTGGGCATGGCGGTAATTTTAGGGACGTCCCCTGAAGTGTTTATGAACCCCACGGGGCTTTTGTTGGTCGTTGGCGGCAGCTTATTCGTGGTGATGGCCAAGTTCACCCTTACCCAATTTAAATTCGCGTTTAAAGCAGCAGCGCGCGCGTTTAAATTTCAGCTACCCAGCACCCAAGATAGCATCGATGAGCTGGTTGAACTGTCAAAATTGTCCCGTAAGCAGGGCCTTTTGGTGCTGGAGGGTCAGGATGTCAACTCTCCCTTTCTGGCCAAAGGGTTGCAGATGCTTGCCGATGGTTTCACCGCGGACATGATTCAAGAGATGATGGGTAAAGAGCGCCTATTGACGCTTGAGCGTAATGAAGCGGGTGGACGTGTCTTTTCAGCGTTAGGAGAGGTGGCGCCGGCGATGGGTATGATCGGTACCTTGGTCGGCCTAGTCCAGATGCTTGCTAACATGAACGACCCTTCCATGATCGGCCCGGCTATGGCCGTCGCCCTTCTTACCACCCTTTATGGCACTATGATCGCCAATATGATCGCGTTACCGATTGCCGATAAACTTTGGTTGCGTATGAACCAAGAGGCCAAAATGCAGCAGCTTTGGATCGATGCGCTGTTGGCGATCAAGGGTGACAGGAATCCCCGCGTACTAGAGCAAATGTTGACGATCTACTTACCCCCAGAGCGACGGAGTCGAGACGATGATGTGGGTGAGTCGCGCGATTCACAAGAGTCAACGTAATCAATGTCTAAGAAGAGCAATGTACCGTCTTACATGGTCACCTATGCTGACCTGATGTCGCTGCTATTGTGTTTTTTTGTGCTGCTACTGTCTTTCTCGCAGGTAGATGCACAAAAGTTCCGCACGATTGCCGGCGAGCTTTCTAAGGCCTTTGGGGTGCAGCGCGACATTGAAGCGATGCAAATCCCCAAGGGTACCAGTGCAGCTCTGGATCAGTTTTCCCCTGCTGTGCCAGACCACACGGTATTGGATCAAATTCGTCAGCAAACCATGGAAGAGCAGCCGCATTTGGAGTCCATGCGACAGATCCTCGAAGCACAACGCCGCCAGCAAACGCTAGAGGTGGCGGAAGAAATTCGCACTTTGTTAGAAGATACCGGCAATAGCGAGGTCACAAGCGTTGAAGTAGACGGCTTTCGGGTCGTCATTCGTATTCAAGAGCGTGGCAGCTTTATGTCGGGCTCGGACAACGTAACGTCTTCGTTTGCTGAGTTACTCGTGGATATGTCGGATATCTTTGCCGGGTTACCCGGCACCGTGGCGATTGAAGGGCATACCGATAACGTGCCGATACGCACGGCGCGATTTGATAGCAATTGGGATTTGTCTGCGATGCGCGCGGCGTCGGTAGCCAATATTTTGCTCCTCAACGATGAACTTGCCGCTGATCGACTGGTGGTGCAAGGCTTTGCCGATACCGAACCGCGGGCGTCGAATGACACGGCACAAGGGCGCGCGCAGAACCGCCGCGTTGAGATCAATATCGATTTGAGTGAAGCCACCGAAGAACGGGGCGAGCGGCGTATTGACGAACTCGCAGCCAATGAGCCACAGGATCCGCTGCTCAATGTGGCGCCACCGGAGGATGGCGGTGAGGCACTTGATGACTTAACGTCGCAAGACACCACCCAAGAGCAAATTGAAAATGCCGTCCAAGAGACCGTCGAAGGGCTGAATCCCTTTTTTCCTTCACAGTAGCCACGCCTCTGTCTCGACGACCCCAAGTGCCACGGCGCAGCGCACCAGCGCGGCAGCATTGGTGACGCCGAGCATCTTCATTGCACGCTGGCGGTAGACTTCCACCGTTTTGCTGCTTAACGTCATCTGGGTGGCAATTTCCCGGCTCGTCATCCCTTCGGCTACGTATTTGACGATGAGTTGCTCTTTAGGGCGCAGCGCGTTGAAGTGTTCGCGCAGTGTCGACAGCGACTGTTCTTGCTGGCGTTGCTGTTGAACGAGATTAAGCGCTTGCTGCACGCTATCGATCAGTTGCTGGTGGTTGAAGGGTTTTTCAATAAAATCGAACGCGCCGTTTTTCAGCGCTGTGACCGCCATGGGCACATCGCCGTGCCCCGTCATCATAATAACCGGTTCGGTTCTGCCTTGGTCGGCGAGTTGCTGTTGAACTTGTAACCCGCTGAGCCCTGGCATGCGAACGTCGAGCAATACAACCTGCCATTTAGCCGGCGCGGCTAAAAACGGCTCGCCATCGGTAAACGTTTGCGCCTCCAAACCCACGGAGGCAAGTAACCAAGCCAGTGAGTCGCGAAGCGCTTGATCATCATCGACAATGGCAATCGTGGCGGTAGTGGTAGGGGGCAAGGCGTTCTCCGTGTATGCTCTGCCGACGCGTTAAGGCGTTACGCTACGCAGTGTAGCGGTAAAGCGTGCGCCGCAAAACACTGGGCTTTCGCTCACGCTAAGCTGCCCGCCCATTGCCTCCATCAGCGAGCGGCTAATCGCCAAGCCCATGCCCAACCCCTCGGCTCGGGTTGAGTGGAAAGCGGTAAAAATATGCGCTTGCTGTGCCTCGGGAACGCCAGGCCCCTGGTCGTCGATAAGTAGCGCTACCTGATTCCCTTCTTGAAACTCCGCACTCAGTTGTACGCTGTGCGCGTTGTGTTGGTGGCGGCTTGCCTCTAGTGCATTCAGCAACAGATTGACGATGACTTGCTCTAGCGCCACCGGGTCGGCATTGACCGGTGCCAGTGTGGCCGGCAGTGTCAGGTCCAAACGTACTCGGGCTTGCTGGTACTGCCATTGGCATAGCGACGAAGCGGCTTCAGCCACCTCGGCAAGCGCGACAGGACGGCTCTGGGTGCCGCCTTTGCGCACAAAGGTGCGAATATGCCTTAGGCGCTTCGCAATCCGCTGAATCTGC
>JBNJFC010000112.1:0-5996 GCA_051746485.1 Pseudomonadota bacterium
CACACCATGCAAATCAGCCGCCGTATGGTGGACACGACGCAGCGAATCCTGGTAACTGGCTTTTCGCCGAAAGACCCCGGCCAGCTCTCCGGCCGTACGGAGAACAACCGCGTGGTGAACTTTCGTGCTGCCAACCCCACGGAGCTAATTGGTTACTTTGTCGATGTCGACATCACCGAAGCTCTCCCCAATTCGCTACGTGGCGAACTGGCCTCTCCCGAGCGTTTCTGACGATTGCCCCGACACCGGTCGGGGCAGTAAGCTTGGTAATACATCCACTAACCGACGAGTTTTTCTCTCTTGAGCCAGCCATCCTCTCAGGCCAACCGCATTATTACGTTAAGCCTTGAACCGAATGATCCTCAGCGGCTTGCGAGCCTTTGTGGCCAGCAAGATGAGCATCTAAAACTGATTGAAAGCCGTTTGGATGTCACGCTGCGCAACCGAGGCAACATTTTCCAGCTCGCAGGCGCGGCCAACCGCATCAAAGCGGCGGCCAACGTGCTAGAACACCTCTACCGTGAAACCGCGGCAAGTGAGCTTGAGCCCGATACGGTGCACCTGTTTCTGCAAGAATCGGGGCTTGAGGCACTCGATGAGGACGACGACAGTGAAGACGGCGATGTCGTCATGCGTACCCCACGGACCATGATTAAACCGCGCGGTTTGAACCAGCAGCGATATGTCTCAAGCATTCGCGAACACGATATCAACTTTGGTATCGGCCCGGCAGGTACCGGCAAAACCTACCTAGCCGTCGCTGCCGCTGTCGAGGCCCTCAATCAACAAGAAGTCCGCCGTATTCTGCTGGTTCGTCCGGCGGTAGAAGCGGGCGAGAAGTTGGGCTTTCTACCCGGCGATTTGGCCCAGAAGATTGACCCCTACTTGCGCCCGCTTTATGACGCCCTCTATGAAATGATCGGGTTTGAGCAAGTCGCCAAATTGATTGAGCGCCAAGTGATCGAAATCGCGCCGCTGGCGTACATGCGTGGCCGGACGCTCAATAACGCCTACATCATTTTGGATGAGAGCCAAAATACCACGCCGGAGCAGATGAAAATGTTCCTCACCCGTATCGGTTTCGGTTCTACCGCCGTTATCACCGGTGACGTGACCCAAGTCGACCTACCACGCGGTCAACGCTCGGGGCTGATTCAGGTGCTTGAAGTGCTCAAGGGGACGCCCGGCATCGGCGTGACCCACTTTGCCGCCAAAGACGTGGTCCGCCACCCACTGGTGCAGCGCATTATTGAAGCCTACGACGCCTTTGAGTCGCAGCAGGAAGCCGAAGAACGCGAGCAGCGTGAAAAGCGCCAGCAGGAACGTGAATCCCGCTTGCAAGCGCGAGAGGATAATGCCCGGTGAGCAGTACGCCAACGACGCATCAGGCAAATCGAGACCTGGCGGTCGTCGACCGCCAGGTCGCCGTCGATGCCAATACCCTGCCCAGCGAAGCCGAACTCGTCGACTGGGTAGGCCGTGTATTGGCGCACCACCCAGCGGAAACGCGCCATGAAGTGACGGTGAGACTGGTGGATGTGTCAGAAAGCCAAGCGCTTAATCGCGATTATCGCGGTAAAGACACGCCAACCAATGTGCTATCGTTCCCCTTTGAAGCACCACCCGAGGTGACGATTCCGTTGCTGGGAGATCTCGTAATCTGCCACGCGGTCGTCGTACAAGAAGCGCAACAACAACACAAGCCGCTCGCGCAGCATTATGCCCATATGGTGATTCATGGCACCTTGCATTTGTTGGGCTACGATCATATAGAAGATGACGAGGCCGAGGTGATGGAGCAGATGGAGCGCGATATCCTATCCGACCTTGAGATTCCCGACCCGTACCTCGAATCTTAAGCGTTGCTTTCGTCATCCAACGGCTAATGTCCGCAAATAAGAGATCAACCGCATGAGCGAAGACCGATCGAGTACGCCCAACCAAAGAACTTGGATCGAAAAACTGTTAGGTGCCCTTTCTGGCGATAGCGATGAGCCTAGCTCCCGCGATGAGTTAATGGCCTTTTTGCGCCACACCGCCGGGCGTTTGAAGCTTGACCAAGACGCCATGATGATCATTGAAGGCGCACTGCAAATCAGTGATCAGCAAGTACGAGAAATCCTCATCCCACGTTCTCAAGTCGCCGCTATCCCCCTCGACCAATCTAGCGACGATTATCTACCGCTCATCCAAGAAACCGGACACTCACGTTACCCGGTGATTGGCGAGAACCTTGACGAAGTGAAGGGGATTTTACTGGTTAAGGATTTGCTGCCGCTTTTGTCGCAAACCCAAGCCCAGCGCGACGCCTTCAAACTGGACGACATTCTGCGCCCCGCGATGTTCATCCCCGAATCCAAGCGCTTAAACAGTCTACTCAAAGAGTTTCGCGACACCCATAACCACATGGCGGTTGTCGTTGACGAATACGGCGGCACCGCCGGCATCATCACTATTGAAGACATCCTTGAGCAAATCGTCGGCGATATCGAAGACGAACACGACACCGATGAAGAAGACGATATCCGCGCCTTAGACGATGACCGCTACGCGGTGCGCGCCCTAACACCGATCGAAGACTTCAACGAACGCTTTGGCACCCGCTTCTCCGACGACGAGTTCGATACACTGGGCGGCTTAGTGATGCAGCAATTTGGCCACCTCCCCCGCCGCGGTGAACAAACGTCGCTAGGCGGCTGGCACTTTAGCGTGATGAATGCCGACAATCGCCGCATCCGTCTGTTAGAAGTCTACTACGACGATAGCGACGTAGAGACCGACGACTAACGCCTCAGGCCTAAAAGACGGCTCATTTCGATAGGATATCTGCTGATGAAGACGGGACTCTCTTTCACGCTTGGTGTGCAGTTTATTGCCGCCCTCGTGGCCGGTGGCTTCACCACACTAACGGCCTCGCCCTTTGAACTCTGGTGGCTTGGCCCGGTGGCAGCGGGCCTGATGTACCTCGGCATTCATGCGCTGACTCCCGCGCAAGCGGCACTAAAAGGGTGGTGTTACGGCGTTGGGCTTTTCGCCAGCGGCACCTCGTGGGTTTACGTGTCGATTCACGACTACGGCTACACAGGCGTTCCGCTGGCGGTGTTTTTAACCGTGCTGTTTGTGGTTATCCTCGCCCTCTTTTTTGGCGGTACTTTTTGGCTCTATCGGCGCTTTACTACCCCCCGCTTTGCGTTATTAACGTTTGCTGGGGCTTGGGTGCTGGGCGAAGTGTTGCGCACTTACCTCTTTACCGGCTTTCCTTGGCTGTTACTCGGTTCCAGCCATGTCGACTCACCGCTTGCTCCCTGGGCACCGATTGGCGGCGTTTATCTGCTCTCGCTGTTTGTCGCCTTTAGCGGCGCCCTTGGCGCGGAACTGCTCTTTAGCCGCCGCATCTGGGCATTCGCCCCTCTTGCCGCGATCTGGGTGACGCCTTTCGTCTTGCCAACGCAGTGGACTACACCTAGCGATACCCCCACTCGCGTGGCACTTTTACAGGGCAACCTTCCCCAGCTCATCAAGTGGACACCCGAAGGCCAGCGCAAGGCGGCTAACACCTATATGGAGCTGACCCGCACGCTCGATGACGACATCGACCTGATTTTGTGGCCCGAAACGGCGCTCCCTATGGTCGAGACACAGGCGCGGCCAGTGCTGGAACGTGTCCAAGCCAACCTCGCGACAGATACTGCCCTGCTCACCGGCATCGTTCAACGCGATGAAAGCGGGCGTTTTTTTAATAGTGTGATTGGTGTGGGTAACGTAGAAGGGAGCTACCACAAAGAACACCTCGTCCCTTTCGGCGAATACCTACCGCTTGAAAGCGTGCTGCGCGGGGCGATTAACTTTTTTAACCTCCCCATGTCGACGTTTACCCCCGGCGAGAGTGATCAAGCGCCCATCCAAGCCGCCGGTATTACGTTGGGCAACGCTATTTGTTATGAAATCATCTACCCTCAGCTGGTGGCCGAGCGTGCGAGAGAGAGTGACGTACTGATGACGGTCTCCAACGATACGTGGTTTGGCGCCTCTATCGGCCCGCATCAACATCTGCAAATGGCCCGGCTGCGCGCGTTAGAAAACGGCCGCTATGTAGCCCGCGCCACCAGCAATGGGATAACCGCCATCATCGACGCGCAAGGCCACGTGGTATCGCGCGCGCCGCAGTTTGAAACGGCAACGCTTACCGGTGACCTGTATGCCATGGAGGGCATCACGCCGTTTACTCGCATGGGAAGTTGGCCTACGTGGTTGCTTGCCGGGCTCTTAATCCTGCCGGGTTTGCGTGTAAGCAATAAATCATAGAGAGCTCAAAACAGGCCAGACCTCTGAGCCAGACAGCAGAAGGGCGCCTTAATGGCGCCCTTCTGCTGTCTAGACGTTAGATCACAACTGCGTGGTCGTCATCAAACACATCATCACGCTTGTGTTTTTGGGCGGCTGCTGTTGGCTGCTGCGACACTTTCCATTGTATCTGCCGCTGCCTGGCCTAACACCTCAGGAATGGTCTGTCGCACATAGCGACCCGGCGCAGGCTCGATAATAGAGAGCTCGCCCTCGCCCGGCTGGCGCACCGGTACCATTTTCTCTTTATCGGCATAACCGTTATCGGTCATCCATGCCTGCCAATGCGGCCACCACGAACCCTCGTTAAAGGTGGCCCCTTCAAACCACTCTTGGTGCGTATCAGGCAACTCACTATTGGTCCAATAACCATACTTATTCTTACGCGGCGGATTCACAATCCCCGCAATATGGCCCGAACCACCGAGCACAAAGGTTACCGGCCCCTTGGGTAGCAGTGCGCCGTAGTAAGTGCTATTCCACTTGGCAATATGATCTTCTTTCGTAGAGATGAAATAGCTTGGCGTCGATACCTTGCGAAGATCTATCTTCACGCCATCCAGTTCAATGCCGTTCGGCTCGACCAAACGGTTTTCCAGGTACATGTGGCGCAAGTACCACACATGCGTCCCTGCCGGCAGATTGGTACCGTCAGTGTTCCAATATAGCAGGTCGAAGGCAGGCGGCTTTTCACCTTTCAGGTAATTGCTAATATAGAACGACCAAAACAGGTCATTTTCTTTCAACAAATTAAAGGTATACGCCATTGAGCGGCCATCTAAATAGCCTTTATCCTCTATGGTTCGCTCAATCCCTTGCACCACCTGTTCGTTGAGGAATACCCCCACATCGCCTGGGTCACGGAAGTCCTGCAGTGTGGCCATATAGGTGACAGACTTCACCTTGCGGCCGCGTCGTGTACTCGTGAGATACGCCATCACCGAAGCGGTCAGCGTTCCACCGATGCAGTAACTCATCAGATTGACGGATTTTTCACCACACGCTTGCTCAATAGCCTCTATCGCACTGATGGGACCCATTTGCATATAGTCCGCCCAAGTGAGATCGCGTTGTGCAGGCCCAGGGTTGCGCCAGGAAATCAAAAACACGGTATGCCCTTGATCTACCAGCCACTTCATTAGCGAGTTATCCTGGCGAAGATCCAGAATGTAATACTTATTGATCCAGGGTGGCACGACCAGCAGAGGGGTTTTGAACGTCTTCTCCGTCGTCGGCGTGTACTGAATCAACTGAATCAACTCGTTTTCGTACACCACCGAACCCGGCGTAACGGCAATATTGTCGCCCACGCCGAACGCGCTGCGATCCGTCATACGCACGTTAATGCCTTCTGCCGAGTTTTCCAGATCTTCACGCAAACGAGCCAATCCATCGACGAGGTTTTGACCGCGTGTTTCCAGCGTCTGGCGCATCACTTCCGGGTTGGTGGCAGCAAAGTTGGTCGGCGCCATGGCGTTAACCATTTGACGCGCATAAAACTGTAAGTGGTGTTTGCGAGATTCGTCCAAGCCGTCAAGGTTCTCAATCAACTCTTCCACCAGCTGAGAGAACAGCAAATATTGCTGCATGATAGCGAGATAGTACGGTTCTTGCGTCCAAGCCTCGTCTTTAAAACGACGATCCCCTTTCGC
>JBNJFC010000113.1:0-5711 GCA_051746485.1 Pseudomonadota bacterium
AGGCAGGTATTTCTGCTTCTGCTCTTCTGAGCCATAGGCTTCAATCGGGAACATCACTAGCGACGACTGCACGCTCATGGCCGAGCGGTAGCCTGAATCGACACGCTCGACTTCGCGCGCGATCAACCCGTAAGCCACATGGTTAACGCCTGCACCGCCGTATTCCGGCGAGACCGTTGCGCCCAACAGACCGAGTTCGCCCATTTCGCTCATGATGTCGCGATCAAAACGCTCTTCACGAAACGCCGATAACACCCGCGGCTGCAGGTTTTCTTGGCAGTAATCATAGGCGGCGTCGCGAATCTGGCGCTCTTCGTCGGTCAACTGCTGTTCCAGTAGTAACGGATCATCCCAATTAAAACGGCTCATCGTCATAGCTCCCAAGCTGTAGCGGCGATAGGTAATCTTCAAGTGCCTTACTAGAAAATATCTATATTTTACCAAATCGTCAAAATATTTTTCCTTCCGCGCAAACGCACTCGGCACCCGAACAGTCAGTGCGGGTGCCGAGAGGAGCGAAGTAAACGTAAACGAAACGCGTGAAAGCGGTTTAGCGGCGGGCCGTCACAGCGAGCCAAAGCAGGCGCAACGGCACTAAGGCTAAGAATAAAAAGCCGATGAGCGTCCAGCCTGGCAGCGACAATCCTAGCAGGGAAAAATCGATTTCGGCGCACTCGCCAGAACCGGTGAGGACCATCGCCACCACATCCTGTAGCGGCAGCATATCCATCATGTAATCAAGATTTGGCCCACAGCTCGGCACGTCGTCGGCAGGCAATGACTGCAACCACACGTGGCGCCCGGCGACAAAAGCACCGCCGGCAACGGTGATTAAGCTCAGCACACCGTAAAAGGCACGCCCGATGCGCCCGGCGGGGTTATGCAGCGCCGCGACGGCCAGCACGATGGCGGTGGCAATAACCCCCACCCGTTGAAAAATACACAAAGGACAAGGGGCAAGGCCGGCGATATGCTCAAGCGCGAGCGCAACGGCCATCATCAATACGCAGAATGCTACCCCTGCCAGTGCCACCCCGCGCGTAGAAGCCAGCATCAAGATGACACCTCGTTGTGTAACGGCGTGAGGGCACGATTTTCGCGCGCACTCGCAAAGTAGTCGGCCAGAAACGCGTCAAAACTCTCTTGATCGGCGTCTTCAATGTCTTGCTGCTGTTGATGTGACGTCTCGACTAGCTGATCTAACAGCGATGCACGAGCACGCATCATCGGCTGATGGCGCAGCTGCTCACCCTGTTCTTTGGCCAAGGAAAGCATCAACTCGTTAAGCGACACGTTGTCTTGCTCAAGGCGTGCCAAAAGCTGCGCGGACGGCGTCAGCGACGGGTCTTGCAGGCTAGGCGACAATGCCGCAACTGCCTCGGCGTGGGGAGAGCCGTCCTCCATCGCATCCAGCAACGTCGCCACTTCGGCCATCTCGGTAAAGATTTGCTCACCCCAGTCGCGCACGCTAGTGGCCTTGCCATCGCGAGTCAGGGCCAGTTCCGGGTCGCGGCCACGCTCGACGACAAAGCGACGGTTATCGTCCAAGCGGTCACACTCCTCATCGGAAATCCATGGGCTTTCGCTGAGCAAACACCACATGAGGAAGGTATCGATAAAGCGAATTTGCGTTTCAGTGACGCCGAGCGGATCAAAGGGATTTAAATCCAGGCAACGCACTTCGATATATTCCACGCCACGCGCTTCTAGCGCCTGGCTCGGCGTCTCGTTATGCTTGGTGACGCGCTTGGGACGAATGTCACTGTAATACTCGTTTTCGATCTGCAGAATATTGGCGTTAAGCTGACGCCATTCACCGTCGACATTCACGCCTAACTTTTCGTAATCCGGCCACGGAGAGGAGATGGCGTGACGCAAGGTATTGACATAGTTGGATAACGAGTTGAAACAGATTTTTAACTGCTCTTGCACCTTGTTCTGGTAGCCCAGATCCGACATGCGTAGCGTTGTGGCATAAGGCGCGTAATAGGTTTCATCGTCTAGCGTTTTGAGTTTTTCCGGCACATTGCCGCTGGGTAAAAAGCTTTTGTCGATTGCGGGCGAAGCGCCGAAGAGGTAAAGCAAAAGCCAGCTGTGGCGGCGAAAGTTTCGAATCAAACCAAAATAGCGTGCCGAGCGGTAGTCGTTCAGCGACGTTTTTTCCTGCCCTTCAAACGCTTGTAGCACACGCCACATGGAATCTGGCAGTGAGACATTATAGTGCACGCCGGCAATCGCCTGCATGATGCGCCCATAACGCACGTCCAGCCCTTTGCGATAGACATGCTTCATGACACCGGTATTGGAGTTACCGTAGTCAGCAATCACGACGCTATCGTTGCCGTTTAAGCGGGCGGGCATACTCGCCGGCCAAATCCACTCATCATCGAGGTAGCGATAGCTAAACGCCTGCAGATCGCCCAAAAACGCCAGCGCTTCGCGCGGCTCAGAGTAAACCGGCGTGATGTACTCTAAAAGAGCCTCAGAGTAGTCGGTAGTGATATGCGGATGGGTCAGCTTAGAGCCAAGCGCCTGCGGGTGCGGTGTCTGAGCAATACGGCCCTCGGCATCGACGCGCAGCCCTTCTTTTTCGATCCCACGGCGCAAGCGGCCCAAGTTTCCCTTGCGGGCGACGGGAAGCAAGCGCGCCACGTTGGCGGCTAAAAATGACGGTACAGAGAGAGGTTCAGACAAGGTGAACACTCCTTGTTTAAAAGCCCGCCTCAGCGGGCTAGGTGAACTCAGCGAATGTCGCCACGACAACACACAGATCGCAGGATATGGCGCCATTTAGGCAACAATCAAGGTAACAGGCTAATTAATTCACGCTATGACGCGGCGTTTACTTGTCTTGGCGTGCTTTGAGTAACGCCGCCCCTAGCGCCCCCACCGGTGCGCTCTCTTGCGCCGGCTTAGCGGATTTTCGCTTACCACGGCTGGGCTTTACGTCACCGGATTTCGTCCCGCTTTTAGCGCCATCGCCTCGCTGGCTAGCGGTGCTGTCAGCCTCTGGTTGATCGTCCAAGCGCATGGACATACCCACCCGTTTGCGCGCAATATCCACGCTCATCACTTTCACGGTGACAATATCACCGGCTTTTACCACGCTGCGCGGGTCTTCGACAAAACGATCAGACAGTGCGGAAATATGCACCAAGCCATCTTGATGCACGCCGATATCCACAAACGCGCCAAAGTGCGTCACGTTAGTGACGGTGCCTTCGAGCACCATACCCAATTTAAGGTCATTGAGCGTTTCCACGCCTTCACGGAATTCGGCGGCCTTGAACTCAGGGCGTGGGTCACGGCCGGGTTTATCCAACTCTTTGAGAATGTCGGTTACCGTGGGCACACCAAACCGCTCATCGGCAAATTCAGCCGGTTTCAGCGCGTTCAGCGCGGCGCTATCGCCGATCAGGCTACGCAGCTCGCGCCCGCTCTGCTTGGCGATGCGTTCAGCGAGTGGGTAGGCTTCCGGGTGAACGGCGCTGGCATCCAGCGGGTTTTTCGCCTGGGGAATACGCAAGAAACCGGCACACTGCTCGAACGTTTTCGGCCCTAGCCGGCTGACGTCTAAGAGTTCCTTGCGGCTGGCAAAGGCGCCTTTGGCGTTGCGCTGGGCGACGATATTGTCGGCAAGCGTCGATGAGAGCCCTGCGACGCGGGAAAGCAACGCGCTGGAGGCGGTGTTCAAATCCACCCCAACGGCGTTAACGCAGTCTTCGATCACCGCTTCGAGCGATTTGGAGAGCTGGACTTGGGAGACATCGTGCTGATACTGCCCCACCCCGATAGACTTTGGCTCGATCTTGACCAGTTCGGCCAGTGGATCCTGCAACCGCCGCGCGATAGAGACGGCGCCCCGCACCGTGACATCCAGGTCAGGCAGCTCGCGGGAGGCGTATTCAGACGCTGAGTAAACCGACGCCCCGGCTTCGGAGACCATGACCTTGCTCAACCGGCAATCAGGCGCCATGGCTTTGACGAGCTCGGCGGCGAGCTTGTCGGTTTCGCGACTGGCCGTACCGTTGCCCACCGCAATCAGCGAGACATTGTGTTTTTTGACCAAGCGTGCCAATTCAGCAAGCGATTCATCCCAACGCTTTTGCGGCGCGTGGGGGTAGATCGTGGCTTGATCGACAAATTGGCCGGTGGCGTCCACCACTGCGACTTTACAGCCAGTACGCAGGCCAGGGTCGATGGCCAGCGTGACTTTCTGACCGGCCGGTGCGGCCAGCAGTAAATCTTTCAAGTTAGCCGCAAACACCTCAATAGCGGTGAGCTCGGCTTGTTCGCGCAGCTGACCCAGAAGCTCGGTTTCCAGCGCGGTGTAGAGTTTGACACGCCAGGTCCAGCGCACGACCTCAGACAGCCATTTATCCGCAGGACGCCCTTCATCACGCACCCCCACGTGCTTAGCAATCGCCACCTGGGCGGGGTGTACATCGGCTTCGTCTTCGCCAGGCAAACGAATCGCAAGACTCAATATACCCTCGTTGCGGCCGCGGAACATCGCCAGTGCACGATGAGAGGGCACTTTCGCCAGTTTCTCATCGTGCTCAAAATAGTCGGAGAATTTGGCGCCTTCCTGCGCCTTGCCATCCAGCAAGCGAGACGAAAGCTCGCCTTCTTGCCATAGGCGCTGACGCAGCTGCCCCACCAATTCCGGGTCTTCGGCAAAGCGCTCCATCAGGATCTGCTTTGCCCCATCGAGAGCAGACTTGGCATCTTCAATCGCGGGTACATCCCCTTCCGCTGGGCGCAGGTAATGGGCGGCTTCGGTTTCGGGGTTGCGCATGGAATCAGCAAGTAGCGCATCCGCTAGCGGCTCTAAACCAGCTTCACGGGCAATCTGTGCTTTGGTACGGCGCTTTTTCTTATACGGAAGGTATAAATCTTCTAAGCGCTGCTTGGTATCCGCCGCGTCGACCTTACTCGCCAGCTCCGGGCTTAGCTTGCCCTGCTCATCAATAGCGGCAAGTACCGCAGCACGCCGTTCTTCCAGCTCGCGCAAGTAACGTAGGCGCTCATCGAGCTGACGCAGTTGTATGTCATCCAGCGCACCGGTGACTTCTTTACGGTAACGGGCAATAAACGGCACGGTAGCGCCTTCATCCAACAACGCCACCGTCGCCGATACCTGTTGCGGGCGAACGCTCAGCTCATCGGCTAAGCGCGTGAGAATACGCTGATTGACATCCATATATCGCAACTAACTCATGCAGCTTTTAGTAGAAGCGACAAGGTATCACAAAGCGGCTTTAACTGCCTCAGGCAGGCACGAAATGCAGTGCAGCGCCGTTATTGCACCAACGCAGCCCGGTGGGCTCCGGCCCATCGCCGAACACGTGCCCTTGATGCCCGCTACAGCGCGCGCAGTGATATTCGGTCCGTGGCCAAATCATGCTGAAATCGAGCTGACTGAGTAAATGCCCTTCAACATGAGTATAAAAGCTCGGCCAGCCGGTGCCAGAATCAAACTTCGTGTCGCTGGTAAATAACACCAAATCGCATCCGGCACAGCGATACTCGCCCTTACGCTGTTCATCATTCAGCGGGCTTGAGAACGCTGCTTCCGTGCCGTGCTCACGCAGCACATAGTAAGCTTTTGACGAAAGTTTCTCGCGCCATTCGTCCTCGCTCAACGTCACACGCTCAAGCCCTTCGGCGGCTTCGAGTTTCACCCGTGGAAACCCCATGGAAACGCCGGG
>JBNJFC010000114.1:0-5711 GCA_051746485.1 Pseudomonadota bacterium
CCATGAACATCGCCTCTTCCGGGTCGTGGGTGACCAAAAGCGTTGCAGCGCCAACTTTTTTTAGCACATGCAGAGTATCGTCGCGGATTTGATCACGCAGGCGCGCGTCCAGGCTCGAAAACGGCTCATCCAACAGCATGAGCCGCGGCTCGGGGGCCAATGCCCGCGCTAGCGCCACGCGCTGCTGTTGCCCCCCCGAGAGCATATGCGGATAGGTATCCGTATAACGTGCCATGCCAAGCTGCTCTAACAGCTCTTTGGCGCGTTTGCGCCGCTGAGTCCCTGATAGCTTTTTGAGCCCAAACATCACGTTTTCCAACACGGTTAAGTGCGGGAAAAGCGCGGAATCTTGAAAGGCCAGCCCCACATTGCGCTTCTCTGGCGGCATATGACGCTGCCCCGGCGACGCAATCA
Source organism: Pseudomonadota bacterium (assembly GCA_051746485.1). GTDB lineage: Bacteria > Pseudomonadota > Gammaproteobacteria > Pseudomonadales > Halomonadaceae > Vreelandella. The sequence goes on from JBNJFC010000114.1 coordinate 415, forward strand.
CGTCCCCCTCAAGCGACACGCTGCCCTCTTGCAGCACTTCTAACCCGGCCGCAATCCGTAACAGGGTGGTTTTTCCGCACCCGGAAGGCCCAAGCAAGCACACCACTTCGCCGGGCTCAACCTCCAAGTCGATACCCTTTACTACGGTGTTGCCATCAAACGTATGGCACACGTTGTGCAGTGCCAGCGCATTGACTGGCGCTGCAACTTCCGCCGTCTTCATCGTGACCGTCATGACACTCCGCCAATAAAAGAATTGAAAGCTATTCGCATTCTATTTTTTATTGGCCGCCAATGCACCTTTCTCACCGTTATCGATAGCATTAGATGGTTTTCTTTCTCACTTACTTGACGCAGCGTGCGCTAAACGCTTAAATGAGCAAACCGATTCGTAATGCAACTTATTATCATTATCTATCAAGAGGACGTTCGACGATGAAAACAACACGCTTCGCTGCTCCGGTGGCTGCCGCTTTGGTAAGTAGCGCTTTTGCCAGCACAGCATTAGCCGACGAGCTCAACTTGTATTCCGCTCGCCACTACGATTCAGATGAACGCCTTTACACCGCCTTTACCGAAGAAACCGGTATTGAAGTCAACGTGCTCGAAGGCGATTCTGACCAGCTCATTGAGCGGATTCAACGCGAAGGCGTGGCAAGCCCTGCCGATGTCATGCTGACCGTCGACGCTGGCCGCCTATGGCGTGCTGAACAAGAAGGCATCTTTCAAGGCGTTGAATCGGATGTACTAGACGAACGTCTACCAGAATCGATGCGCCACCCGGAAGGCCTGTGGTTTGGCTTTAGCCAGCGCGCTCGCGCCATTTACTATAACCGCGAGAACTTCGACCCCAGCCAGATCAGCTCTTACGAAGACCTGGCCGATCCGCAGTTCGAAGGGGAAGTGTGCATTCGTTCGTCTAACAACATCTATAACCAGTCGCTCCTGGCGTCTATGATCGCCCATCACGGCGAAGAAGGCGCTGAAGAGTGGGCACAGGGCGTGGTCGATAACATGGCGCGTGACCCGGAAGGCGGCGATACCGACCAAATCCGCGGTGTCGCAACCGGCCAGTGCGACTTAGCCGTTGCCAACCACTACTACTACGTGCGCCTGCTTAAGTCGGACGACGACGCTGACCGTGAAGCCGCGCGCAAAGTGGGCATCATCTTCCCCAACCAAGATGGCCGTGGTGCTCACGTGAACGTCGGCGGCGCCGGTGTCGTTGAAGGTGCACCCAACCACGAGAACGCCGTACGCTTTCTGGAGTTCTTGTCCTCCGATACCGCCCAGGAAATCTTCGCTTCCGGCAACAACGAGTTCCCGGTGGTTGACGGCGTGAAGAAAGACCCGGTACTGGAATCCTGGGGCAACTTCAAAAAAGATAACCTGAACATCAGCGAGCTGGGTGAAAACAACCCTGAAGCGATCCGCATTTTTGATCGCGTTGGCTGGCGTTAAGCTGGGCGCGTCACCACGCGTACCGCAACGTCTGTAAGAAAAGCGCCCGCTGCCATGGCAGCGGGCGCTTTTGTTTGGTTTGCAACGAGATGGCTTACGTACGTCTCAATTAGTGCGCTTCGTCCCAATTGGCGCCGCTTTCGGCTTCCACGGTAAGCTCGACCTTAAGCTCGGCGGCAGCCTGCATGCGCTTTTGCACCTCGGCGATAAATTCCTCGACTTGGCTCTCGGCGACTTCAAACACGAGCTCATCGTGAACCTGCATCACCATGAGCGCGTCGAAGCCGCTTTCAGCAAGCCAGCCATCGACGTCGATCATCGCGCGTTTGATGATATCCGCCGCCGTGCCCTGCATTGGCGCGTTGATCGCCGTGCGCTCCGCCCCCTGGCGGCGGTTGCGGTTTTGCGAGTGAATTTCCGGCAGATAAAGACGCCGACCAAACACCGTCTCGACATAGCCATCTTCTGCCGCTTGGGCGCGAATGCGTTCCATGTAGCGTGCCACCCCTGGGTAGCGGTCGAAGTAGCGGTCGATGTAGGTCTGGGCCTGGTTGCGCTCGATATGCAGCTGCCGCGATAGCCCCCAGGCGCTCATGCCGTAGATCAACCCAAAGTTGATCGCTTTGGCGCTGCGGCGCTGATCGCCGGAGACCTTCTCAAGCGAGGTGCCGAATACCTCAGCGGCGGTAGCGGCGTGAATGTCTTTGCCTTCCGCGAAGGCGTTCAACAACCCCTTATCTTCAGACAGGTGCGCCATGATGCGCAGCTCGATTTGCGAGTAGTCAGCGGCGACGATGCGATACCCCGGGCGCGCGGTAAACGCCTGACGAATCTTGCGCCCTTCTTCGGTGCGAATGGGGATATTTTGCAGGTTAGGATCAGAGGAAGAGAGCCGCCCCGTCGCGGTCACCGCCTGATGGTAGCTGGTATGTACACGCCCCGTGCGCGGGTTAATCAAGCGCGGCAGTTTGTCGGTGTAGGTCGATTTCAGCTTGGATAACCCGCGATGTTCCATGATCACCTTGGGCAGCGGGTAGTCCAGCGCCAGCTCCTCAAGCACCGCCTCGGCGGTGGATGGCGCGCCTTTGGGCGTTTTCTTGATCACCGGAATCTTCTGCTCGTTGAACAGAATTTCGCCAAGCTGCTTGGGCGAGCCGAGATTGAACTCGCGCCCGGCGAGCTCAAACGCCTCGCTCTCAAGCTCGCGAATACGCCCGGCAAGCTCGTGACTCTGGGTATGCAGACGCTCGGCATCCAGCGACACACCATTGCGCTCTATGCGCGAAAGCACCGGCACTAGCGGCAGCTCAAGCGCGTCGAGCACTGCGGCCAACTCGCCTTCTTGCTCCACCTGCGGGCGCAGCATCTCGTGGAGACGCAGAGTAATATCCACGTCTTCGCACGCATAGGGTGCGGCTTGCTCCAGCGCGATCTGGTTGAAGGTGAGCTGTTTCGCTCCTTTGCCGGCAATTTCTTCAAACGAAATGGTTTTCTCGCCCAGGTACTTCAGCGCCAGCGAATCCATGTCGTGGCGCGTGGCGGTGGAGTTGAGCACGTAGGAGGCGAGCATGGTGTCGGCGAGCGGCCCGGCAAGCGTAATGCCGACGTTGGCAAACACCGACATATCGTACTTGAGGTTCTGGCCGATTTTGATTTTGGTACTGTCTTCGAGTAGCGGCTTGAGCGCGTTTAGCACCGCGTCGCGATCCAGCTGCGCGGGGGCATCCAAGTAATCATGCGCCAGTGGAATATACGCCGCCTCGCCAGGCTCAAGCGCAAGCCCTACGCCAACAATCTCGGCCTCCATATAATTCAAGCTGGTGGTTTCCAAGTCGACGCAGAAACGCTCGGCCTTTTCTAGCCGTTCAAGCCAGGTGTCCAGCTCACGCTGCTCGGTGATGACGTGATCCTGGCGCGCACTGGGAGATGGGTTTCCCGCTTCTTCTTCCGCGTCATCAACGGGCGCGCCGCCTGCGACATCATCAACGCCTTCGTCTTTGCCGTCTAACAGCTCGGCGAGCCACTGTTTGAATTCGAGCTCGCGGTAGAGTTCAAGCAGTCGCTCGCGGTCAGGGTGGGCGATATCCAGTTCATCGAGCCCAACCGGTAGGTCGCAGTCGGTTTTGATGGTGGCGAGCTGATAAGAGAGAAACGCCTGGTCGCGGTGTTCTTCTAGCTTTTTGGGCAACGTTTTAGCGCCGCGAAAGTTAAGCGTTTTGACTCGCTCCAGATCGCCGTAAATGGTATCCAGCCCGCCTTCCATACCTTGCAACAGGCCGATGGCGGTTTTCTCCCCTACCCCTGGTACACCGGGGATGTTGTCGACTTTATCGCCCATCAGCGCGAGGTAATCGATGATCAGCGCCGGTGGTAAGCCGAATTTGTCTTTCACCCCGGCTTCGTCCAGCGTCTCATCCTTCATGGTGTTGACCAGCGTGATATGCGCGTTGACCAGCTGCGCCATGTCTTTATCACCGGTGGAGATCACCGCGTCACGCCCGGACTGCGTCGCTTTGTGCGCCAAGGTGCCGATCACGTCATCCGCCTCGACCCCCTCGATACACAAAAGCGGCAGTCCCAGCGATTTTACGCAGTCGTGCAGCGGCTTGACCTGGCTTCGCAGGTCATCCGGCATCGGCGGACGGTGGGCTTTGTAAGCTTCGTACATATCATCACGGAAGGTCTTACCCGGTGCGTCGAAGACCACCGCCATGGGACTATCGGGGTAGTCCTTGATCAGCCGTTTGAGCATATTGAGCACGCCCTTCACGGCACCAGTCGGCTGCCCCTGGGAGGTGGTCAGCGGCGGCAACGCGTGAAACGCGCGGTATAAATAAGAGGAGCCATCCACAAGCACGATCGGAGCGCGAGCCATACACAATTCACCGTTCAAGAAAAATCCACCGTTACTACGGCGACAAAAAAATCGTGGCGTTATGATAGCGCGCCGCTGGCGCTGTGCCGAATCCAAACGCACGATCCTGGGTGCCTTATCGGCGAAAGTCATCCGGATCAACGCTGCCAAGTGGCGCATCAAGCCGCTACAATAGTGGGCTTAGCAACCTGGGCGAGACTCTCATGGCTGTATTTACTCCGCTTAGCGACGCACAGGTCGCAGCGTTTTTGGACAAGTTTGACGTCGGCCGCTTTACCGCCCTTCAAGGCGTGGCCGGCGGCACGGAAAATTCCACCTTTTTTGTCACCACCGACCGCCGCGAGCTGGTACTGACGCTCTTTGAGCAGGGGGAGCACGAAGAACTGCCGTTCTTTGTCGACCTGCTCGATTACCTCGCTGAGCATCGCCTGCCGGTGCCCGGCACGGTACACGACCGCGAGGGTGTGGCACTGCATAGCTTGGCGGACAAGCCGGCACTGCTCTTTCCGCGCTTGCCGGGCCGCTACCCGGAATCCCCTAATATCGCCCAGTGCCGCGCGCTGGGTGATACGCTAGGGCACATGCACGTGGTGTCGCAGCACTTCCCCGGTCACCGCCCCAACCCGCGTGATTTGCACTGGCTGCGGGTCAAGCACCACAAAGTGCTGACCTACATCAGCCCGAGTGATCAAACGCTGATGAAAAACGAAGTCGATGAATTCGAAAGCGCGTTTAGCCAGCACGCCGAACTCCCCCAAGGCGCGATCCACGGTGATTTGTTCCGCGATAACACCCTGTTTGATGGCGACCGTCTCGGCGGCATCATCGATTTTTATAACGGCTGCACCGGCGAGTTGCTGTTTGATCTGGCGATCGTGGTTAACGATTGGGCCTCGGACGCCGACGGCCGCTTAAACCCCGAGCGTTACGACGCGCTGCTTTGTGCCTATCAAGCGCGCCG
>JBNJFC010000115.1:0-5705 GCA_051746485.1 Pseudomonadota bacterium
GTGCTAAAGCGACAGCTGAGCGTTGAGCTAGACCCTTCTACCTGTGTCGGGCTGGTCGATTTTGGCGCCAATATGAACGCGTTTCACGTCATGCGCGGCGGTCATATCGTCTATAGCCGCGATACGGTGTTTGGCGGACGGCAGTTAACCGATGCGATCCGCGAGCGTTATGATCTCTCCATGGAGGAGGCCGGATTTGCCAAAAAACGCGGCGGCTTGCCCGAAGATTATCAAGACAAAGTGCTGAATCCGTTTCTGGAGACTGTCGTTCAGCAGGTGGGTCGCTCGCTGCAGCTCTACTATACCGCGGGGCGGCACCACGAAGTGAAAGAGATTGTCCTAGGCGGGGGGTCGAGCGTTATCCCTGGTCTTGCCGAGCGTATCGCGGAAGATAGCGGGATGCGAGTGACCATTGCCAATCCGTTTCAAAATATGCAGGTGAATAAGCGCTTAAACATTGAAGGGCTAACTAACGACGCGCCTGCCATGCTCACCGCTTGTGGCTTAGCGATGAGGGCCGGACAATGAGCGTGATGATTAACCTATTGCCTTGGCGCGAAGAGAAGCGTCAGCGGCAAACGCGCCGTTTCCACCTTTTGCTGGTAGCGATGCTGGTGCTGGGGACGGCGCTGGGGTTTTTGGTGGCCCGGTGGTATCAGGCGGAGTTAGAGGCGCAGCGCGAGCGCAACCGCTATATCACCGAGCAAACCCGCCAGCTCGAAGCGGATATTAGCGAAGTGCGCGGCTACGAAGAGGATGCCACCGAGCTCAGCGATCAGCTTGAGCTATTTCAGACGTTGCAAAACGAGCGCGTCAAAACGGTGCGCGTCTTTAACGAGATAGCCCAAAGCGTAGCCAGCGGGGTGATTTATCAGCGCCTATCCCGTCGTGGTGACACCCTAAGCGCGACGGCAGAGGCGGGTAGTGACCGCCAAGTCTCTGAACAGCTGCGCCGCATTGAAAAAATGCCCGGGCTCGGAGTGCCGCAATTTACCGAGGTCGAAAGCGATAGTGATAGCGCCCGGCGGGTCTTTCGTTTTGAAGTGAACCAGCAAAGCGTTATGCCCAAAGGCGATGATGCCGCCGATAGTACCTCAGAAACCGCCGACCAGGAGGAGCGTAATGAAGCTTGACCGCGACTGGTGGGTAGACGAATGGCAGCGCTTGCGTGATGTTGACGTTCGAGCGCTGGATATTAAAGAGGCGGGAAGCTGGCCGCTGCTGCTGAAAGCGCTCTGCCTGCTGTTAGCGCTCGCGCTCTCGCTCGCGGCCATGTACTGGTTTGTGATTGGCGAGCGCCGCGCTGCGCTGGCGTCGGAGCTGCGTGAAGAACCCCGCCTGTTAGAAGAGTACCGCAGTAAAGCCGCAGAGGCCGCGCACCTGCCGAAGATGGAAGAGAAGCTAGAAGAGATTAATGCGCAAATGACGCGCTTGCGCGAGATGCTGCCGACAAGCGTTGAGATTCCGTCGCTGCTCGATAGCATCAGCGACGCGGCAGTGAACAATCAACTTAACATTGAAAATATTCGGCTGCGCTCAACGGTCACTCAAGCACACTATGTGGAACATCCTTTTGATATTCAAGTGCAGGGGGAGTATCACCAAATTGCCCAGTTTGTGGCGGATATGGCGGCGCTTTCGCGGATCGTGACCCAGCATGATTTCACCCTTGAATCGGTCGAGGGGGAAGGCAATACGCTGCGGCTTTCTATGTTGGCGCGCACTTATAGCGACTTAGCCCGGGTGCAAGAGGCGGAGGACGACACATGACGTTGCGCCAAGTGAAACGCAGCGCTCTAGGCTTAAGCGTGGCGTTTATGCTCGCTGGTTGTGCCGATGCCAATATTGCGCAATTAACGCAAAAACTCCGTGATATTCGCGAGACGCCAGGCAGCCAGCCACGCATTGAAATGCCTGAGGTGCCTGATTACGAGCCGCTACCGTACCGTCATAGTGACACGCGCAGCCCGTTTTTAGCGCCTGATGCGGTGGTGGATAGCACATTCACCCAACCGGGTGGCAACAGTGAGTTAGCGCCCGACCAAGAGCGCACGCCGGAGCCTTTAGAGCGCTATGCGCTGCAAGAGCTCAGGCTGGTCGGGACACTGCAAATGGGTCAGCGCCAGCGAGCGCTGGTGCGCACGCCGGAGGATGAGGTCGTAAGCGTAAGCGTGGGCAATTATGTGGGGACAAATTATGGCCGCATTAGCCGCATAACCGAGCAGCGCATTGAGATTAATGAACGCGTCTTTACCCAACGCGAGGGCTGGCAAATCCGCGATGTCACGCTAGCACTGGCCGATGGCAATAACGCTGACGAATAAAATGGCCGCAGCCAAAAGAGTAAATGAGGGAGAGGGCATGGGCATAACCGTGTTGCAAAAAGCGTTGAAAAAAACACTGCTAATAATCCGCCGGTGTGTGGGGTTATGGGCTGTGGCGCTGCTGCCGTTACTGCCCGCTTGGGCGTCAGCGGCCGTGCTCACTGATATCCGCGTTGATGATAGCGGTGGCGAGCAGGTCAATATCGACCTGCAGTTTTTTGGCAGCGTGCCCGAGGTCAAAAGCTATCGTCTTGATGAGCCGCCGCGTTTGGCCATTGATCTTCCCGGCACTAGCAGTGGTTTGGCTAAGCGTCGCCTAGAAGTGGCGCGAGGCGGGGTCGAACATATCACGGCGATCGAGGCGAGCGGGCGCACGCGGTTGGTGATTAACTTCACCGAGGTTTATGACTACACCACGGAACCCGGTGAGGGGCGGCTACGCATAGCACTTACCCCCGAATCAGCACTTGCCCCCGACTCACGGGAACCCCCGCTTGAGCCTGACGCACTTGCTACCGTTCAGGGGCCACAAATCGAGAACATCGATTTTCGTCGCGGTGAAGCAGGCGCGGGCAAATTAGAAATCACCTTTGATCGCGACTCAATCTCCCCGCGTGTTGAAGAGCGCGATGGTCGTGTAGTGGTTAACCTACCCGATGTGGCCATTCCGGACTCGCTGAATCAAATCTACGACGTGACAGATTTTGCCACGCCCATTACGCAGGTGGTACCGCGTGCCAGTAACCGTGGGACCGAGTTAACCCTTGAAACCCAGGGCGCATACGCCATGGTTTCCTCCCAGAGCGGGCGAACGCTCACGGTAGAAGTGCAGCCGGTAAGCCAGGCCCCGCAAGAAGAACGCGAAACCCAAGAAGATACCTTCACCGGTGAACGCTTAAGCCTTAATTTTCAAGATATTGAAGTGCGCTCGGTGCTCTCAACGCTAGCGGAGTTTTCCGGTTTTAATATTGTCGCCAGCGACGGTGTGACAGGGCGTGTGACGCTTAACTTAAACGATGTGCCGTGGGATCAAGCACTGGAGCTAATTCTGCAAAGCCAGGGGCTTTCTAGCCGCAAGCGAGGCAATGTGATCGTGGTCGCGCCGGCTTCTGAGCTTGCCGCGTTAGAGCAACAAGAGCTAGAAGCGCGCCAGCAGCGCGAAACGCTGTCGCCATTGGTCACCGAGTTTGTGGAAGTGAAATATGCCCGCGCGGAAGATTTAGCACAGCTTTTGCGCGGCGAAGATGGCTTTGGCCTGCTCACTGATCGCGGTCGGGTCAGCATCGATCAGCGCACCAACACGCTTTTGGTACAAGACACGCGCGAGCAAGTAGAGCAAATCATGAGCACGCTAGACCGTCTGGATGTTGCCGTGCGCCAAGTGCAAATTGAAGCACGCATTGTCATTGCTCGCGATACGGCGTCGCGCGAGTTAGGGATCAACTGGGGAGTGTCAGGCGCCGATAACGTTACAGATGTCTTTGGCAATAACGATCAGCTGACCTTCAATGGCGCCTCGTCGGGCTCGCCGAATACGGGCGGTCTTGCCGTGGATTTAGGCTCCTCATCGGGTGCGCAAACCACCTTTGGTTTCGGCTACCTTTCCGGCGATATTCTGCTGGATCTTGAATTGCGCGCCTTGGAGAGCGAAGGCAAAAGCCAGACGATTTCGCAGCCGCGCATTATCACCGCCAACCAGCGTACCGCGATCATTAGTCAGGGCGAGGAACGTGCCTATCAAAGCGTGAGCTCAGAAGGCAATCCGGAAACCGAGTTTAAAGAAGCGCTGTTGGAGTTAGAGGTGACACCCCAAATCACCCCGGATGATCGCATTATCATGGACTTAGTGATCCGCAATGATAGCTTTCGCGACTCCGAGTTTGGTGGTGAGCCGCCCATCGATACCAATACCATCGAAACTCAGGTGCTGGTGGATAACGGCCAAACTGTGGTGCTCGGCGGTATTTTAACCACCGAGGAATTGCGCCAAATTGCTAAGACACCGCTGCTGGGTGATTTGCCGTTAATTGGTAGACTGTTTCGGTATAATGAAGAGAGCAATGAAAAAGTAGAGTTACTGGTTTTCATTACTCCAAGACTCCTTGATGACGGCCTGGCGGTTCGCTAATGCAGGATTTACCCAACCTTTTTTTGATCGGCCCCATGGGGGCAGGCAAAAGTACCATTGGCCGCCTGTTGGCGGCCGAGCTATCGCACGGGTTTGTCGATAGTGATCATGCCATCCAAGACCGCTGTGGGGCGGATATTCCGTGGATTTTTGACGTAGAAGGAGAGGCCGGCTTTCGTCAGCGTGAAGTACAGATGATCGATGAGCTGACGAAGCGCGACAACGTGGTAGTGGCCACCGGCGGTGGCGCGGTGCTGCGCGAAGAAAATCGGCGCGCGCTGCGCGAACGCGGCACGGTGATCTACTTAATGACCACCGTCGAGCAGCAGCTAAGGCGTACGGCCAAAGATCGTAACCGGCCACTTTTACAGTGTGCCAATCGAGAACAGGTTCTCTATGACATGTTTGCCAAGCGCGACCCGCTCTATCGTGCCACCGCCGATATTACCGTGCGCACTGATCGCCGTAGCCCGCGCGCCGTGGTCAATGAGATTTTACGCCGCGTGCATCGCTTGGTAGACCCGCTAAAAACGGTCGGTTCGGCACATCAAACAGGTACGGCGCAAAAATAAGGTATTCACATGACACACCCACACGGCGTGCTGCGCACGCTTAATGTCGCGCTCGGTGAGCGCAGCTACCCAATTCATATTGGTACGGGCTTGCTAGGTCGCCCGGAAACCATGGTGCCGTACCTGGCCGGCCCGCAGGTGATGATTGTCACCAACGAAACGATTGACCCGTTGTACCTGGCGAAACTCTGCGCTGGTTTGCCCGATCATACCGACGTGCGAACGCTGGTGCTGCCTGATGGCGAGCAGTACAAATCCATCGAGCAGGTCGGGCGGATTTGGGATGCGCTGCTAGAAGCGGGGTTTAACCGCCGCTGCACGTTGATTGCCCTGGGTGGCGGCGTGATCGGCGATATGGTGGGGTTTGCGGCAGCTAGTTATCAGCGCGGCGTGGCGTTTATTCAAGTGCCCACGACGCTGCTTTCCCAGGTGGACTCCTCCGTTGGCGGTAAAACCGGCGTGAATCACCCGCTGGGAAAAAATATGATCGGCGCGTTTTGGCAGCCGAAAGCCGTGCTGGTGGATATCGACACGCTTAACACGTTGCCCGACCGCGAACTCTCAGCGGGGCTTGCCGAAGTCATCAAATACGGCTTTATCCGCGACGAGGCGTTTTTGCGCTGGCTTGAAGCGAACATGGCGGCGCTTCGTCAGCGTGACTCTAAGGTGCTGGCCGAGGCG